>NZ_AP019822.1:654494-981741 GCF_007990505.1 Pseudoleptotrichia goodfellowii | reverse complement strand
TGCCATTATTTATTTCACAATCCTCTCTGCTAATAAATTCACTATTTCATTCATTTTGCCTTCATCAATATCCAAAATGCTTTTCAGGCTTTCTCTTTCTTTATTCAGAAGAAACTCGACATCTTTATTGACTTCTTCTACTGTTTTCTCTTCCTGCTCTTTAATTTCCTGTTGAGCATCAAAAATTATTTTTTCACTGTCATCTTTTATTTTTTTATCAATATCTTTCAAGATGTTTTTAGCATTTTCATTAGCTTTTATAATAATTTCATCAGCTTCTTTTTCAGTACTTTTAATTTTTTCCAATACTTCTTTTGCCAAATTTATTTCCTCCTTTTTCAGAATTTTGTTTGCAGCAAATTAACCTATACGTTATAATTATACCACATTTTCGTTTTTTTGCTTTCTTAAATTTTTATTTCAAAATGACCCACAAGTCATTTTTTATTCTATCACTTTTATTTTCTCGTGTCAACGCTTTTTTTATCTTGCTATTTGATTTTTGAATAGCTAAAATATAAAAAATTTCAGTTTTCAAAAAAATTCCCGTATTTCTAAAAACAGCACGTCTTAAATAATACGGGAATAAAACCATAGAAAATAACTCTAATTATTTATTTTAACATACTTCATATCATTATTCGGCACAAAACCTAATTCCTTTGATTTTTCCTCTACCTGTTTCAAATCAAAATTCGATATATAAGTATTTTCAAGGGTATCAACTTCTTTTTTCAATTCGTTCAATTTATTTTCAACATTTGTTTTTTCAATACCTAAATTGGAAACAGTGTATGTCATCCACATTCTTCCCATTAACATTGATACAATCAGTACAACATAAATAAATGCCGCAACAACAGCAGGAATACTGCATCCTTTTACTTTAACAACGGTTCTTTTCTTTACTTTCGGTTGAACTCTTCGGGGAACAGTGATTATTACTTCGTTTTGAAAGTTGTCATATTTTTTTATTGTATGTGAAATACTTGGAAATTCTATCATTTGTAATTTTTTCTTATTCATGTTCTAACTCCTTTCAAATATTCTCAGTTTTGCCGAATGAGCTCTATTATTTATCTCCAATTCCTCATTTTTTGCTGTAATAGGCTTTTTCGTAACAATTTTTCCTAAACTTTCTTTTTTGCATACACAAACCGGCAATTCCGGCGGACATACGCACGGATTTTCATATTTTCTGAATTTCTCTTTTACCATTCTGTCTTCAAGAGAATGAAAAGTTATCACAAGCAGCTTCCCGCCTTTATTTAACAAATTAACTGCTTTATCCAACGCTTCCTCTAAAACTTCAAGTTCTTTATTCACAAATATTCTTATCGCTTGAAAAGTTCTTTTGGAAGGATGCTTTTTCATACTCTTTCCGATTGATTTTATGACTATATCCGACAATTCGACAGTCGTTTCTATATTTTTATTTTTTCTGTATTCCACTATGTTTTTCGCTATTTTTCTCGATTTCGGTTCTTCTCCGTATTTATATATAATATCGGCTATTTCTTTTTCGGCAAATTTATTTACTACATCATAAGCACTTACAGAAAGTTCCTTATTCATTCTCATATCAAGCTTAGCTTCATATTTATAGGAAAAACCCCTTTCAATATTATCCAGCTGATTTGACGAAACTCCTATATCCATAAGTATTCTGTCTACTTTATTAAATCCTGCAAAATATACTACAGTATCAATATTTCTGAAATTATCCTGAAAAATTTCCATTTTATTTCCGTAATTTTCCAGTCTTTTTTTTGCAAAATTAATTGCTTCAATGTCCTGATCTATGGCAATAACTTTAGAATCGTCAGAGGAACTTTTTAAAATCCCTTCGGTATGACCGCCTCCGCCCAAAGTGCAATCAACATAAATTGCTTTTTCTTTTGTTATTATATTTTCCATAACTTCATCAAATAAAACCGGTTTATGATACTCCACTTTAAGCTCCTTTCTTTACCAAATAATTTAAAAATCCATTCCGTCAACTATATCTTCAATAATTCCGCTTTTTTGATTAATATAGTCGTTCCATTTTTCTTCAGACCATATTTCTATATGATCATCACTTCCCATTACAGTGGCATTTTTAGAAATTTCTGCATGTCCTATAAGAGATGAAGGTAAATTTAAACGCCCCTGACTGTCTAAAGTTAATTTTGTGGCTGCCGATAATATAAAACGCTGATAGGCTCTATGATTACTGTTTGTAGTTTTCAACTGTTTCAGCTTTTCCATTCTGTGCTCCCATTCTTCTATGGGAAACAAATCTATACAATTGTCCAACCCTCTGGTAATAACAAATTCCCCTTCACCCAGCTGTTCTCTGAATTTAACGGGCAGCATAAGTCTGCCTTTGTTATCTACCTTACAGGAAAACTCTCCCATAAACATAGTAGCCACCTTTTCCTTAAATAACTTTTTTAATAACTTCCTTAATTTTCAACCTAATTTTTTTCTAACCTTTTAAATTTCATAATCTTTCCTAATTTTTTCTTTACTTTTTCCCTAATCTTTCTTCCAGTGTTTTATTTAGCTAGTATTTTCAACGTTTTTAACAACTTTTCCACTCTTTACCACTTTTCTCCACTTTTTACCACTTCTATAATATAACCTTATTTTTTAAAATTTTCAATTATTTTTTTCTTTGATATCTTTTTCTAACAAGTGTTTTTTATTTTTTTGTATTATATGGGAGAGCAAATAAAAAAAAACACAATATATTGTGTTTTTTAAAAGATATAAATTATTTATGTTTTAATTATTCTCGGATAATTTTTGTTTATGATTTATATACTATCTGACTCGCAATCTTTTCAGCTTTCTCTTCTCCAACCAGTTCTTTTATTATCTCCAAAGCAAAGTCAATTGCTGTTCCTGCAGCTCTTCCTGTTATGATATTTCCATCTTTTACTACATTTTTTACTTCCAAAATTGCACCGTCTTTTATTATTTCACTTTCACATGAAGGAAAGCATACCGCTTTTTTGCCTTTCAATAATCCCAATGCTGATAATATTGTAGGAGCTGCACATATTGCCCCAACTTTTTTCTCAATAGAAAATTCTTTCAATTTTTCTCTCAATTTATCCGATTTCATATAATTATCAGTTCCCGGACCTCCCGGTAAAACTATCATTTCATATTCTTCAAAATTTATTTCATCTATTATTTTATCAGTGAGAACTGTTACTCCCCTCGAACTTATAACATTCTTTTCTTTTGTGATAGAAATTGTATCCACTGTTATTCCTGCTCTTCTCATTAAGTCAATCGGTGCCATTGCTTCAATTTCTTCAAATCCTTCAACTAAAAATAACACAACTTTATGATCCATATATATTCCTCCCTTATTTTTATATAAATTATCGTGTTTTATTATAACAAAGAAAACTTAAAATAAGATAAGAATTATCCTACTTTTCTCAAAAAAATCAACAAAAACTAATCGACTAAAATTTTAATGTCGGAAAAACAAAAAAATCAGCCTTCAGATTTTACAGCGAAAAAAATGTGTTAGTGAGCGTTATGAAAGCATCTTTTTTGCTTTCATAGCTCACGTGTATTTTTGAGCATGTAAAATTTGGGGCTGAAAAGGGGTCTTAGGGGATGTTTCATCCCCTAAAAACAAATACTTTATGGTAATAAATGTTCCAAAACCTCTTCAGGTGTATTTTGTTGTAAAATTAAATCTCTGTATTTTTGTGCATCTTCATAGTTACTGCTTCTTATAGTTTTCTTAACTTGCAATGTAGAAGAAGCACTCATACTGAATGAATCAAGTCCCATTCCTAAAAGCAATTTAGTCGCTTTTTTATCTCCTGCAAATTCTCCGCACATGCTTACATTTATATTTGCATCATGAGCAGCATCTATTACTTTCTGTATAGCTTCCAACACTGCCGGATTAAATGAATTATACAATGTGGAAACCATTTCATTCCCTCTATCTACAGCAAGGAAATATTGAGTCAGGTCATTTGTTCCTATTGAGAAGAAATCCACTTCTTTTGCAAATTTATAGGCAATTATAGCAGTAGAAGGAGTTTCAACCATTATTCCCACTTTTATATTTCTGTCGTATACTTTTCCTATTTCATCAAGTTCTTTTTTACATTCTTCCAAAATAGCGTTGGCTTTTCTGATTTCGTTAATAGAACTTATCATAGGATACATTATTTTTATTTGACCGTATTGAGATGCTCTTAATATAGCTCTCAACTGAGTTTTAAACATATCTTTATTTTCCAACGATATTCTTATTGCTCTATATCCCAAGAAAGGATTTAATTCTTTCGGCAAATCAAGATAAGGAAGTTCTTTATCTCCACCTATATCCATAGTTCTTATAGTTACAGGTTTTCCTTTCATTTTTTCTGCAACTACTCTGTATGCACGATACTGTTCTTCTTCAGTAGGAAAATGATCCGAATTCATAAATAAAAATTCAGTTCTGTATAATCCTACTCCTGTAGCTCCCGCCTCTATAACCGCATCAACATCATCAGGTTTTCCGATATTTCCCCAGATATCCACTTTTCTTCCGTCAGGTGTAATTGCATCTTCATTTATTAATTTTTTCAATTCTTCTTTTTCTTTTTTTATAACTTCACTTTTTTCTTTGTATTCTGTTATAATTTCAGCAGGAGGATTTAAAAATAACTCTCCGGCTTCTCCGTCCATTACGACCGTATCCCCGTCTTTAGCTTCTCCAAGTATTCCTTTTACACCCACTACTGCCGGCAACTCAAGGGATCTTGCCATTATTGCCGAGTGAGCAGTTTTTCCCCCTATTTCAGTTATAAATCCTGCACAGTTTTCCAAATCAAGTTGTGCAGTATCTGAAGGTGTCAAATCATAAGTAACAACAATAGTTCCGGGTTCAAGATTACTTAAATCATAAATTTTCATACCTAACAAATTTTTAATCCATCTTTTCCCGATGTCTTTCAAATCAGCAGCTCTTTCTCTCAAGTAAGGATCATCCAATTGAGAAATCATTTCACAATACTCTTCTATTCCTTCGTTCAAGGCTTTTGCTGCAGGCATTCCTTCCCCTTTTATTTTTTCCTGAACTTCCATAATCAAATCTTCATCTTCAAGAAGCATTATATGCCCGTCAAAAATCGAAGCTTTGTCTTCTCCCATTTTTTCTTTTACTTTTTCTCTAATCGCAATTAATTGTGTTTTGGATTTTTTTAACCCCTCATCCAATTTTGTCAATTCCGATTCGATTGTAGATTCGGATTTTTCTTGAGGTATAACCATTTCCTCCTCAATAAAAAGTAACACTTTCCCTATAGAAACTCCTTCGGAAGCTCCTATTCCTGTCAATCTTTTCATATTGCTCTCCTTATATATAATTTTTTTAATCACAATATTAATAATTTTCTTTTCTTATTTCTTTTACTTTATCTCTTAAAAGTTTTACTATTTCTCCTTTTCCAAATTGAGTAGCCATATCTATGGCAGTTCCTCCGTTATCGTCTTTTATCATCGGATTTGCTCCGTATGATAAAAGCAGTTTTACCAATCTTGTATTTGACCTTAAAGTTGCGTCCTGTAAAGGTGTCCAACCGTCTGTTCCGCTTTTAGTATTTACGAGACTCGGATCAGCTTTTAACAGAATTTCGGCTGCCTCTTCATTTTGGAAATAACAGGCAGTATGTAAAGTAAGCCTTCCGAATACCGGATGTTTTTCTCTCAAATCGGCTCCATTTTCAATCAGAAGTTTAAGAATTTCGTTGTTTCCCGACTCTATTGCCACAATTATAGGGGTATATCCGTATCTGTCCCTGGAATTTACATCTATAAGAACTTCCTTCTCATCATATAAAGGAAATACTTCCAATTCCAAATCGACACCGTATACTCTTTTGTTATTTTTTTCATCTGTCAATTTTAATTCTCTTTTTTTTATCGCTTGACGATTCTCTTCTGTATTAAGTAACATTTTAACATATTTGTTATTATGATTTCTTATAGCTGAAAAAAAGAACTTTAACTTTTCATCAATTATTTGTTCCAGTCGGAATTTTTCTACAAAATCTATTGTTTTTCCGTTATTTGTATTTTCTTTGGCAGAAAAAATATTTACTGTTACAAATAAAAACATAAAAAAAATGCTATAAACCCGTATATTTTTTTTCATACTACGCTCCTTAGTCTATAGCATTATTATATCATAACATTTGAAAAGTGTAAACAACGACTATGATAAATAGTTTAAATTTTAGTTTTTATTTTAAATTTTCAATCTCTTTTAAAACTTCATCTACATGTCCGTTTACTTTTACCTTTCTCCATTCCTTAACAATATTCCCTTTGTTGTCTATTAAAAATGTTGAACGTTCTATCCCGAAATATTTTTTACCGAAATTCATTTTTTCTTTCCATACTTGGTATTTTTCACACACATCGTTATTTTCATCACTCAAAAGTAAAAAAGGTAATTTATTTTTTTCTTTAAAATTTTTATGTTTTTTAATACTGTCTTTGCTTATTCCTAAAACTGTTACACCTTTATTTGCAATTCTTTCAAAATTATCTCTGAATGAACATGCTTCCTGAGTACAGCCGGGTGTGCTGTCTTTAGGATAAAAGTACAGTACGACCGTTTTACCTTTATAATCACTTAATTTAATTATTTCTCCGTTATCTGCAGGTAGTTCAAAATCCGGTGCTTTCATATAAAATCTCCTCAAATTATTTCATAAAATTAGGAATTTCTATTTTTTTCTCTTCTTTTTCTTCTGTAAATTCTTCGTCATTGTCGCCAGAATGACTGTCATTTTCATCTTCTTCATCTTTCTGATTTGTTTCATTTATATCTGAAACTTCTTCACTTTTAACAACTTCTTCAAGATTATAATTTTCAATAATATTTTCAGCTGCTTCTGTTGACTGAACATAAGTTTCTTCAGTATTATTCTTCGAAAGAACATCTTCAGAATTTTCAGCAGCCTTTTCTTCAGCTTGATTATTTTCCTGCTGCTCATTTTCCTGATTCAATTGAACACTATCATTATTTTCACTATTCTGTTCTTCTTTTTCTTCTGTATTTTTTTCACCGTTTAAAACTTCCTCAATTGTAGCTCCGGCTATGATTTTTCTTACTTCATCTCCTGTGATTGTTTCTTTTTTCAATAACAATCCTGCAACTCTGTCAAGTTTATCTCTATTCTCTCTTAAAGTATTCAATGTATTTTCGTATTCTTCACTTAATATTTTTCTTATTTCCAAATCTATTTCTCTTGCTGTTTCATTACTTTTATTTGAAACAAAGCTAAATTCGTCATCGGAATTTTCAAGGTTTACAGGTCCGAGTTTTTTACTCATTCCCACACTTTCCACATATCTTCTTGCCAACATTGTAGCATGTTTAATATCGGAATAAGCTCCTGTACTTATATCATCCAGTACCAATTCTTCTGCTGCTCTTCCTCCGAATGCCACTTTTATTTTAGCCAAAATCTGCTTACTTCCCATTACAAGTCTTTCCTCAGGAAGAGGCATCATAAATCCTCCTGCATCTCCTCTCGGAATAATTGTTACTTTATGAACAGGGTCAGCTCCCGGTGTCAACTCACTCATAATAGCGTGTCCGCCTTCATGATAGGCGAGAAGTTTTTTCTCTTCAGGTTTAATAATTTTACTTTTTTGTCCCAGTCCCATTCCTATTTTATCTACAGCTTCATCTAAATCTTCCATAACGATAGTATCTGAAGATTTTCTTGCCGCAAGTATAGCCGCTTCGTTCAATAAATTTGCCAAATCTGCTCCAACAAATCCCGGAGTTATTTTTGCTATATCTTCGAGTTTTACATCAGTTGCAAGTTTTTTGTTTTTTGCGTGTACTTTTAATATTGCTATTCTGCCTTGTAAATCAGGTGCATCTACCTGTATTCTTCTGTCAAATCTTCCTGCTCTCAATAAAGCCGGATCCAATATATCTTCTCTGTTTGTAGCCGCAATTACTATTACTTTTGTATCTGTTTCAAATCCGTCCATTTCTACAAGTAACTGGTTCAGCGTCTGTTCTCTTTCATCATTACTTCCGCTATTTTTCCCTGTACTTCTTCTTCTACCTATAGCATCTATTTCATCTATAAATATTATAGACGGTGTAGAAGATTTAGCTTTTTCAAACAGATCTCTTACTCTCGAAGCTCCTACTCCTACAAACATTTCTACAAATTCAGATCCCGAAATAGTGTAAAATGAAGCTCCCGACTCTCCTGCTACTGCTTTTGCCAATAAAGTTTTTCCTGTTCCCGGTCTTCCTAATAATAGGACACCTTTAGGAACTCTTGCTCCTGCTTTAGTATATTTTTCAGGATTTTTTAAAAAGTCTACTACTTCTCTTAATTCTTCTTTTGCTCCGTCTACTCCTGCCACATCATCAAATTTTACATCAGGTTTTTTATCAAGCCTGTCTGCTCTCGATTTTCCGAAACCGAATATATTTCCCGGTCCTCCGCCTTGGGAATTTCCCATAATTCTTCTTATAAAATATATTGATATTCCTATCATTAATACTACAGGAAGCACATTTACTATAAGTGCCAAAATTAATCCCGACGTGGAAGGTTCAGCAACATTAAGAGTAATTTTTTTATTTTCTACAGCCTGAATAATATTAGGATCCTGTCCTATTCTCTCAGTAATTTTTCTGGTAACATATATCGTACTTTTTTTATTCTCTTTAATTTCTGAAAACATTTTATCATCTTTTTCAGTCACTTCTTTAAATGTCCCGTTTTTTACTTTTGTTATAAACTCACTGTACGGAACTTCCTTTTTTTGCTGAAAATAATTAGGAATACTTCCGTTCCAGAAAAACAAAATTGACAGTACTATCAGTATAATTATACTGAAAAATACATGAGAACCTCCGAATGGAGATTTATTGTTATTATCTTTACGGTTATTCTGCTTTCTCAGTTCTTCCAATCGTTTTTTTATATCATCTCTGTTTTTATCGTCCATTTTTCCTCCCAATTATTAGTATCATTTTTCCTTTTTCAATCGTATTTATTTCTTCTTCTTTTATTTTTTTTAAATATTCGGATATTTTTATATCTCCTACTGCCAATATCTGATTTATTTCTGAGTTTCCGACTGTTTTTTTGCATTCAATCACAGGGATTTCATCCCTTTTTTGCTTCGGAATTTTTTCATCTATCAAAATTTTTTTTATTTTTTTGTGTCCTAGATTACTTAATAATATTGCATCCCCTTCTTTTCTTTTTCTTATAATTATTTCTTTATGATCGGTATCACTAAATTCTAAAAAAGTATATTGAATACCGTTTTTTCTTAAAAAAAACTGATTGTTTATTTCTGATTTATCACATAGATATACTTCGTAATTGTACCATTCTATACTTTGATTTATCTTTAAAATCTTTATATAATTATCTTGATTTTCCGACATTTCGGTTTTTTTCACAATTTCTATATTTCCGTATTCTTTTCTCAAAAATCTGTTTTGACCCAAATCAAATTCTCTCGTTCCCTTTTTATCGATATTCCCTTCTTCATCAAAAATATTGGAATATATCCGATTGATCTTTCTTCTGTTTATCTCTATATCGTTTTCTTCCAGATATTTCACAAAGTCGGCTTTTTTATTTTCTCCGTTTTCTTTATTTTTTATTTCCGAAATCAGTTCATCGATTTTTCTTCTGAAATTAGGATTTATCCGTAAAAACATAGGAAAAATATCATTTCTTATATAGTTTCTCGTATAGTCATTCTGTTCATTAGTATAATCTTTTATATATTCTTCGTTATTAGCCTTCAGACAGTCCAATATTTCCTTTTTTTCAAAAGATAATATCGGTCTTATTATATTTTCTCTTTTTTCAGGAATTCCTTTCAGCCCTTTGATTGAAGTTCCTCTTAGCAATCGAAATATAAAAGTTTCAACATTATCATCAAGATTGTGTCCTGTGGCGATTTTATCATATCCTACATCGTCGGCTTTTTCCGTCAATGCCGAATATCTTAATTCTCTCGCTGCAAGTTCGGTAGATTTACGGTTTTTCGATGAGTAGTCATTTACATTCACACTTTCTGTGTATAATTGCACGCCATTTTCTTCAGAAAATCTTTTTACAAACTCCAAGTCCTTTTCCACATCATGTCTCAAATTATGATTTACGTACATTAATGCCAATTCGAGCGAATATTTCTCCTGAAAAAAAGATAAGACCCGATACAAAAATACCGAATCGGGACCTCCTGAAAAAGCCAGTAATATTTTATCTCCATTTTCTATAAGATTACTTTTTTCAATTTCATATATTTTCTCTTTTAATTTCCCAAAATTAAACATTTCATCCTCTATTCTATTATTTTAACTGCCCTGTTTCCTTTCTCTTTTTCAAGTGTTCTTCATGAGTTTTGGAATAATATGTCTTTCCTTTGTAAGTAAAAAAGAAAAGATCATCTGTAATTTCTGCTTTTTCCACTGCTTTAAAAGTTTCTACAGGCGGATTTCCTATCGGTGTAGGAGGCAATCCTTTCACTTTATAAGAATTATAAACAGATTCGTTTGATTTCAGCTCATCTCTCAATGCCTGTCTGCCCAATTCATATTTTAAAGTAGCATCAGACTCCAGTTTCATACCGATTTCCAAACGTTTTAAAAACACTCCTGCAACTTTAGGTTTATCTGCCATATCCGATACTTCTGCTTCTACTATTGAAGCGAGTTTCAGCTGCTCATAAAATTTTTTCTTATCGGGATATTTTTCAGGAGGAAACTTTTTCAAAAATTCATTTAAAATAGTTTTCATCACCTGTTTTGTAGTAGTTCCCTCAGTAAAAATATAAGTTTCAGGATAAAAATATCCTTCAAAGTTGTTATTTTCATGAGGATAAGGAAAATCTATTTCTTTCAAAGCAGCATCTATTTCTTTTTCATCTCCCAATCCCAGTGCTGTTATTCTGTTATACACCTGTCTTTTTGTAAAACCTTCAGGAATAGTAAGTTTTATCCCTATGGAATCTTTGTTCTGTATTTTTCTTATTATTTCATATCTTGAATATTTCCCGTTAAATTTATACGTCCCTATTTTCAAATTTGAAGAATTTCCGGTCATTTTCAAATATATTTTATCAATAATTCCGTAATTTAATTTTAAATCTTTAAATATTTGTTGAAAACTCGTACCTTTTACTATATTTACATTTACATTTTTATATTCTTTTTTTGTCATAAAAAAACTGTATACGAATATCAGATTAACGATAATAAATATACTTATAAATACATTAAAGGCAACTAATACTTTTTTCATATCTCTCCTAATTCTTATTTTTTATTTTTAAGCTAATTTATCTGAAAAAACGAATCTACACCTTGATTCAGCTTTTCTTCTATTATCTTTGCTCTTTGTTCCTGTTCTGATTTTTCAACTTCTGCTCTTGCTTTATCAGGAAATTTCAGTTTATCGTTATAATCGGTATTTCTCAATCCCGGATTTTCATCCAGTACTCTTTCATACTTTTCTTTTTCTTCACCGATTAAACTTATTTTCCCTTCAGGATATCTCGAAAAAACCCGTAAACTGTTGTCATTTTCAAACTTTATAATCATATATTTGTATTCCGGGTCAAAATAAATTATTTCATTTTTAAAGCTTTTGAAACGTGTTTTTTCCGAATGTAAATATACTTTCCCTTTATTTTCTTTTATCCACGCTCTTTCTTTATCTTCATTCCAGACTTTTCGTAACGGATCATAATACATTTTTGTTATTCTGTATCCGTTTTCTTCCTGCTTAAAATTGTATTTTATATTTTCATAATTTAATTCCTGCGTATTTGTCGTTTTTATGACGTACCAGTCTCCGTAAGTAGCAGGAACATAGAATTTTAAAACAGGATTTATTTTTTTATCAAATCTGCTTATAGCTTTTTCAAGTTTACCTTTTTTATCCGACTTCATTTCTTCTTCGTCAACTATCCGATCAAGATAAATGAGTTCCCTGTCATCTTTTTTATAATAATCGGTTTCATCTTTTTCAATTATTTCCACTTCTACTGTTTCAGTTTCTTTATTCTCCGATTGTTGTATTTCCTGTAAACTTTTCTTCGGTGATGCAGAAAAAATCAAAACCGAAAACAGAATAAAAAATAAGAATCTATTTATTTTCAATTTTTTCACCTTTTCCATTACGAATTTTGTATAATTATAGCATATATGGACTTTTTTATAAAGTAATTTATTGCAATTTTAGTTAAAAATAGTTACAATACATTATTAATATATTTTTTAGGAGGATTTTAATGATAAAAAGAAAAATTATTTTTTCAATTCTGTTGGTTACTTTGTTTTATTCGTGCGGAAAAAATTCCGATAATGTTTCCGAAACAAAAAATGAGAAAATTGTCGAAAGTAAAATTCAAAAAGATAACGAAAAAAAGGAAATTGCAAAAGAAACAGTTACCGTTATCGGTGTGGGAGATATAATGCTCGGAAGTAATTATCCAAGCCCTTCGCTTCTTCCTGAAAATGATGCCGACATTCTGGAGAATACCCGAAAAATATTGGAAAATGCGGATATTACAGTGGGAAACCTTGAAGGTACTCTTTTTGATAAGGGAGGAAGCCCTAAAGGCTGTTCAGATCCGAGTGTCTGCTATGTATTCAGAACTCCTTCAAAATACGGGGAATATTTAAAAAATGCAGGCTTTGATTATCTGAGTATTGCAAACAATCACAGTAATGACTTCGGCTCCGAAGGAATAAATCAGACTATGAAAAATCTTGAAAATCTCGGCATAAAATATTCAGGAATCAAAGAACAAGCAGAATTTGCTTCATTGGAAAAAGACGGAATAAAATACGGATTTGTGTCTTTTGCTCCTAACAACAGAACTGTAAGTATAAATGACTACGAGTATGCTTCAAAACTTATAAAGTCTACAAAAGAAAAATCGGATATACTTATTGTTATGTTTCATGGAGGAGCTGAAGGAAACGGACATCAGAACATTCCGAGAAAAAATGAGATTTTTTACGGAGAAGACAGAGGAAATGTATTCAAATTTGCAAGAATGGCAGTAGATTCGGGAGCGGATATTATATTCGGACAGGGACCTCACGTTACCCGTGCTGTTGAACTATATAAAAATAAATTCATTTCTTACAGTGGAGGAAACTTTGCCACTTACGGAAAGTTTAATTTAAGCGGACCGAGCGGTATTTCGCCTATTTTTAAAATAACTGTTGATAATAAAGGAAATTTTTTAAGCGGAGAAATCATTCCTACAAAACAGTATAAAGGCGTAAAAGGTCCTTTTGTTGATAAAAATAACGAAGCTATAAAAAAAATAATTTCTCTTAGCAAACAGGATTTTCCTGAAGGAAACGGACTTGAAATTTCTTCCGAAGGTAAAATTACTAAAAAATAAAAGTTATAAAAATCGTGAGGACTCAATATCCTCACGTTTCTACTAAACTTATTTCACATATACATATTTCTTTTCATTAGATATCTCTTCATTATATTCATACCCGTTCAAAGATATATTTTTCAAATCCCGAACATTTGTTATCCTGTTTTTTACAATATAATTTACTGTAAATCCTCTCATTTTCTTGGAGTTTGTGCTTATCTGTTTAAGTTTACCGTCTTTTCTGTCATAAAACTCAAAATCATATAAATTTTCTGCCCCAATCACTTTGGAATATTCTTTAGAAGCCAGATTTATTATACATTTCTCATCTTTAAAATAATCGTTTATATCTTTTTTCCATACTTCGTATAAAGACTTTTCTTTAAATACGGAATTTGTCATATCAAGCCTGTATTCTTTCAGCTTTGTAAAAGGAGTAAGCACCCCGTATAATGCGGATAAAATAAGTAAATGTTCCTGTGCAAATTCCAAATCTTTTTTATTAAAACTGTTTGTATCTATTGATTTAAAGGCTATCCCTGTATATGTGCCCAAAGCATGTCCGTAATCCTGTGTTTCAAACGTTTTATAAAATTTCGACAATTTCTCAGCCTGTTCTTTTTTCAGTTTAAACTTTTTCTCTATTTCTGATACAGATATTTTTTCGAGTTCTTTTACAATTTTATGAGTGATTTCCGGAAAATAAGGTTCTTCATATATCTCTATTCCCTTTAAATTAGATATTTTCTTTGTTTTACTCGGAGATATTATTATTTTCATTTTACTGCCTTGATCATTTTATTGTAATCAATAATCAATTTTTGATGTCCGTTTGAAAAATTTTCAGATAATTTGTATAAATCATCTGATTTTGCTTCTATTTTTTTGATTATGTTATCTGCCGAATCAGTTATCATCCCTGCATTTCCTCTCAATTTATTATATTCACCCAAATCATATCTTTCTTCTGTTATATTTTTAGCGTCTACTTTTACCCATTCTTCATATGTTTTTCTTAAATTTTGGCTTAACTCCTTTAATTCTTTCACATCTTCTTCAGCAAATTCTCCTTCTTCCGATTCATATAATTTATTAGAAAATTTATCTGTATCATCAATGAATTTCACCATATAATATTTTGCTTTTAAGCCCTTAGTCTTTAAATCTTTTAATCTTTCTTCCCTATTTTTCGCCATTAATTTTTTCATGTTTTCTGTATAAGGGATGTATTTTCCCATAGCCTTTTTATTTATATCAACATATTTTAAATGAAGCTGCTTTCCTTTTTCAAAATTATCTTTTTTATACTCTCCGTTTTTATAATAATTTATCATTTCAGACATTACTTCCTTTTTGGCTTTAATCGCTCCCAAAAACTCCTTTAAATCTTTATCTACTTCAAATTCGGGTTTTTTGTTGAGTGATTTTTCCATTTCCTCTAATCTTTTTTCAAAATAAGCCACATTCTCACCTAACCCGACAATTTCTTTAATACTGTTTTCATCAGGTATTTTAAAATCGGCATTATCGTCTGAAAATTTTTCCATATAAATATCGTAAAATTTATCAAATTTACCCATTTTTATATCATTGAAAAATTCCACATATTCATTATATTTCTGACTGCTTTTCTCTTGTTTATCCTCTTTTTTCCCTCCACATGACATTATCAATCCCGCTATTAATGAAACTACAAGCAATAAATTTTTTAACTTCATATTTTTTCCTCCTGAAATCTTCTATTTTATATAAAAAACTAATACACTTTCTGATAAATTCAGAACATATATTAGTTTTATTATATCAAAATTATATTAAATATCCAAATCTATTTCTTCCTTTTTAAATTCAAAATCTTCGTCATTCAAATGAACTACTTCCAATGCTTTTTCATAATTTGTAGATTTTTTCGAGAAGAAATCATGTTGTGTCGTTTCCACATTTAATCCGTTCAATACAATAGGATTTACATCTTTCACTTCAAATTCCTCTTCAAATCCCAAGTTCATCAATGCCTTATTTGCGTTATATCTTATATATTCTTTAACATCGGCAGTAAGTCCTATATCTCCGTATACTTCATCAGTATATCTCGCTTCATTTTCATATAAATCATACATTAATTCTTTTAATTCTTTTCTGACACTTTCTTTTTCTTCTTCACTGAATGTAGCGTATATTTCCTGCGAAAGAAGTCCCACAAACACTCCGTGAATAGATTCATCGGCTATTATTTTCTTTATTATATCACAACTTGCGACCATTTCTCCCTGTCCTGCAAGCCATAAAGGCAAGAAAAATCCGCTGTAAAATAAATATGTTTCCAAATAAACCGAAGCACACAAAGCCATGTAAATCTCTCTTTTTGTAGCTTTCGGATTATTCATTTTCTGATAATAATAGTCGATTTTATTTGCTTTATATTGCAAATGCTCATTTTCCTGAACCCAGTTAAACGTTTCGTTTATTTCTCTCGTAGATGCAACTGTCGTAAATATTGTAGAATAAGATTTTGCGTGGATAGTTTCCATCATACACATATAGGACAATACCGAACGGCATTGTAATGATTCAATATGATCTATAATTTTAGGCATTCCTGTGTGGCTCTGTAAAGTATCAAGCAATGTCAACCCTCCCAACACCTGCAAATAAGCCAATTTCATTTCAGGCTCCAATGAATGCCAGCTGTCTATATCCTTTGACGGAATATATTCAGTATCTATCCAGAATTGTTTTAAATTCTGCTCCCAAAACATTTCTACATAATCATTTTCAGGTGTGTTCCAGTTTACTGCTTCGTATATTTTTTTATTCATTTTAATTTTTCCTTTCTTTAATACAATAATACAATTTCATTTTTAATCAGGATAAGTCTGTTTTATAACAGGAAGCGAAACTCTGTCTAAATTAATTGCATACCACTTTCCTTTATCTTCAAAAGCCAATGTTTCTCTTCTTGTTATTATATGTTGTCCGTCAACTTCATTATCAAAAACTACCGGAATTCTTACATAAGTTCTTCCTTTAGTGGTTCTTCCCGGTTTTGCCGAATTAAAATCTCTTGTAACTTTTGCTTTTTTAGGAGCGTTTCCATTCATATAATCTATTATGCCTTTTTTAAATTCTTCCACTCCTACTCCCGCATTTTCAGCAGCATTGTAAAGCAACTCGGGTGACCATAAATCAAACATTGTTTCATATTTTCTTTCTTCCAAATTTTTTCCGCTTTCAATTAATTTATCTATTATTATTTTCTTATTTTTCTCCCAACCCTCTTTTGCCAAATCTTGCTGAATTTTTCGTGCAAGAATACAATTACTGTCATTCTTTTTCATTATCCCGACTTTGCATTTAGAAATAACTTCTTCCAACAAAGAAGCATCTTTCTTTAAACTATCTTCATTATATTTTCCAAAACAGGATATTGCAATAATCAAATTTACAATAATAAATATAAATAATTTTTTATTTTTCATAAATCTCCTTTCTTTGAATTATTAAATTAATTTCTATTTTCTGTCTTGCTACTACCAATCTAAATCCAAATCTTCATTCAAATCTTCATATGCCATTAACTTACTCGGATTTTCAATTTTATCGTAATATTTATTATTATGAACAGGCTCTATTTCCAACAATTTCAAATTCTCATCAATCAACAATTTTTCAAAAAACCTATGTAAAGGTCTGTTGTCAGGCTTTACAAACTCTCCATATCTATTCAATTCAGAATAATTAGACAAAACCAGACAATCTCTAAAATATTTGGAATTTTCTTTAAATAAATCATTTGAAATATTTTCTACTCCCAAATATTTCAATAATTTTAATGTAAATATCGTAGCAGTTCTTGTATTTCCTTCAACAAAAGGATGAATATTCCAAATATCAGTTATGCAATTTATAGATAAATCCATAATATCTTTTATATTATTTATATCAAACTTTCTCTTATTTAATAAATCAAAAATATCAAATAAGTCCTTCTCTATTGTTTGAAAATTTCCGTAAATTGCACTGTCTCCATTTAAAATATCTTCAAATTTTTGTATATTGTATTTTCTGAATTCTCCGCAAAATTTCTCATTTATTACATTTTCAAATAATTCTTTATGAATATTTTTCAGTGTATTTACCGTCAAAGTGAAACTCGTATCATCCAACAATTTTACAATTTTTAAACTTACAATATCACACTCGTACTCGGACTTATTAATCTTTTCCAATTTATTATAATGCTTATAAAGTTCATCTTCCACTTCGATATAAGTCTTGATGTTATTTATATTTTCATATGCCAGTTTTTTCAAAGTTTCGGACGGCTTTAAGTCATCAACTTGATTAAGTCCGACTGCAATTTTCCAATATTGTTGCTTTTTATACTTATCTTTTGTTTCCGTTATTTGCTTATAAGTATTGTCCTCTATAAATAACACCTACTTTCTATTTTAAATTATGTTAATTCCAAATCATTATAAATATTTTCAAAAGCGATTGGTACTTTATTATGAGTTTTATGATAACTTTTTACATACTTCTGCACTACTATTTTATATTTAGTTTCATATAGCGAAAGTAATAACAATTCTAATTCTATACTCTCTATACCAATATTTCTAAAAGCTTTTCTTATACTTTTGTAACCGTAATTATTTTGTATAGTATATAAATACTGTCCTAAAAAATCATCCATTATTTTAATTATCTCTTTTATTTTGGATGAATCCCAATTATATTTGATTGCCAACTCATAAAATTCATATTTTATTTGATTTCCTGTGTAACTTGTACTTTTTATTTTACTATTATCTTTAAGACATTTCAAAATTTCTTTTGCTCTATCAAATCTACCAATCTTTAATTTATAAAACTGAGAAAATCCACAAAGAATTTGTCTTATTGGAATAGATACCATTATTATAAAAACAATATATATTATTGTACCATTAAAATATTCCTTTCTATCACCACTACTGAAAAATCCTCCCCACCAAGCACTTGTTATTTGAAATAAAATCCCTATAAAAATTATAAATACAAATCTATCTATAAATTTTTCATATTTATTTTCTATCTCAACTTTCTTTTCTTTCAGCTCTTTTTTTAAAATTTCATAGTTACTTCTATCTAAAATAATATATTTTTTTTTAACTATTTCCTTCAAAATAAGATTAACTTTTTTTAACCAGTCTTTTTCTCTGTTTATTTCTATTTTTTTTCTTCATTAAAATGTTTTATTTCAGCTTTTATTTTTTTATCTCTAGCAATATACAACCATCTAATTACTATAAGAGTAGAAATTGACCATACAATAATCAAATACCAAAAAAATTTTAAATTATAAATATGACTTAATATCAATAGCAATGATAACAGTATATATACTGATACAAATATTTTTAAAGATAAAGGTAATTTATTTACTCTTTTATACAATTCATCTATTTCGTTTATAATATCATCTATATCTTTCAATTCTAATTTTTCTAAATTGTTGTTCAATATAACAATCATCCTTTCTACCTTAGATCTTCTTTCTATACTTTGATAATTCAATTTTTCGATTTTTTCCCCAACATTCAAATTTTACAACGTGAAAAATGTGTTAGTGAGCGTTATGAAAACATCTTTTTTGTTTTCATAGCTCACGTGCATTTTTGAGTATGTAAAATTTGGGTTGGTAAATTTTTGCTACTTTTTTTTAAAAAGTAGGTTCTTTGTAAAATTTGAGTTGGAAAGATTTTTTGCTACTTTTTCATCTTTGAAAAAGTAGTTTTACGGTCTAAACAGAACACGACAGACACTCCTCAATAGTAGCCTTTCTCGTTCTCGTATAATAAAGGGATTTCAAGCCTAATCTATGTCCGTAAATATACAATTTAGCCAAATCTCTCGTAGTGTCCGTACTTTTATTAAATAATATAGTCGATATTCCCTGATCCACATGTCTTTGTATCACAGAAACAAGTTTTAATATATTTTTCTGATCCATATCATATGCGGATTTATAGAAGAAATAATTGTCATTTGTCAAATAAGGCATCGGATAGAATGTCGTACTGTCCCCGTATTCTCTGACTTCTATCGTATCAACTATAGGCATTACTGAGGCTGTGGAGTTCATAATATAAGACGTAGACTGATTCGGAGCTATTGCCATTCTGTAAGCATTGTAAACACCGTATTTCATAACATCTTCTTTCAATCTTGCCCAGTCTTCCTTAGTCGGCACATATATCCCGTCAAATAATTCTTTTATTTTCTCTGTTTGAGGGAAATAAGATTTTTCAATATATTTATTAAAATAATTTCCGTTTGCATATTCGGATTTATCAAAGTCTTTAAATACTTCTCCTCTTTCTCTTGCTATTTCCATTGATCTTTCGAGCGAGTAGTAATTCATCATCATGAAAAATACGTTACAAAAATCAAGGGCTTCTTTACTTTCGTACATTATAAAGTTTTTGGCTAAAAATCCGTGCAGATTCATTGCCCCAAGACCTACACTGTGAAGCTCTTCGTTAGCTTTTTTAATAGACGGAACAATGTCTATATTCGTAAGGTCGGACACTGTTGTAAGCGAGTCTATCGCTGCTCTTGTCGCCTCTCTTATTCTGTTGTTTTCCATAACGGTAACTATATTAAGCGACCCCAGATTACACGAAATCCCTCTTCTTATCGTATCTTCTTCAAAATAAGGATTTATATCGGAAACTTCCGAAAGCTGCATTATTTCCGTACATAAGTTGGAAAATTTTACATTTCCGATTTCTTTCAAAGCATGTTCTTTATTGGCATTATCTTTAAAGAATAAATAAGGATATCCGCTTTCTTTTTGAGTTTGAGAAATTTTAATCAACAGTTCTCTCGCGTTGATTTTTTTCTTTTTAACATTAGGATTATCCACTAATTTTTCGTACATTTCATTCATATCCATTTCGTCCAGATACTGTCCGTATTCTAAAAATACAGTATGCGGATTGAATGTATAGCAAATCTCGTCTTCTTTTGCCAGTTCCATAAATTTATCAGGAACTATTACTCCGATAGAAAGAGATTTTATTCTTATTTTTTCATCCACGTTTATCTTTTTACAGTCGAGAAATTCATTTATATCCGAATGAAATACATTCAAATAAACAGCTCCCGCTCCTGCTCTCTGTCCAAGCTGATTTGCATAGGAAAATATATCTTCCATTATTTTCATGATAGGCAATACTCCCGAAGCTCTTCCTTCTACACCTTTTATCGATTCTCCTCTGGCTCTTATTTTAGACAGATTTATGGAAACTCCTCCTCCGATAGAAGACAGTTTCATCGCAGAGTCAAAAGCATATCCTATACCGCTAAGATTATCTCCCATTTCATCAAGGAAACATGACACAAGTTCTCCCGATCTCTTTTTCCCGGAATTTAAAAATGTAGGAGTGGCAGGCTGATATTCCTGATTAATAAGCATTTCCACATATTCTAAAGCCTTGCTTAAATCTCCCTGTGCAAGATAAAGGGAAACTATCGCTATTCTGTCCTCATATCTTTCAAGAAATTTTTCTCCCGAATCATCTCTCAAAGCGTAACTTTGATAAAATTTCGATGCACTCATAAAAGAAGCAAATCTGAACTTTTTATTATATACAAGTTCAAAAACCTGCTTTATTTCTTCAAACTTATACATATCGTAAAAATTTATGTAATAATCATTTTCTATTAAATAATCCATTTTTTCTTTTAAATTATGGAAAAATACCGTATTTTTATTTACATAATCGACAAAATAAGAATAAACGGCTTCTTTATCTTTGTTAAGCTGAAATTCCCCATTTTCTTTTACCATTATTTCATTGTTTAAATATATCCATTTCTTAGCTTTATTCATTTTCATAACCCTTTCTTTTCTAAAATCCTTTTTATAATTAATCATTTTTTTCAATATAGTTTATTAAATATTCGACTTGAGGATGAGTTCCCGACAATTCAAATTTCATTAAAACAGGAATATTATATTTTTCCGATATTTTATCGGCTGCAAGAGCAAATAATGTACCCCAGTTCATATTTCCGCTCGAACTCACGGATTTTATATAATCTTTATTATTATTTCTCGTCATAAATTTTTCGGTCTTTTCAGGAACTTCCCCGAATTTTGTAGTAAATGTTAGTAAATGTCCTTCATTTTCAATGTCTATATCTTCGGATATTTTCACATAATTCCATTCAGGTCTTTCTTTTTTAATTTTATCTACAAATCTTTGGACATTTCCGGTTTTGGAATCATAATATATAAACATTATGTCAGCTCCTTTTTTATAAAATTTCCAAAAAAATAACGGACTTACCTTAAAAATTCTGCTGTTCTGATATTTTTACTGTTAAAAAATATCAAACAGAATAAACACGAGGAACAAAAACGGTCCCCGTTTAAAGAGTCCGTTTTTATTAAATCATCGTTATTATTTCTCTTAATTCTTCAGGATTGAAGCCTATTGTTCTTTTAACTTCCTGATCACTTTCAATAAGTATTGTAGTAGGTACTGTTCTCACTTTATATTTCATTGCCAACTCAGGATTGTTGAAAGGATTTACTTTTTCATATTCAACTCCGCTTTTATCCAACAAATCCGATACCATTGCACAAGGATTACAATCTTCTTTTTCAAATTTAATTAATTTTCTCATTACTATTTCCCTTTCTATATCTTATGTTAATTTTATCCTTTCACTAAAACACAATATATTGTGTTTTAGTTTTTTATTTTTTATAATATGTAGTATACTCGTAATTTAAAAAAATTACAATATAATTATCCTTTGAAAAAAGTTAAACAAATTTAATTTATATATTTCAAGTTAGTATTTATAATATTTTTGTTATCTCCATTCTATTATATATATAATTTATACAATAACAGATATTATCTATAATTAAATCTAATCTTTTACATATACATACCGCCAATTTTGTGATAAAATAATTAGAAATTAACTTTTAGTTCGGAAGGAAAATAATTTAATGCCTGATAATATAAAATATAAAAATTCATTTTATCAACTGAAAAAAGATTTGGAAAGTAAAATAGTTCTTTTAGACGGAGCAATGGGGACAATGGTATTAAATTCCGACAGTTTCAAAGAGAAAAAATATGACAGATGTATTGATTATCTTGTACTTACAAAGCCTGAAATGATTAAAAGTATACATAAAATGTACTTAAAAGCAGGTAGTGATATTATTGAGACAAATACTTTCGGTGCATTGGATATTACTTTGAAAGATTACGGACTTGAAAATAGTGCCTTTGAAATAAATAAATCCGCTGCTTTACTTGTAAAAAAAGCTATTGAAGAATACAGGAAAGAAAACCCCGATGAAAAGCGAAATCTTTATGTTGCAGGAGCATCGGGACCGTCAAATAAATCTTTAAGTTCAGGCAATATAACTTTTGAGGAACTTGCCCATGCTTATTATGTTTCTGTTTCGGGACTCCTTGCCGGGAACGTTGATATTATTCTGCTTGAAACTATACTTGACACGGAAAGTCTGAAAGCTGCTTATTTGGGGATTCAAAAAGCTATGAAAGAATATTATTATGTGCCTTTAATGCTTTCATTTACTCTTAAAAATACCGGCACTACTTTCGCAGGACAGACTATACATGAGATTTATAATACAGCATGCAGCATGAACCCCCTTTCCATAGGATTTAACTGTGCCGTAGGCGGAGAATTTTTCGGAAAATTTATAAAAACATTAAATAATATTTCAAATGTTTATACTTCATTTTACCCGAATGCAGGGCTTCCCGATAAAAACGGCAAGTATGGAAAAACTCCCGACATACTCGCATCGGAAATAGAGTTTCTTTTCAAAAACAGCTGTCTGAATATTGTCGGAGGATGTTGCGGTACTACTCCCGAACATATTAAACAGATAAAAGAAAAAAGTATAAAATATTTGCCTCGAACTGTTAAAAACATATAGAAAATTTTCTTAAAACATAATAATCATTTATCAGTATATTTATATTTTCTATAATTAAATACAAACTTTTGTATATACATACTATAAGATTTATGATAAAATAATAAAACTTGATTTATACTAAGATGAAGGGAAATAACTAATGCCTAACAATATAAAATATAAAGATTCATTTTACGAACTAAAAAAAGATCTGAATGATAAAATCGTCCTTTTAGACGGAGCAATGGGGACAATGATACAAAAGCAGAATCTGACTGCTGAAGATTTCGGGGGAGAAAAATACGAAGGATGTAATGATTATCTTGTACTTACCAAGCCTGATGTCATTAAAAACATACATAAAATGTACCTTGAATCCGGAAGTGATATTATTGAAACAAACACTTTCGGAGCATTGGATATTGTTTTAAGAGATTACGATCTGGAAGATAAAGTTTTCGAGATGAATAAAGCCGCTGCAGGGCTTGTGAGAAAAGCTATTGAAGAATACAGAAAAGAAAATCCCGATGAACAAAGAAATCTGTATGTGGCGGGAGCATTGGGTCCGTCAAATAAATCCATAAGTGTTACGGGCGGAGTAACTTTTGATGAGCTTATACACACTTATTATACTGCTACTTCGGGACTTCTTGCCGGCAATGTGGATATAATACTGTTTGAAACCATACAGGATACGAGAAACTTGAAAGCCGCTTATTTAGGACTTCAAAAAGCTATGGAGGAATATTATCATGTACCTTTAATGCTCTCATTTACTATTGAAAGTACGGGAACTACTCTTGCAGGACAGACAGCAGACGCATTTTACTATGCGGTAAATCATATGCATCCTCTTTCTGTAGGTCTTAACTGTGCCACAGGACCGGAATTTATGACTCAGTTTTTAAAAATATTAAATAATGTTTCAAACACTTATATTTCCGTGTATCCTAATGCAGGACTTCCCAATGAAGAAGGAAAATATGAGGAAACTCCGGATACATTGTCTGCAAAAATAGAACCTTTTTTTCAAAATAAATACCTGAATATTGTCGGAGGATGTTGCGGTACTACTCCCGAACATATTAAACAGATAAAAGAAAAAAGTATAAAATATACACCGAGAATCATTGAAGAACACAGCGAAACAAAAAATGAAGTAAGCGGACTTATTACGCTGAACCCTCCACAGGATAGACCAATATACGTAGGAGAAAGAACAAATGTAATAGGTTCACGTATATTTAAAAATCTTATAGTAAACGAAAAATTTGATGAAGCTACGGAAGTGGCAAGGCTCCAAATAAAAGGAGATGCCGATGTAATCGACGTGTGTCTTGCAAATCCTGACAGAGATGAAATAAGTGATATGAAGACTTTTCTTGAAAAAGTCTCAAAATTTGCAAAAGTTCCTATAATGCTTGATTCTACGGATATAAATGTTATAAAAGAAGGGCTTACTTATTTACAGGGGAAAGGTATAATAAATTCGATCAACCTTGAAGACGGCGAAAAAAAATTCGACGATATGTCAAAATTAATAAAAAAATTCGGTGCTTCGGTTGTTGTCGGATTAATTGATGAAGAGGGAATGGCTGTTTCTCTTGAAAAGAAAATAAAAGTTGCCAAAAGAAGCCATGAATTGCTGACAAAAAAATACGGAATTGATGAAAGAGATATAGTTTTTGATACTTTGGTCTTTCCTGTCGCTACAGGAGATCAGAAATATATAGGCTCTGCTTCTGCAACTATTGAAGCCATAAGAGAAATCAAAAAAGAAATGCCTAATGTAAAAACTATATTAGGAGTAAGTAATATTTCTTTCGGGCTGCCTGTTGCGGGAAGAGAAGTTCTGAACAGCTACTATATGGAGAAAGCCTACGAAACGGGACTTGATTATGCTATTGTCAATACTGAAAAACTTATTCCCCTTTCGGAAATTTCCGATAAGGAAAAAGAATTGTCCGAAGCCCTGTTATTTAACACAAACGATGATACTGTTGCAGATTTTGTGGCATTTTACAGGGAGAAAAAAGGCGTGGAAAAGAAAGCCGATACAACTAATATGACTCCTGAAGAACAGGTTTCCAATCTTGTAGTCGAAGGAAGTAAAAAAGACTTGATCCCTTTGCTTGACACATTGCTGCAGAAATATTCTCCTTTGGACATTATAAACGGTCCTTTAATGGACGGAATGGACGAAGTCGGTAAATTGTTCAATAACAATGACTTAATCGTTGCCGAAGTTCTTCAAAGTGCCGAAGTCATGAAAGCATCGGTTTCTCATTTGGAACAGTTTATGGAAAAATCCGAGCCTTCCACAAAAGGTAAAGTCATAATGGCAACTGTTAAAGGAGATGTTCACGATATAGGGAAAAATCTCGTAGGAATTATAATCGGAAATAACGGTTACGATGTAGTCGATTTAGGTATAAACACTCCTGCTGAAAAAATAAGAGAAGCTATTATAAATGAAAAGGCTGATTTTGTAGGTCTTTCAGGTCTTTTAGTAAAATCTGCCACTGAAATGGTAAACACTGTAGCCGTCTTGAGAGAGGCAGGAATTAAAATACCGATATTTGTAGGAGGAGCTGCTCTTACAGAAAAGTTCACGGTGAATAAAATAGAGCCTTCTTACGAAAATAATATTGTTATTTATTCCAAAGATGCTATGACTGCATTAGCCGATTTGAACAAAATGATTGTTCCTGAGAAATTTGAAGAATTTAAGCAATATTTACAGTCAAGAAGAGATATGCTTCTGTTAAAAGATAAAGATGCTATTGAAAAACTCAATGTACGTCAGACAGTGGGAGATGTAAAAAATGCAGACGGAAGTTTTGATATAACAAAAGTAAAACTTCCTGAATATAATTTTGAAAAGATATACAAACCTTCTACGTTAAATAAGCAGATTATCACAAATATATCAGCAAAAGAAGTTTTTAAATACTTAAATCTTCAAATGCTTATAGGAAAGCATCTCGGAATGAAATGGGTTGCCAGAGAGCTGCTTGAAAAAGGAGATCCCAAAGCAACAAAGATGTATAACGAGATTTTGGATATTATAAATCATGGAGATGAATATTTTGACATTAAAGCTATTTATAAATATTTTCCTTGTCGAAAAAAAGACGGAAAAATAGAAATCCTGTCAGACGATTTGAAAGAAGTTATTGAAACTTTCGATTTCCCGAGACAAACATGGGGACAGCATTTATCCCTTAATGACTATATTCATCCTGCAGAAATAGATTACATCGGAATGTTTGTAGTCAGTGCAGGAGAAAAATCCAGAATAGTTTCCAATGAACTGAAAGAAAAAGGAGAATTTTATAAAGGTCATCTTGTAAATTCTATAGGATTGGAACTTGCAGAATCTACTGCTGAATATGCACACTATCTGATGAGAAAAGATGTCGGAATAATTGACGATGAAAATTTAACTATCGATGAAATTCATAGAGCAAAATATCACGGAAAACGTTATTCTTTCGGTTATCCTGCCTGTCCTGATTTATCGGACCAGGATAAACTGTTTAATCTTTTAAAACCTGAACGTTTTGGAATCAAACTGACTTTAGGACATATGATGTATCCTGAGGCTTCTGTCAGTGCTATCGTCTTTTCACAACCGTTTGCTAAGTATTTTAATATGTAATAGAATTTATGAGGGCTTGTCGCCCTCATACTCCCACTTTCAACCTCAAATTTTACATACTCAAAAATGTACGTTCGCTATGAAAATAAAAAAGATATTTTCATTACGCTCACTAACACATTTTTCACGTTGTAAAATCTGAAGGTTGTTTTTTTGTAAATTAAATTATTAATAAACAAAAAATTTATTTTAACTATTGACTTTTAATAAAAAAAATATAAAATACAAATATAAATTTAATTTTTAGGTTAAGAATGGAGATAAAAATGCCACTATTATTATTTTTTAATACTTTTGTTGTAGGTGCAATAGCAATAGGAATAATTAAAGGAATTTTCGGAAACACAGTTTTAGGACGATTTTTCACATTATTTTTAGGTGTTCCTATAGCTATCGGTTATCTTGTTTTGGTTTACAATTTACCATCTATCACATCAACTGCCGATACATTTTTTATAATAGTTCTTTTCGGGCCAACTGTACTTGGTATAATTTCAATTATATTATGTTATATTTTCGGTGGTTTTAGTGATAATAATAAAAAATAAAAAGAAATTCTCAACCTCTAAATTTTACAACGTAAAAAAGTGCTCGTGAATCCCAGCCAAAACAACTATTTTGTTTTTGTAGCGAACGGACATTTTTGAGTATGTAAAATTTAAGGTTGAAAGTAAGAAAGTGAGGGTTACTTAAACCCTCACTAATATTTCATATATCTCCCTAACGACACTCTCATCAGTTTCAAGAATTTCAAATTCACTGAATTCTTTTAATCCCATATTTACATCTTCTTTTTTATAAATCATTTTACTTTCTTTTATCTTTTTAGCAGATAAATGAAAAGCTTTTGCACCGGTATATTTTGCCATTTCTTCTGCGTTACCCACGTTCAATCCGGCTCCTATAAGTATTTCAGGACTATTCCCATTGGAGAGTTCGACTAATTTTTTTAATAATTCTTTCCCTTTCAAACAACTGTCTTCCTGTCCTGAAGTCAGTATAGTCTTTACTCCCAGTTCTTTCAACTGCTGAAAAGCCTTTATCGGATCTTTGCACACATCAAAAGCTCTATGGAAAGTTACAGACATTCCTTCGGCTTTTTCCATAAGTTTTTTCATATTTTCAATGTCTATCTCTCCGTCTTTAGTCAGCACTCCTATAACTACTGCATTTGCTCCCAATTCTTTAAACATTTTTATATCATTTTTTATCATATTTATCTCGTATTCTGAATATAAAAAATCTCCGAATCTGGGTCTTATAAGTACATTTATCGGGATATTAACATTCCTTTTGACTTCTTCAAAAAGGCTTTTCGTAGGTGTAGTTCCGCCAATTATAAGATTACTGCATAATTCAAGACGTGTTGCTCCTCCCTTTTCGGCATTTATAGCCGATTCCACGCTATCTACACATATTTCAAGTGTAAAATTTTCCATTACTATCATTCCTCACATAATTTTTTAAAATATTCATCAGTTTTCATAATTTGAGCAAATTTCCGGTTCAAAGATGCCATGTAAACATTCTGTATCGTTTCGGCAGGTATTTTTAAATCATTCCATTGCAAATCTTTAGTAGTACAGGCATCTGAAATAAGAATATTCCTGTATCCCAAGTCCCTTGATGCTCTCACCGTAGTATCAATACACATATGAGTCATCATACCGCATATAATAAGTTCATTTATAAGGTCCTCCTGAAGAATTTTTCCCAAATTTGTATTGAAAAAACTGTTCGGGTAATGTTTTATAATAACTTTTTCATTTTTCAAAGGCTCAATTTCTTTATGAATTTCAATTCCTTCTGTCTCAGGCAAAAAGAAAGCCGCATTCTTTTCCGAAATATGTTTAATATAATAAACCGGAAATTTATTTTCCCTGAAATATTTTAAAACCTTCTTTATATTTCCGAGAGTTTCTTCAGCTTTAAACAGTTCGCATCTTCCATTTGGAAAATAATCGTTTTGAACATCAACAATCAATAATCCTTTTCTCATTTTATCAAATCCTTTCTATTAATTATGATAAAATGATATATGAAATTCAAAAAAAAGTAAATTACTTACTTTTTTGTATATTCGGAAACATTATTATATTTTATTCCCTTTTTATCTAAGAATTCTGTCATATTATTCTCAATCATATATTCTATTCCGATATCCTGCATGATTTTTACAGCTGACAATATCTTTTCTCCTCTTTCAGTTAAAAAATATTCTACTTGAAGAGGATATCCCGAATAAGATTTTTTATCAACAAATCCGAATTTTCTCAGTTCCTTTAATTGCTCAAGTAACATTTTCTGACTTATTCCGCTAATTTCACGATGCAATTCCGAAAAAGAACATTTGCCTTTTCTCAATTGAAAAATAATAATCGTTTTCCATTTTCCTTTTATGATGTCATGCACAAATTCCAAAGGACATGTGTAATTTTCTCTAAGTTTCATAAATTTATATCCTTAAATCTTCTCTATAATTCTTTTTCTCTTATTAAAAGTTGCAATTTCATTAATTCCGTATTTTTTTATATATTCGACTGCCTCTTCTATTTTCATTCCTACATGTTCAGGATGATGTGCATCGCTCGACAACATAACCGGAATATTGTATTTCTTCACATATTCCATAAAATCACCATAAGGCGATATTTCTTTTATCGGGTACCTATAAACAGTCCCGGTATTTACATCTACAGTCATATCATTATTTTTGAGACATACTGCCGTTTTTTCAAGCAAATCACCGACACTTTCTTTATCGGGAATATTGTTAAACAATCTTAAATTGAAAGGGTGTCCGAGTATATTGTAAAATCCCGTATTAGCAACATTTTCAATTTCTTCTGCATAATCTTTCCATATATCAGTCAAATTTCTTTCGTTAAATCTATGCTTCAAGTTACTGAAATCAAATCCCCAACCTTTAATAAAATGAACGGAAACTATTAAATAGTCCCATTCATATTTTTGAAGTATTTCTTTTACTTTATCCTGATTTCTGAAATTGCAAACTTCCAATCCCAATTTTACAGGATAGCCTTTTGATTTCAGCATATTAATAAAATCTGTATATTCTTCCAATGTATGCACAAATTTCGACTTGGGATTATCAAGCCACTTTCTCTGAAATTCCCCCGTTTCAGAATTATCAAGGATAAGCTCTTCATAATACAAGTCTTTAAATTCCTTAAATGCGTGAGTATGCTCACTTATCCCTATTTCATGAAGTCCTTTTTTCTCAGCCTGCTCAAAAAACAGACTGACCCATTCTTCATCGTAATCTCCGTATTCAAAATGCATATGGTAATCAGTCAACATAATTAACCCGCTTTCAATCATTATTTTTTATGCTTTTTTCCATTCATTTCCTGTTTTAACAAAATTTACAGTTGAAGTTGCGATATTTATCTTTTTCGCATTTTTCAAGTAGTTATACTGTAAATTTATATATGCTTCTATGTCAATATCCACTTCGCCTTTAAGTCTTTTTATTTTTGCATATTTGTCAATATTATCGTTCAAATACTTGCTTAAAGCCTCTTCGTCATAACCTTTTATCAAAAACACAGCTTCTCCCGAATTACCGTTTTCATTAACTTTATAAACTGAAACTTCAAACTGTTCCAATAACATTGTATTTATTTCTTCCCATTTTCTTGTTAGTTCCTGATCTCCTCTCGCACCTACATATTTATCCACATCTACATTTACTGTTCTGAGCATTTCTCTTGATCCGTAGTTGGAAATTTCCTGCATTGCTTTTGCATAATCATCTGCTGCTTCCTGTAATGTCTTGAATTTTTTTACTTCGTCCTTTTTAGCAGTTGTTTTAGGTGCTGCTTTTGTTGTAGTCACAGGTTTTTGTTGAGTAGGCACTGCTGGAGCTTTCGTGTTGGGACTATCCGCAGGTTTTGCCTGAACTGCTGCTTTCGGATCGGCTTTCTTCGCTGCAGCAGGAGCTTTTTTCTGTGTCTGGACAGGTACAGCCGCTTTCGGTTTATTCTCCGCCAGTATTATCCCCTGAGCTAAAATCAAAAATGTAATTAAAGTTTTTTTCATTATTCCTCCTATTATTTATCCAAAAATTTATTGATACTTTCATTTTTTACATATTCAAATTCCTTAACAGAATTTTCCTCAAAAATCCCGTAATTTTTTTTCAATTCTTTAATTGCAGAATTTAGTATTTCCCCTTTTTTCACTCTTTTGGAAAGCCCGTAAAAAGCTCTTTCCAAAATGTCAATATTTGCATATCCCGATAAAATCTTCTCCGAACTTATCCAGCTTAAAGTTCTCTCAAATTTTTCAGGAAAGTATTTTTCATACTGATTTATATTATATAATATTTTTGTTTCAATATCATTAATATTTTCATTGAATATTCTATAAAAATTTTTGGACAAAAAATGATCCACAAACATATCCGAAACTATCCCTTTAAATATTCCGAATTTTTCTCGCAACAAATCATTGAGAAAATTATTTTCCCTATCCGAAATATCGTCTATTATCCTGTGGAGAACAATACCCTCTTTTAATTCATCAGTAAGATTAATTTTTTCAAGTGTTCCTTTATAAAAATCTCCGGTAAAATTTCCGTATAAAGTTTTTCTGTCAGTTTTTTCGTCAATTTCTATTGAAATCATCGAATGTCCTAAAAAATTCATATCAGCCTCTATAATTTTAAATTTATTATTCCAGATTCAACTTTGCTTTTTTCAATTTTGCCAATCCTGCAAGGGAAGTTTCTTTATAATTTGAATGTAAATCCTTTCCTGTCTGAAGCATAGTTTCTACTACTTCATCAAGAGTAATCAAATGATTCTCTCCTCCCGACATTAAACTGTACTGGGCACAATCCATAGCTTTTGCAGCATATATAGCATTTCTTTCTATACACGGTATCTGAACATAACCGAGCATAGGATCACAGGTCATTCCGAGACAATGTTCCATGCCGATTTCAGCTGCATATTCTATCTCCTGAAGACCTCCTCCCATTATATAGGCAGCCATTCCGGAGCCCATTGAGCAGGCAACTCCGACTTCTCCCTGACAGCCCACTTCAGCTCCTGAAATTGAAGCATTTTGCTTGTATACATTTCCTATTACTCCTGCTACTGCCAAAGCATTAATAATTTCTTCTTCGGAAAGACCGTTTTCCTGCTGAAAAGTTTTCAATACTGCAGGAATTAACCCCGAAGCACCGCAAGTAGGAGCTGTTACAACTTTTCCCGCACTGGCATTTTCCTCTGAAGCCGCTAACGCATATGAGTAAACTCTCCCTTTAACATCTTTAAAGCGTGCATTCAAATATTTTTCATAGAACATTTTTGCTTTTCTTTCCAAATGAAGCATTCCGTGTAAATATCCTTCAGTATTCAATCCTCTGTTTACAGCATCGTCCATGGCATTCCATACTTCTTTCAGATAATCCCAAATTTCAGTTCCTTCATATCTTTCCACATATTGAGGAATTGTAATATTCTCTCTTTCACAATATTCCATTATTTCTTTAAAGTTTTTTTGAGGATAGATATGCTCCACATCGGCATTTTTATTCAAATTTTCATTACCGTCCTTCGCTTCAACTATACTTCCTCCTCCTACAGAAAAGAATAACGCACTTTCCGAAGGATCTTCAAAATTTATATCATCTTTTTTATAAACAAAAAATCTTACACCGTTTGTATGAAAATCATACACTATTTCAGGCATAAATACTACTTCTATATTATCTTTTTCTGCATTTTCCAATGTTTTTTTTATAATAAAGTCTGTTAAATGTCCTTTCCCTGTTGCTGCCAAACTTCCGTACAATTCGGCTTTATATCTCAAATCTTTCCCGTATTTTTCCTCTGCTCTCTTTTTAAATAAAGAAGCGGCTCTTTCAGGTCCCATTGTATGACTGCTTGAAGGTCCGTTTCCTATTTTATAAAACTCTCTTAAAGTTTCCAAGTTAATTTCCTCCTAAACATATATTCCTCTCTACTATTTAGATTATATAATATTTTTGCTTATTTTTAAACTGTATTTTAAAAAATACTCAAATTATCAATATATAATTATTATACATCGGTAATCTGAGTATTTATAAAATTTATTTTATATTAACTATTCACTTTTATCAAAATCAAATCCCTGTTTTTTTACTGTATCGGCAACTTTTTTATATCTTTCATTTGTTGCATTTCCGTAATAATTTTTTATACTCTCTTTATAAGAAGGCATTTGAGAAAGACCGTTTTCATCCCACCATTTTCTGTAATCTGCATCAAAGTTCTCTACGCCTTCTTCCACCTTTGCCTTATCATATACTTCATCAAGAGCAAAACTCTCATAAGAAACTCTCGGTTTAGGTGTTTTTAATTTATTTTCAGTAGGCACCCCTATTGTAGTACCTAAAACGGGAAATACATATTCAGGCAAATTAAACATTTCGCATATTGCATCAGGATTTAATCTTATTCCGCCTATAACAGTAGTTCCATACCCCAAAGATTCCGCTGCTGTCTGTATAGCTTCCACCATTATTCCTGCATCTACAGCTCCTGTAATTACACCTTCCAAAGATTTTTGAACACCGATTTCCACACCTATACTTTTTGCAGCATAATAAGGTCTGTAATAATCAGCCAATACCAAAACAAATACATCGGCATTTTCAACCTGTTTCTGTCCTCCCGATAATTCGGCTATTTTTTTAATTTTGTCTTTGTCTTTTACGACTATTAATGATGTTTGCTGTCCATGAACAGAATTTGGACATCTCTGAGCAGTTTCCAATATCAATTTCAAATCTTCATCTTTTACTTTTTCCCCTGTAAATTCTCTCACTGATCTTCTATTTTGCAATTGTTTTATAACTTCATTCATTTAAAATCATCTCCCATCTTTTTATATATAACATAATATGATATCACAATATATAATTTATTTCAATTATTTTGAAATTCAAAATAATTCCGTCTATTTCTGAATAAACCCTTGTTTTCTAAGTGTTTCTTCTGTTTTCTGATAATTTTCCTTTACATAATTTGAATAATATTTTTTCATAGTCTCTTTATAAGACGGTACTTCAGGAAATCCGTTTTCATCCCACCATTTTCTGTACTCTGTTTCAAATTTTTCGACACCTTCTTCGACTTTTTTCTTATCATATTTTTCTTCAAATGCAAAACTTTCAAAAGGAACTCTCGGTTTAAGAGATTTGAGCTTATTTTCTGCCGGAACTCCTATCGTAGTTCCGAAAACAGGAAATACATACTCAGGTAAATCAAACATTTCAGCTATCGCATCGGGATTCACTCTTACACCCCCTATAGTTGTCGTTCCGTATCCTAATGATTCTGCAGCCGTCTGTATTGCATTTACCATTATTCCTGCATCTCCGGTACCTATCATTAATCCTTCTACTGATTTCGGAATAGAAATTTCTCCTCCTATACTTTCAACGGCATATACTACTCTATAAAAATCTATCAATATTAAAATAAACACATCAGCAGCTTCTATATGTTTTTGTCCCCCTGATAATTCTGCTATTTTTTTAATTTTTTCTTTATCTCTGACTACTATCAATGATGTCTGCTGTCCATGAGCCCAATTTGAATATCGCTGAGCAGTCTCCAATATCAATTTCAAATCTTCATCTTTTACTTTTTCCCCTGTAAATTCTCTCACTGATCTTCTATTTTGCAGTTGTTTTATAACTTCATTCATTTAAAATCATCTCCCGCTTTTTTATATATAATAACACAACCTATAATTTATTTCAACAAAATTTGAATTATATGCTCTTGATATTTTGAATAAAACTGGTATAATTAATATATATAAACGATAACGAAAGGAAAATTCATGAAAAAATCTAAATATACTATTTTAAATATAATTATTCTTTTATCGGTTTTATCCTGTGTTTCTCTTCCCGAAGGACTTTCCACAAAATCCGAAGTATATAATGCAGATAATGTTGATTTTTACTATGATCTTACTTATAAAAAAGACGGAAAAATTGAATATGAAAGACAAATCTGGGAGCAGGCGTATGAAATACTTGATAATGCCAAAGAGTTTTTCCTAATGGATATTTTTGTTTTTAATGACTATCTCGGAAAAGGAGTCAGAGAAAAACTCAATCCTGTGGATATCGCTGAAGAATTTGCTCAAAAAATTCTTGAAAAAAGAAAAAGAGATCCTGATGTTGAAATTTATCTTATACTCGATGAAAGCAATACTTTTTACGGAGCATTTGATAACAGAACTCATAAAAAACTTGAAGAAGCGGGAGTTCATATAGGCTACGTGGATTTAGCAAAATTAAGAGATCCTATGCCTACTTATTCTACTGTTTGGCGATTATTTATAAGACCTTTCGGCAATTCTAAAAATGTCGGGAAAACTAAAAATCCTGTTTACGAAGGAACTGATAAAGTAACTATAAGAAGTATCCTCCGTGCACTAAATGCAAAAGCTGACCACAGAAAACTGATTATGAATGAAAATACTGCAATGCTGACTTCTGCTAACCCTCACGCTGAAGGTTCAAGGCACTCCAACGTAGCTTTTAAATTTTCTTCGCCGATTATAAAAGATATTTACTCTGCCGAACAGTCAGTTGCAAAAATTACCAAACCTGACGGAAGTCTTAAACAAAATCTTCCGGATAAAGACTTTAGTAAAATTCCTTTTTCAAATAACAGCAAATTAAAATTACAGTATTTTACAGAAGGACAAACCGTCCTTGATATTTCCAATGAATTGGCAAACACCGGAACAGAGGATAAAATAATAATTGCTCAATTTTTTCTTGCAGACAGAGGAATTATAAAAAGTATTAAAAAGGCTGCTAAAAACGGTGCCGACATTCAAATTATCCTGAATAATTCCAATTCAGGACTGCCTAACAAAGCTGCTGCAGGAGAGCTTATGAAATATGCCCGAAAGCATAATTATAAAATTGAAATCAGATTTTATAATAAAGGTGAAGAAATGTATCATGTAAAAATGCTGTCTATAATGAAAAAAGACTATATGGTTACTTATGGAGGCTCTACAAACTTTACAAGAAGAAATATGAGAAACTATAACCTCGAAAATGAATTGAAAATTACTTCCGCATATGATCAGAATATTTCCAAAAGTATTTTAAACTATTACGACAGACTCTGGACCAATAAAGATGCAGAATTTACTTTACCTTATGAAAAAAATAAAAATGAAAAAGTAATAAACGATTTGTTATTCAGATTCATGGAAATTAACGGATTCGGTATATTTTGATTTAGACAGGAATATTAAATTTTTAAAAAAATTCGATTTTTCTGACTTGAAAACAGAAATTTTTAATCAAAAAAACAACCTTCAGCTTTTACAACAACAAAAATGTATTAGTGAGCATTATGAAAAAATCTGTTTCGTTTTCATAGCTCACATACATTTTTGAATATGTAATTTTAAGGTTGAAAATTTTTGCTGTTTTTTTACAAGCAGATCATTAAAATATCTAAAATATATCTTTATCCGACAGTTTTGCATCTTTTTCCTTGAACATTTCAAGTAATTTTTCCACTGTAAGATTTTTTTTATCCTTTTCTTTTATATCAAATATTATTTCTCCCGCATGAAGCATTATCAATCTGTTTCCGTAATTTATTGCATCCTGCATATTATGAGTTATCATCAAACTTGTTATATTATTTTTTTCTACAATTTCTTTTGTTTTTTCCAATATTATTTCGGAAGTTTGTGGATCAAGAGCAGCAGTATGTTCGTCCAAAAGGAGTATATCCGGATGATTTAAAGTAGCCATTATCAATGACAAACACTGTCTCTGTCCTCCCGAAAGCAATCCTACCTGAGTAAAAAGTTGTTTTTCCAATCCAAGCCCGAGACTTTCCAGCTGTTTTTCATAAAACTTCATATTTTTTAAATCCAACCCGAATGTGAAGTTAAACTTTTTCCCTTTATTTTTAGCCATTGACAAATTTTCCATAACAGTCATTGAAGGAGCTGTTCCCTGAGTAGGATTTTGATAAACTTGTGAAATCCATTGAGATCTTTTGTATTTTTCTACATTTGAAATATTTTTTCCGTTTAATATAATTTCTCCGCTGTCAGGAGTAATTTGACCGTTTAAAACATTTAATAACGTGGATTTTCCTGCTCCGTTACTTCCTATAATTGTGATAAAATCTCCGTCCTCCACTTTTAAATTCAAATTATTGAATACCTGTTTTTCTGTTCCTAGTTCCGAAAAGAAAGTTTTATATAAATTTTTTATTTCTATCATCTATATCCCTCTTTCCTTTTCGATTAATTTTGCTTTTTTTCTGCTCTTTCTTATCCTTTTGGCAGTTTCATTCCACAGAATTACCGTAAGAATAATAGCAGTTATTACTTTTACATCGGTAGGTTTTATTTCAAGTACATTCTTTAAGCCGTCACTAAGACCTAAAGCATCATACAAATTTCTCGTCCAGTTATTCGACATAAGTGCTACATTTATTATAAAATAGTACAATAATGAACCCAATATAACTATGGAGATTTCATTCACTGCCTGAGATTTTTTAATAATTCCCAATCCCAATATTATTGCTGCAAGTCCCATCACCAAAACTCCGAATCCCAACTGTAAATCGGCAGCTTTTAACGACTGGGCATATAATGCTCCCGAAAGTGCTGCAAACCCGTTCGATAACATCAAACCGAATATTTTTAATCTCTTTTCATTTACCCCAAGACTTATTACAAGCTGCTCATTACTTCCCAATGCTCTAAGAGCAAATCCGAATTTTGAAGTCAGTATATAATCCAGTATCATTTTCAAAATAAATACTATTAATGCAACAAGCATTAACTTTATATCTTTTGAAAGAAAAACATAAACTATCAAAGCTATAACCATAATCGTATACACTGCCAAAGCTCTTATGACATATTTATTTTTCTTAATTTTATAATCATAAAATCCTTTCAAGACTAAAAGTATTAAGAAAATAATCGTGAACATTACAAAATTTTTATCATAAGAAACTATTTCATAAATACTCCTGTCATCAGGAATAAAGCCGTTTGCTCCCCCTATAATCCTGAAATTAATACTGTAAAGTCCGGTCATAACGATTATTCCTGCAAGAAGTCCCTCAATATTAAGATATGTATGTAATGCTCCTGTTACATATCCTGCCATCATTCCTCCTACAGTTGCAAGAACAAGACCCATTATAGGATGAGTTATTCCGAAAAATCCGTTTTTTGACATTGCAAATCCTGCAAATATAAAAGCTCCTAATGGAAAAGTACCATCAACCGACAAATCCGGAAAATCCAGAATCTTATATGTTATATACACCCCCATTACCATTATGGAGTATATAAACCCAGTTTTAAAAGCCTCGGGAAGGCTCTGCATAAATACCAGCAATTCATTCATTTTCTCTAAACTTCCTTTACATTTTTATTATTTTACTATTTCGGCACCTTCCAATACAGGATTTTTAATATCTATTCCTATTGCCTGTGCTGTTTTTTCATTTAAAAATAAAGTTGTCTTTTTAGAAGTTTCAAAAGGTATTTCTGAAGCAGGTTTTCCTTTTAATATTTCTATTGCCATTTCTCCTGTTCTTTTACCTAAATCAAAATAATTCAACCCCATTGTAAACAGAGCTCCCTGATCTACTGAAGATCTTTCACTTGAAATAACAGGCTTTTTAGCACTGATTCCTTCTGAAACAATCAATTTCACTGCTGAAACTACTAAATTATCCGTAGGAAGATACAGTGCATCTGTCTTTCCAAGTAAAATTTTTGTTGCTTGTGCTACTTCACTGAACGAAGTTATTCCCTGTAACTCCACTGCTAAATTTCTTTCTTTGGCTTTTTCCTGAATTTCTTTTACCTGAACAAGGGAATTTTGTTCTGAAGGATTATATAAAACACCTATTTTTTTCGTTTCAGGTCTTAATTTTATAAGTAAATCAAGTTGTTCTCCTACATTATCAAGTTTGTCACTTGTTCCTGTCACATTTTTATTTAATATTTTTGCACTGACAGGATCAGTTACCGCTGAAAACAAAATAGGTATATCCGATATACTGTTTGCCAATGCCTGTGCTGAAGGTGTTGCAATACCTAGAATCAAGTCCTTTTTATCACTTTTAAATTTGTTCGCTATTAAATTTGCATTAGGAATAGATCCTTCAGCATTCGTTTCATCAAAATCGGCTTTTATCCCTGCTTCTTCAAAGGCTTTCTTAAATCCTTCCTTTACCATATCTAGCGAAGGATGTGTAACTATCTGAGTAATCCCTATTTTATAAACTTTTCCTTCAGATTTATTATCATTTTTCTTTTCTTTTACTTCTTCCTGTTTTCCGCATGCTAAAATCGTTAAGCACCCGAGTATTAACAGTAGTAATTTTTTCATATTTTCCCTCCGTTTTTTTACTTTCTATTCTATAAATTTCACTTTATTTCTAATTTCTTCAGGCAATTTAATTCCCAATTTCCCCAATGTTTTAGAATTTACAGTAATTTCTCCTAATTCCATTGTTTTATACTTCATTTCAAAAGGTTTTTTATTATTTTTTAAAATCTCTACCGCTATTTTTCCTGCTTCTTTCCCCATTTCATAATAATCTACACCTTGAGTTATTAAAGCTCCGCCTTTAACATGTGCAGCTTCAGCCCCAAAAACAATTTTTTTTGCAACTGCTGCTTTATCTGTTATAAGATTTACTACAGAAGCGACAAGATTATCTGTAGGCAGATATAATGCATCACTTTCTCTTATAAGCATATCAGTTACCTGAGGAATTTCACTCACTTGTGAAACACTTTTTTCTACTACTTGTAAATTAAGCTCTTTCGCAGCTTTTTTCAAATCTTCTACCTGTATTTTCGAGTTCGGCTCTGATGAATTATATATTATTCCGACTTTTTTTATTTTACTGTCTATTTTCAATAATAATTCCAGCTGCTGTTTTATATCAACTCTGTCACTTATTCCAGTTACATTTTTTTTCAAAATCCCTGCAGATTCGGGATCCGTAATCGCCGAAAAAACTATAGGTATATCCTCTGTAGTATTTGAAACCGCCTGTGCAGTATTTGTAGCAATTGCATAAATCAAATCTACTTTTGAATTTACAAAATTATTTGCTATTAAATTTGCTGTTGTTATTTCACCGTTTGCATTTTTTTCATCATAAACTACTTCTAAACCGGCTTCTTTAAATGCTTCTTTAAAACCTTCTCTTGCACTGTCCAATGCCGGATGAGTTGTAATCTGCATTATTCCGATTTTTACTTTTTTCTTACTTTCCTCCTTTTTACCTGATGACTGTCCTTCTTTTCCTACGCAACTTAAAATAAATACTGTGATTGCTCCCAGTAATAATAACATTTTTTTCATTTTTACCCTCCTACTGTCCTACATTTTTAATTATATACATTTTTTATCTTATGTTAAAAAATAATAACATTTTTATAATTATAATGCAATAGTTTTGAATATTATTTTTGCCTCTCTTTTTTATAAATTATTTATATATAATATATATTTCGATTATAGTTGCAAATAAAAAAGAGTTCCGAATCATGATTTTATTCAAAAACTCTCTTTTCTGATATATTTTAGTTATAATATTTATTGCTCATTTATTTGTCAGTCGTGACTGACAAATAAAGAAATTCACATTACAGCCTGCTCGATTAATAACCTTGTTCTAATAACATCCCATTCTTCACTAATAAATTTACATTACAGTCTGCTCGATTAATAACTGTAGGAAACCGAGTAGGCTCAGGTGATCGTGCTTATATTTACATTACAGTCTGCTCGATTAATAACTTTAGTCCTTACAAAGCAGATAATGAAACTAACAAATTTACATTACAGTCTGCTCGATTAATAACTGAACACTTTATATTCAATTCATTGCCTAAAAATATATTTACATTACAGTCTGCTCGATTAATAACCCAACCTCGCTCAATCATTGCTATTGCAAATCTTTCATTTACATTACAGTCTGCTCGATTAATAACTCCAACTGTGTCGATTGCCAGCGGAAGTCCTCTTCAATTTACATTACAGTCTGCTCGATTAATAACTCTTAGACGCAAGCTACTTAAAAGCAACAGAAGAAGATTTACATTACAGTCTGCTCGATTAATAACAAAATAAAGCTTTGAAAAAATTAAGTAAAGAAGTTAATTTACATTACAGTCTGCTCGATTAATAACTTTACTAAAAATATCATAATATTTATAATAACATTTTTAATTTAATTTGTCGAACTTATTTTTTTCCTATTCTGAATTCTCACTTTTAAAATCCTATTCTTTTTCTTTTTTTAATCCAAATCAAGAAAAACGGTATTTTTAAACTTTCTGTCTAACTCCCGTAATTTTTATATTATTGAATATCGACAGATTTAAAACACAACTTTAAAAAAAATTAGAAGTTTTATCATCTTCCAAGCCCCAAAATTCCTTTTCCAACCATTTTTCCTGCCTACTTTTAAATAATAATACGGAATCCTTATCATCTCTGATAAATCCTCTTAATTCCAAATAAAGTTTTCTTAATAAAACAGGAGTAATTTCTCCTTCAAAAACCGATTTTTGAACGTTAGTGAGATATCTTTTGCATATCTTAAAAATATTTCTGGAAATTCTCCCACCATCATCATCTGTTGAAATATCATAAACTAATATCACATACATATTACCACCATATTTTAAAACCTTCATACTTTTTATCTTCCATTAAATGCTTTACTAACTTATACGCCTCAAGACGCATCAATCTTCTGTACGAAACATTTCTGTTTAAATCTCTGTGTCTTATAGTCGTTTCCAATCTTTCATTAAACGTTTTTAAAATCAATTTCTGGGCTTTTTCTTTCATATAAAAATAATTTGAATCTTTTACAAAATCTTTTTCCGTTATCATTTTTTTATTTAACAAAGAAAAAATAATTCTATCTGCAAGCAAAGGCTTGAAAACCTCAGCAATATCAAGAGATAGTGAAAACCTTCTTTCTCCTACACTATGTAAATAGCTTATTGTAGGATTTAACTGACTCACATATATTTCTGAAAGACACGCTGTATAAACAAGTGTATTCAGAAAAGAAATCATAGTATTAATCATATTATCGGGCGGTCTTTTTACTCTTTTTTCAAAATCTATTTCCTGATTGACTATTATATTCCAGCTATCGTAATAAGTTTTTCTTATAGTTCCCTCAATTCCCATAAGTTCTTCCACATTTTCTGTTCTGAAAATCCCTTTTTTCAGAGCTTTTATCTGCTCTATTATTTCTTCAAGTTCTTTTCCTCTTTCCTGATAATATCTCAAATTTCTTAAAATATTAGCACTTGCAGCGTCTATTATTAGCTGTGCAAGCTCAATTCTTTTTTCATTATTTGTATAATTTTCTACCTGTTTAACAAATAATTTTCCTGAAACATTAGTTTCTTTAGGATAAAATGTTCCTGTATAAAATCCGTAATAATTAAATACGTGTACGGGTATTTTCAACGTTGCCAAATAATTTAAACATTTTGTATTAAGAGATACTTCTCCAAACAGGTATATATCTCTTGTCATTTCCACTTTTATATCTTTAAATCTACCATCTGCAGCAGTTATCCTCACAACGTTGTCTTTCCTCTTTAATTCTCCATTTGAAAATATAAAATAACTCTCAGACATATTTAACCACCTCTGAAATACAGATTCCCACTAAATATAACAATATTCATAATATGCACATTTTTTACAAACTTTATCATTTATAACTCGGGGAGAAATCTCACTTTGACATATTTGTTCTATATCTTTTAAAACTTTTTCTAAATATACTTCATCTTCTTCAGATAAAATAACTTCTTTTCTTTCTCTTATTTCAGGATAATCAATTATTCCCTTTTCTATATCTATCCCTCTTTTCTTCAAAAAATAAATATAATACTTCACTTGCCAAATTGCAGCTTCCTCAATAGCTTTGCTCTTTTTCACTTCATGAACCACTTTCCAGTTCCTTATAAAATCAATATTTACAGTTCCTTCTATCATTATTTGCTTAGTTTCAAGAGCATATCTGCTTTCATCTATTAATTTACCCATTTTTACATTTTCATTTGTCTCTTCCAAATTAATATTTTTTGCCAAACACCATAATTTTCTTTTACAGATAAAATAATAATTTATCATTAATCCCGATATTCTCATAATAAATTCACCTTTATCCAGTGTATTTAAAAACATAAATCTTCTTCAAAATCTAATTTTTTAGATTTTTTTATAATTTCTATACCTCTTTCAAAGGAATAATCACAGTTCATCACAAATATTTCCTCATATTTATTTATTTCAACAGTATTATAATCACTTTCATCAAAGTCATATTGAGGTACACTCACTTTTAGTTGACTTATTTCATTTCTCGCTCTTATTTTATCCAGTTTTAACTTTTTTCTCTCTATATCAGAACAATCTTTATAAGTCTTCTGTAAAATTTCTATATTTTCAGTAATCTCATCTTCATTCTCTTTATATATCGGCATAGGAATTACATCTATTGAATGAATATCTCTAAAAATTTCTTTTACTTTCTCTTTACTCATTTCGTATTCTATTATATAAAATTTTAAAGCTCTTAATTTCTCTTCTATAGTTTGACAATATTGAGTTTCTTTAAGACTTTCATAAGAGTAAACTTCATCTATCATAGACAGTTTCATCTCTTCTGTCAATATTCCGTCAACATTTAAAAGTTTTTCCTTGGATTTTTCATGAATCTCCTCATCTATAACACTTCTCTCCGATTTACCTATACCACTGCAATTATCTGTAAATACAAAACAATTATATCCGTCCTCAGGTTTCAATGTTCTACTTCTGTAACATCTTCCCATTCTTTGAAATAAGCCGTTTAAATCGGATAACTCCGTAATCAACACATCAAAATCTATATCTAGAGATGCTTCAACTACTTGAGTTCCTATCCATATGCCACTTTCTCTTATATTTTCCTCTATTCTTCTTTCTTTTTCTGAAAATCTCTTCGGAGAAGCAAATTTTGTAATTTCATTTTCTTTTTGAAACCTGTCTTTTTTTATAAATCTACTATGAAGTAAATTTATCTCATTTCCGGAAACTCCTATTTCCTTAAGTTCATCATATATTTCTTTAGATTTTTTCACTGTGTTGCAAACGACCAGAATTTTGTTATTTTTATATCTTTGTTTTATAAATTCAGCATTTATAACATCATTCTCAATTTTTACTTTATGTCTTATTTTATTATTAACAAAAGGAGAAGTAGTAACAAATGAAACATTTTCTTTTTCAAGCAAAGTTTTTATAATTCCCGGCAATGTTGCAGTCATTATTGCAAATTTTCCTCCCAGATCTGTGATAAATTTAATTCCGTATATTAATGAAGCTACTAAATTTGGAGAATACATTTGAATTTCATCAATTACTATTTTGGAATAGGCTAATATAGATGCTTTCATTTCAAATCCAGGAGCCCTGTAAACAAAATCAAAAATCTGATCAATAGTGCATACAGTAAGAGGCAAAGAAAGCTGCTTTGTTTTTCCTATATATTCATCAAGTCTTTCTTCAGTAAAATCACTTTCTTCTATTTCTTTATCTTTCTTTTCTTCAAATCTTTTCAAATATTCGCTTCTAAAGTCCGAATGAAGTAATCCTAATTTATCAGTAAGCTCATCTTTAGTAATATCGTCTTTTAAAATCTGCTCTTTTATTCTTTTATAAATCGAATTTATCGCTACTCTCAAAGGTAATGTAAAAAACCCTTTATTATTTCCTATCCATAACAATCCTGCTTCAGTTTTTCCAAAACCTGTTTGTGCAACAACGATTACATTACTGTCTCTGTTATTAATCATGAATTTCTGCAAATCATTCCAGTCATTGTTACTATCGTATTTTTTCAGAACATTCTGCAAAAAATCATTCATACTTTTTTCCAGAAAGTTATTCTCATATTCGACAGTCAATCCCGAGCTTGCCGCATAATCGATTTTATTTAGCAAGCCTTTTACCATAATATACTTTTTAAAAGCTTCCATTGATTCTTCTTTTGTAGCCAAAGCATCTACAGAATACATTCTTTCATGTAATTTATAAAATCCTTTGCTTAATACTCTTAATTTAATATCATCATTTATAATATTAAATACTCTTATATTATTATTCACTTCCTGAATTCTATTATCTTTTAAATATCTTATATATTCTTCTTCTAAATTTCTTAAGACTTTTGTAAAATCAAAAGTTTCTTTATTCATTAACTCTACTTCATCTTTTAAATCTTTATCTTCTATTTCTGAAAGATCTCTTTCATGATGTAATGCTACTGAATAAGCCAACACTTTTATATCCGATTTACTGAACCCCTGCTCTTTTATTAAATCTCTTGAATTTATAAAAGCTGTACTTAAAAGACCATGCGGAATTTGAATTTCATCATTTTTTTTAAATAGTTTTCTTTGAAATTTTATATTTATCTTTCCTAAATCATGATATATACATGCCAATAATAAAAGTCTTTTATCCACGTTAATATTAGGATATAATTTTAATAATAATTCAAAATTTTTTATTAAATTGCCGGTATGTGTCAGAATTGTTTCACCTGTGGACTTTGCCAAAAATTGATTTTTCATTTCATAAACTCCTTTTATACTTTTCTATAAATCGCAAAAAACAATATCTTCTTCACTATCTATAGGCAACTCTTCAAATTCAAGCCCAGTTATATCTGACGAATAAATGACATCTTTTTTCTCCCAAATCCTAATTTCTTTAGGTTTACTTTTTGTTCCTATATTTTGTAATTTATAATTTTTAGTTATCTCATATCGCGTTCCCGGAATTTGCACTCCACTGCTTTTATCACCAAATTCTATCACACTCTTTCTAACAAAACTTATTGGAATATAAGCAAAAATATTTTTATTATATGTTCTATCTTCTTCAAGCTCTTTTTTTTCTATAACAACTTCTTTAACCTTATTTATCACAACAATATCTTCTCTTCTTCCCAATGATGGATATTCTCTAGGTTTTTCAAAAGCATTCAATATTTTTTGTATACTTTCATCAGACTGGTCTTCGGGAATAATGTGTATCGTCAAATACACATCTACTAAAAGTTCTGCAGTAGCAACACCTCTATTTACACCGAATCCATTCACATTTATCTGATGTCTTTCTTCTTCATACGGATTTCCCTTTTTAAATTCATATCTCGTATAAAGATCATTCACTTTGGAAAAATAACTTCCCATTACACTTATTTCCATAGGGACGTATTCTTTAAAATCACATAAAGAATGAACCATTCCGATTATTGTAGAGTATGGAGGCAACGGATAAGTTTCCTTTAATTGAAAACTCGTCGCAGTCTTGTAATTAACCATATTCTGATATAACTCAAGCTTAATTGCTCTTATCATAATATTCATCAACTTTCAATTTTATATTTTTGAAAAACTCAGGAGTATCATATACAACTACATTTTTCTTTTTCAATTCTATTTCCACTTCAGTATCATTATCAAACTGTTCTTTTACAATACCGCATAAAGTATCTTTTTCTATATAATCGTATATTCCGCTGCAAAGTTTTTCTACTGCGATTTTATTATTTTTTACATCGACTATATTTTCAAAAAACGGATTTTTTACATCATAGACCCCACCTATTATAAATAAAGGCTTTAAATCCTCTCTTCTTCCTCTTATATCTCTGTATAGCAATGAAACTGTATCCAAAAGTTTTTTTACTCTTCTTGTTTTTTCTTTATTATCAAGTTTAATATCATCCAATTCATCTATCCCTATTTTATCTAAATCTATTGTAAGCGTGTATTTATAATATGATTTATGAATTTCTGACTGAGCTATATTCGGAAACTCATTTATTCTGTCTGCCAAGCCCTTATTTGTCAAAAATTCCAAATCCCCTTTAAATGTTTCCAAAGAAATTGCATTTGAGAGTCTTACTATTGCTGAACGATTTTTAGAATTTTCTCCTTTAGTAGTTTTCATATATCCGAAAAAATCAAGTTCAGGATAGTCTTTTATTGTAGTTTCTGCGGAAAACTGTACAACCTTTTTATCTCCGCTTCCTTCAGCTTTTACCGGAGATATTTTTTCTCCCAACTGTTCTATAATATTATATCTTATTGCCTGACGTGATATATATGTGTACTGTTCTCCTCTATTTCTGGATATTTTTTTCAATGCCGCTACGTTTCCTATTCCTTCACCGTAATTTGCACTTTGAGCTAAAAATACAGCTGTAAAAGTCAACCCTTTTATCTCCATAACTATTCATTCCCTTCTTTTTTATTATCTTTATTTTCATCATCTTTTTTGCCATCTTCCAATAGTCCTATTAAAAAAGCATGCCCTAACGTCTGAAAATCTTCATCATCAATCAATGCTCTGTTAAATAACTTGTGTACCCCTTTTCCCGCATAAGCATGAGCTGAAATCAAAGCATCCATAAACATATCTACATCATTTATTCTGAGTGCATTTTGTAATCTGTACAATAATCCTCCTATTTTCTTATCATTTCCACTTTTTCCAATATAATCTTTTCTAAAATAATAAGCATTTGTTCTAATCATTTCAATGTCTTTCTCGGATAATTCAGTTCTTTTATCTTCATTATTCTCCATTTTTCTTAACCTCCTGATATAGTTCATATTTATTTTTACCAAATCGGACATATTTAGTCCATTATAATATGCAGATTTATTTTTAGAAATTTTATAATAACAAAGTTTATTTATTAAAGAAAATAAATTCTGATTATTTAATAATTCTCTTATTGTTTCATCGTATAAATTAAAATATTTATCATAATCTTTATAATACTTGCCAAGTAATCTGTCAAGTTTATCTTTATTTTCATGTAATAAATATAATATATTTTTTGATAATAAGCTGAATCTGTATGTTTCATTTTCTAATCTCACTACCTGAATATCAGATATTTCATATTTAGTGTCATTTGTATTAGTCTCAAATTCTTTTAACAAATTTCTGTATAAATTTATCTTTTTTTCTTCCTGTTCCTGAACAAATATAGAATTTGCTATTCCGTTATTTATTCTTTCAAGTTGATCAAAATTAAAATTGGCATTTACAAACATTCCTTTATTTATTTCGTAAATAAATCCCGCAGGAATACACGAGAGGATCAATATTATCAAAGGTGTTATTGCTATATCATTAGTGAAATTCCATACATGGGAAGGCTTTCTTGCAATATCAAATCCCGTTTGATTTAAAAAACCTAAAGTATTTTTATAATTTTCCATTGACATATTTGAAATACTGCATTTATACTTGAATTTTGATTTATCTTTATTAATATATTCTATTGCCGGGATTACAAAATATGACTTATACTCTTCATAGACGTCTTTTGCAGCATTTGCTCTATTTAAAAAAGATACTCCGTTCCAGCTGTTATTAATTATAAGATAAACAATATTTTTGGCTGCTAAATATTTTTTTTCATATCCGTCTTCATTTTTTACAGTCTTCTTGAAAAAATTCATCACTTCTTTCAATTGTCCAAAGACTTCTTTTATCTCTTCAACAGTTTCAGATGTTACATTGTCTTTTGGTTTTTTTACTTTTTTTATTTCTTTTTCCAAATTCAACATTTTTTCTTTTCCATTATTTTCAACAAAATCATATGTAGACTGATAACTGTTTGATTTTAAAGATTTTTTGACCAATTCTATTTGAGAATTTACATAATCAACTTCTTTAAGACTAAAATTTTCTCTTTTTCCTGATAAAAAATCATCAATATAATCCTCAAAATCAAGTATTTTACCGTAAGGCAATATTTTATTATATCTTTTCAGAAAAAAATCAAAATATTTATATTCAAAATTTTCAAGCATACCAGAATCAAATATCAACGATTGACCGTCTTCTGAAATTTCTATTTCTCCTTTCTCTTCTGCAACTTTTCCTCCCAATACATTATAAAACCCCAAAAGTCCTGCATTAAAAAGCCAATTAGACATCCGTATTTCTATTTTTTCACTCATTTCTTCTCCTCCTTTCTGTTAAACAATTTCCAATAATCCGTAACCGCTCCCTCTTATAGAACCTAAACCCGCACTGTAAATATAATTGAGCAAATAATTTTTCCCTTGCAACTCGATTATACCTATAGAACCGTCTATTAATTTACCGTAAAATTTGGAAACTGTTTTTTTTAATTCTTTCGTTTCAATTACCAGTTTTTCAATATCTCTTTCCACATAATCTCCATATTTTTCTCTCATCTCCAAGTACAAATTTCTTTTTATTATTGGAATAAATTCCTCTTCACTTCCTGTATAATAGCTGTCTTTTCCTGTTTCCTGATTATGATCTCTGCAAATTATAGGTGACATTACTTTGGCTCTAAAAAATTCACCACTCACTTCTTTTGTTGGCAATTTAATTACATTTGATACTTTTACTCTCAGTTCTTTAGAAATATCAATTTCTCTATATTTAATATTCATAAAAGCATTAAAAATATTAATTGCATCCCCATTATCAAATACTGAAAAGTTTATAAAAAATTCTTTTTTTTCTCCTTGAAGATATATTTTATCCCCTTGAAATATAGAATTTTTAAAATAAACAGACCAACAATACTTTTTTAATTTATTTGACCCAAAAAAATCTTCAAATATATCTTCATATCTATCTAATCCTGTTTTTAGCATACGTAAAATATTTCTACGATAATCTTGTGAAAAAGCTTCACCCTCCGTTACTTCACATGCTATTTTAAATCTCATATTCTTCATTCTCCCTTCTAAAATTATTATAACCAATTTTCATAATTTATTATACCCTGATTTTTAGTTTTTTCAACCATTTCTTCAACAAAAAAGAAAAAATTATTAATAAACCTCTATTTTTTAAATCTGTCTGTCTTCAATAGCATAAAATTTTTCTAAGTTTGACAGAAAATTTTAAAGTGTTGTTTTCCTTAATTAGATTTAAGAATTTTAAAAAATATAATTCCAAAAATAAGAATAAAAATTTAAAAAAATAAGTTCGACAAATTGAATAAAAAATGGTATTATAAATATTATAATATCTTTAGTAGAGTCACTAATCGCGTATTTTATATTGTTAATTGAATATTTCATTGATTCCACTGAATATTCCGCTAAGTCACTAATCGCGTATTTTATATTGTTAATATAATAGATGAGAAAAAATTAAATCAAATAGCAAAAGTTATTAATCGCGTATTTTATAACTAATTCAACAAAACTTTCTAAAATAAAATTTTCTACTATTAACTTTTTTATATTTAAAAATCCTGCTAAATGAAGTCATATTGACTACAAATAGCAGGATTACTAAGAATACAAATCTTTCTAAAATTCTAATACCCCAAAGCTTTATTCCACTCGCTTATTCTATCTTTGTATTTACTCAAAAATTCATCTATTCCGCTGCCGCTTACTGTAACAGTTTCCATTACATCACCGTTTGAAAGAGATTTTACTACTTCCAGATCTTTATCCGATGCTACTTCTCCGAAAATAGTATGTTTTCCTGTAAGCCATTCTGTAGGAACTGTAGTTATGAAAAATTGGCTTCCGTTTGTTCCGGGACCTGCATTTGCCATTGCCAATTTGCCGGGTGTCGAAAAGTCAAGACCGTTTTTCACTTCATCTTCAAATCTGTATCCGGGTCCTCCCATACCGGTACCTGTAGGATCTCCTCCTTGAGCCATAAAATCTTCTATAACTCTGTGAAATTTAAGTCCGTTATAATAACCGTGTTTTATCAAATTAACAAAACTCGCTACTGTAACAGGTGATTTTTCAGGAAAAAGTCTTAAATTGATTTCTCCTTTGTTCGTTTTAATTTTTACATCCATTTTCATTTTTTTGCTGTATGATTCCGAATTTATGGAAAATACCATAAATAACATTACTAAAATTACAGAAATATTTCTTATTTTCATTTAAATCATACTTCTCCTTTCTTCTATTTTTATTTATTTTTTTAATTCTTTGTTACTGAGTTTAATATGTTTCAAATATTTCTACGGATGATACATAAGGAGAGGATCTCCATTTTCCATTATAAACGGTCTTGCATTAGGTTGACCGTATTCCACGTCGTATTTATTCAATAAATAATCATTCAACTGAAGTACATTGTCAAATTTCAGTGCCTGATAAGGTTCCTGAAAAGCTAATTTCTCGATGAACAAAAACCTACCGTCAGAAGACGGTACCAAAACTCCCACATGACCTATAAATAAAAAGCTTTCTTTCGGCGTGATTTCAGAATGAAAAAACACTGAAATCATTGAAATTTTATTTTTATTTGAAAATTTAATATTTTTCTTTTCCCAATCTTCTTTGACTTTCCTTATATGTGTTGCAAAATCTTTTGTATTTTCAGTTTCTATTGAAGAAAAAAGGCTCTCAAACTGCTGTTTTTCTTTGTCAGTAAAGATTTTCACAGGAAAATTTTTCAAAGAATCCTGATCCATGAATAATTGCTCAGTATTTTTTATTTCAGGATTGCCTACAGAAACAAAATCCTTCATTAATTCAAAAGCTGTAATTCTACAGTTTTGACCTATAAATTTAGGATTTTTCTTATTCCATTTTTCCTGAATAGTCACTTCATCATAGACAGGGCTTGGTTTTTCCATTATTTTGAAGCCGTTTTTTACAAGGCTCACATTTTCTACGGAATTATTAAAATAATTTACTCCTTCAAAAAAAGACTTTATACTTTTTTCAGAAACTCCTGCATTTTTCAATGCTGTTCTCACTTCTTCCTGAGATGCTTTATCTACTAAGTTTGAATAAGTAATCTCTTTCAAATGTTTTTCTTCATTTGATTTTTGAGATATACTTATATCAGAATCATTATTTACTATTTTTTGAGAACAACTTACCAATAAAATTCCGCATATTAATGAAATTACTATTCTTTTTTTCATTTTTCTCTTCTTTCTTTGTACTACTTTAATAATAATGTTTAGCATTTAACAATTTTTCAGCTTCTTTATAATTAGGCATATAATTTTCCACATAATTATAAAATCCTTTTCCGTGATTAGGATATTTTAAATGGGCAAGTTCATGTAAAACAACGTACTCTATCTCAAAAGGAGTTCTTTTTATAAGTTCCGTATTAAGATTTATATATCTTTTATTATAATTACACGATCCCCATCTTGTTTTCATAGGCTTTATTGACAAATGTTCTATTGTTTCGTCCAATATTTTAAGCCATTTTTCCATAACATCGGGAAATATTTTTTTTGCACAGTCATAATACCATTTATCCATTATTTTTTTCTTATTTTCGATATTTTCATGTTTAGTTACAAGTATTATTTCTCCTGTATCTTTACTCAAATTTACTCTATCCGTATTTCCCTGTTTTACAATCAGAGAATATTCTCTACCTATCAGTTTATGGACTTCTCCTGTTTTATACTCGTATTCCATCTGTTTGGACTTTACATCTTCAATTCTGTTTAAAACTTTTTTTATCCAGTCTTCTTTTGAACGGATAAAATTCTCAATATAACTGCTGTGTAAATTTAAAGGAGCAGAAATATATACTTCCATATTCTGATTTATTCTTAAATTTATGTTTTTTACTTTTTTCCTGTGAATATCGTATCCTAAAATTTTTTCCGTTCTCATCCATTTCCTCTAGTTTCTATTTTTATTCTCATAATTTTCTATTTCTTTATCCATTATTGCAGATATATTAATTCCCATAGGAGTATTTCTTAAAAATCTTTCATACAATTCAGGATTATTTCTTTTGCAGCTTGCAAAAAATATTATAATATTTTCCTTTTTCTCAAGTTTCACAGTATAGTCGTCTTCAAGTATGATATATAACATTAAATTTCCGAACATATCATTTTTTATGACCATTCTTGTAAAAAATATATTTTTTACTTCTTCAAGTTTAAAATAAATTTCTTTTTTAAACACTCTATTAAGAAATGTATATATAAATTCTCCGCCTAATTCTTCAAGTTTTTCAAAACTTAATTTTATATTTTTCATAATTTTTCTTATTAAAAAATATATAAAAAGATACAAAATTATAAATAATCCTATATTCATTGATAACCTCTCTTCGATGTTATTAAAATATCTGTTTATTTTCCAAGAAAATAAGTAACTCCGAATAATGTTTTCATATCGTTGGATTTTTCAACAATATCTTTTACCGGAACCCATTCCACTTCAAGTTCTTCGCCTTCATCCAAATCAAGTTCTTTGGGTTTTATCGAATCGGATTTCAATCTCGCACTGAAAAAATAAAGGTTTTCCGTAGTGTATCCCGGTGATACAAACAATCCTTTTTCCAGCTTTCTAAAATCAGTTATGTCATCTTCTGTGTATCCCGTTTCTTCTCTTAATTCCCTGAATGCAGCAGTTTCAGGATTTTCTCCCGCATCTATAAGGCCCGCCACTACTTCCAAAGTATAGTCTTTCGGTCCCGGTCTGAACTGTTTTACAAGTATAACTTTTTCTTTTGTTTCATTAAACAATACAAAACAGACTGCATTTGATTTATCCAAATATTCCAATGTAATTCCTGTTGTCGGATGTGTCATTTTTGCACCTTTTAAAAATCTGAATCCGTCCATATTTATATCACTCCTTTTATCTTCCAAAATCTCTTTTAAAATATAGTTTCTATAACATTCAATCCTAAATCTTTTGCAAACTGTCTTGCCAACTCCATTGGCAAGTCTTCCATTTCCTCATAATTATGGGTATCCGAACCGATTATAGTACGAATATTGTATTGTGCAGCTATTTCCCAAAACTCTTTATAAGGGTACATATATCTGTCCCAATCAGGATGTCTTACCAAAGTTTTTCTTATTCCGTTGGCATTCACTTCAAGAGGAACATCATACTTTTCAGCTGCTTCACAAATCATATGCGCAGCTTTTATACAACCGTCCGTCCAATTTCTGTAATCTATCATATATAAATCAGGATGTGCTATGTAATCAAAATTTCCCGACTCTATTGCTTTTACCATATATTTTCCATAATCAAGGACATGTTCTTCTTCTTTAATAGACCATGCACTGTGTATCTCAGTTTCTCCTTCTTTTCTGAAAGCATGAAGACCCAAAACTATATAATCCAGTTTCTTTTTCAGTTCGTCGTAATATTCCTGCCATTCAGGGAAATACTCTATTTCCAGAGATTTATATATTTTTATTTTATCTTTATATTTTTTCTGAGCTTCTTCTATTTCTTCCAGATATCCCTGCAACTCTTCCTTTTTCATCCTGTCATTATAATATGCAGGAACAGGTGCATGATCGGATATTCCAAGTTCACTGTATCCTTCTTTTACGGCTACTTTAACATAATCTTCCACATTACCGACAGCATGCCCGCATCTGTAATTATGTGTATGAAAATTCGTTTTCATCTTCTTTCATCCCTCTCATTTTATATTTATAATATTTTATCAGTTATTTCAAAAAAAATAAAGAGTTTTGAAAAATTTAATTTATAAATAAAAAACAGCTTTGAAATCCCTTAATTTCGGAAATTCAAAAACTGTTTTTTTAATTTTATCTATGAAAAAACATTATTTCTCTTCTGCATTTTCTTGATTTTTCTTATCTTCAGCCATTTTGTTGGCCATTATTACAAACGGTGCCCATATAACAAACGCTACAAACACGTTAAATAATGATACTAACGCAGCCTTTACAGAACCTCCTGTAGCAAAAAACGCATATATTCCCGGAGGTAATACCCACGGAACTACTACATATACAGGAGGAATCAGTCCTATAGCTGTAGCTGTATAAGCGATTATCGCACAAACTGTCGGAGCCAACAAAAACGGAATTATATATATCGGATTCAACACTATCGGAATTCCGAATATAACAGGTTCATTAATATTAAATATAGCCATCGGTGTTGATAATTTTGCAACTGTTTTATATTCTTTTCTTTTACTGAATAAATATATTGCAAAAATTAAAGCTATTGTTATTCCTGAACCTCCCATTTGCAAATAAGCATCAAATGATCCTCTTGTCCAGATGTACGGTAAATCTTTTACTGCTCCGCCTTTAGCCATGTGTTCCACATTAGCCAAAAGAGCAGGCTGATATATACCGTCCATAATAGGTGCCAAAACATTGTGTCCGTGCAATCCGAAGAACCAGAATAACTGTACAAGGAAAGCCAACAGCACTACAGAAAACATGCCTTGAGACAATCCCAACAAAGGAGCCTGTATGTATTTTTGTATTAAATCGTTTAACGGGCTTCCTGTAGCTGCAACAACCAAATGCGACAATATTGCACAAATATAAACAGCAACTACTCCCGGAATAATCGAAGCAAACGCTTTACTTACTGCCGGAGGAACCGAATCAGGTAACTTGATAGTCAGTTTACTTTTCATAAGTTTAGAATAAATTATCGCTGAAACAAGTCCTATTATCATAGCCGGGAACAGTCCTTTCGCTCCCAAATAGTCCAGATTTATAAATCCCCACGAAGAAACTGCCTGTGTAACTCCGTTTATTTCAGCGTCAAATTTTGCTTCCTGAGGCAGAAAAGCTATAAATGAAGCAAATGCTACCAATGCTCCCGCTACAGGGTTCACATCATAACTTCTGGAAACATTGTATCCTAAGGATATTACAAAGGCAAGTGACAATATCGCAATAGAGGCAAACCATACAATCCCGTTTATATTTATTATCGGTGTCATAAGTTTTACAAAACCTTCAAGTCCCCAACTATTAGGCAAATCTCTAAAAAATACGTTCAATAACACTGCTATTGAACCTACCATAGTTATAGGCATTATTGCAATAAACGAATCTTTTATTGCAACTAGAAATCTTTGTGATGCTATTTTCGCAGCTTTCGGAACAAACTTCTGTTCCATCCAATCTGTAAATTTTTTCATAATCTCCATCAATCCTTTCGTTATTATCTTCAAGAACAAATACAATCATAAAACTTAATATTTTTCTCTCGGATTTGTTTCTTTAGTAATAGTATACCTCATTTTTTTTATTATTCAAAGTACTAATTTTTTATTTCACTTACTTTTTGTTTTTCAGGGTTTGTCATTCCCCTTTTTTTCTGCTATAATGTATCAAAATATTAATATTATGAGGAGGAAATTTTTTGATTTCAACAAGTAACTTATCGGTCCAGTTCGGCGGAAGAAAACTCTTTGACGAAGTGGATATAAAATTTACACCGGGTAACTGTTACGGAATAATAGGTCCTAACGGTGCAGGAAAATCGACATTTTTAAAAATACTTACAGGAGAAGCTGATTCCACTTCAGGAGAAGTAATTATTGATAAAAATAAAAGGCTCTCATTCTTAAAACAGGATCACTTTGCACATGAAGAAGAAGAAGTTTTAAATGTAGTAATGATGGGACATGCTAAATTATACGATATTATGATGAAAAAAAATGAGCTTTATTCAAAGTCCGAGTTTACTGAAGAAGACGGCATTCTCGCATCGGAACTTGAAGGAGAATTTGCAGAGCTCGACGGTTGGGAAGCTGAAACAAATGCCGAAAAATACTTAATCGGATTAGGTATTCCTGCGGAATTGCACCATAAATTGATGAAAGAACTGACAGAGCCTGAAAAAGTAAAAGTGCTTCTTGCACAGGCGATATTCGGAAATCCCGATATTCTTTTATTGGATGAGCCTACAAACGGATTGGATTTAAAAGCGGTAAAATGGCTTGAAGACTTTTTGATGGACCTTGAAAACACTACAGTTCTTGTAGTTTCACATGACAGACACTTTTTGAATAAAGTATGTACTCACATTGCAGACATTGACTACGGTAAAATAAAAATGTTTGTGGGAAACTACGACTTTTGGTACGAATCAAATAAATTAATGCAGGAACTTATAAGAAATCAGAATAAAAAGCTCGAACAGAAGAAAAAAGAATTACAGGACTTTATTGCACGTTTCTCTGCAAATGCTTCAAAATCAAAACAGGCAACAAGCCGAAAAAAACAGTTGGAAAAACTTCAATTTGAAGATATGCAGATTTCCAACAGAAAATATCCGTACATTGAGTTCAAACCTGACAGAGAAGCCGGAAACAATATGTTAAGAGTAGAAAATCTTACTAAAACTGTTGACGGAGAAAAAGTTTTAAATAATATTTCTTTCACTGTAAACACAGGAGATAAAGTAGTTATTTTATCTGACAATGATATTGCAAAAACTACTCTTTTCCAAATTTTATCAGGCGAAATGGAGCCTGATTCGGGAAGTTTTGAATGGGGAGTTACTACTTCTCAAAGTTATTTCCCTAAAGATAATTCGGAATATTTTGAAAATGTTGATTTATCTTTGATAGACTGGCTTAGACAGTTTTCTACGGATCAACACGAAGAATATGTAAGAGGATTTTTGGGAAGAATGCTGTTTTCAGGAGAAGAAGCCAGAAAAATGGCAAAAGTTCTGTCGGGAGGAGAAAAAGTAAGATGTATGCTTTCGAGAATGATGCTTTCAGGTGCAAATGTACTGTTATTGGATAATCCTACAGATCACCTTGATCTTGAAGCGATTACTTCATTGAATAAATCTCTTATGAATTTCCCGGGAACTGTTTTATTTACTACTCACGACCATGAATTTATTCAAACTGTAGCAAATAAAATTATCGAATTTACGCCTAACGGCATTCTCGAAAAAGAAATGGAATATGACGATTATATTAACGATGAAAATGTTCAGAAAAAACTTAATGAATTATACGAAAGAAATTAGTCTTTAGAAATAATAAATATTTGCGGTCTTAACACTCGTAAATCGGAATATTAAAATGAGGGTTATACAGAATTTCTGTTTAAACCCTCATTGTTTTCTTACCATGTTTTTTTATAAGGAAAATAAATATTCATTTTTAATATTGAAAAAGGATACACTTCTTTTCTTTCTTTTTTTAATTTTTCTACAAGATAATCTCTTAATTTCCAGACATTATATCCATTAGTATTTTCAGTTACATTTAAAGTATTATGTAATTCTTCTTCGGAAAATTTCAAATCCGACAATATTTTTTCCTCGGAATATCCGAGTCTTTTATAATTTTCATTCAACTCTTCGGCTGTCGCCTTTTTCTGTTTCACATTTAAACTCATAATAAAACCTTCTTTCTAATCTCTCGGCATTTTCTTAAATTCATACACAAGGAAAACTACTGCAACAATAAATGATATAAAATCAGTAACCGGAGTTGCAAACATTATTCCGTCCACTCCCATAAATTTAGGCAATATAATCAACAATGGCAATAATACCGCTATTTGTTTCATAAGTGATATAATAACTCCTTTTACAGCTTTTCCTATGGATGGGAAAAATGTCGATGCTCCTATCTGTACACCGTTTATAAACATAAAGAATAAAAATACTCTCATGTATTTTACTCCAAACTGAAAATATAAATCACTTCCCGATCCGAACAGAGAAATCATCTGAACAGGAAAAACCTGAAAAACAACAAAAATTAAAGACGATATTGTTATTGTTACTTTAAGTAAAAGTCTCATTGTCTGTCTTACTCTTCCATAATTCTTCGCTCCGTAATTATAACTGAATATCGGTTGAGCTCCCTGTACTATTCCTATTACAACAGCAATAAAAATCACATTTATTTTAGCGACAATTCCTGCTACCGCAATAGGAATATCACTTCCGTATATTGAAGATTCTCCGTATATTTTCAGTAAATTATTTGTTGTTATCTGTATAATCATTGTAGAAAACTGAAATATAAAAGATGATATTCCCAGAGATACAATAATTTTCATTGCACTGAACTGGGGAATAAAGTCTTTCCACTCAAATTTTACCGTCTTAAACTTAGGAAAATATAAAGCCAATACAAGAGCTGAAATAATCTGACTTATTACAGTAGCCCATGCAGCCCCTGCTATTCCCATCCCGAATACAAACATAAATATCGGATCAAGAATTGTATTTAAAACCGCCCCTATTATAATTGACATCATTGAATATTTAGGGCTTCCGTCCGCTCTTACTAAGGGATTTGCACCTATGGAAAACAGTAAAAACGGAACTCCGAATGATGTAATTCCGGTATATTCCATAGCATAATCAAGAATATTGTCTGTAGCCCCGAACGCTATCATCATTGGCTTTAAAAATATCAATATTATAATGCAGAGTAAAACCCCGATAATAACAAGCAGACTTGCCGCCGTCCCTGCAACATGTTTTGCCTTGTCGGGATTTTTTCTTCCCAATTCAAGATTAAAATTTGCAGCAGAACCTACTCCTATCATAAGCCCTATTGCAAGACAAATCGTTACTATGGGAAATGCAATATTCGTAGCGGCATTCCCCAAATATCCTACTCCCTGCCCTATAAAAATCTGATCGACAATATTGTAAAGAGCATTCACAAGATTTGCCACTACCGCCGGAATAGCCAACGAAGCCAGCAACTTTGAAACAGGCTTATATCCCAACGGATTTTGTTCTTTAACAGTATTTTCCATTTAATTTCTCCTTTTGATTTACTAATTTATCCAGTATTTCTAAAAATTTTTTCTTTTCTTTTTCGGATATTTTATTTAAAATCTTCTCTTCTTCTTTTAAAATAATATTCCGATTGTTTTCCACAATTTCTCTTCCCTTTTCAGTTAAATAAAGAGCGTAAACTCTTCTGTCAGTTTTATCCGACTCTCTTTTGACGTACTTTTTTTCTTCCAGTTTATCAATATTTCTACCTACTACATTTTTATCTTTATAGCTGATTTCCGATAATTTCACCTGAGTAATACCCGGATTTTCATAAATATAGCACATAGCCAAATAATTTCCGTATGTCAGCCCCAGATTTTGAAGTCCTTCTTTTGATAACTCGGTTATTTTTTTATGAAACAGCTTTAATTTAAAAGAAACAGAATCTTTTATAGAACACATTTTTCATATACCTCCTATATAGTATATGTAGTATGCTATATTTTTTTCAATTTGTCAAAAGATTTATTTTTTACCTAAAATCGTTAGAACCTGTTACTTCCATATTTCTACTCATATCTTTCAATTTCACATATAAAATGCTCTCTTTCAAAGTAAAAAGTTAATTTCTTATTTACTTATCAGAAAGCACTATATATATTTCATTATATTTAAAATCTGTAAAATTGCATAAAATACGAATTATAATAAAAATACATCCGAATATTTTATATTTCCTTCTCTTCCCATTCTTCTCTTAATACACCGTATTTTATCGAATCAAAATATTCTCCCAAATGATATCTCACTTTTCTTATTTTAGCTTCAAGTTTATATCCCAATTTTTCAGCACATTTCATCATAGGTATATTTCCGCTCCAAGTTGTCAACCCTACATGTTCCAGTTCGAGAAAATCTTTGAAAGTCTTTGTTGTCCACAGCTTTAAAGCTTCACTTCCATAGCCTCCATACCAGTAATCAGAATTATAAATAATAATTCCTACTTCTAACCATCTGGTCTTCTTATTTTCCCAATATCTGCTTACGATACCTATCAAAACTTTGTCAACATATATTCCGTTCACATTATCCGAAAAATAAAAAGATAAATCGGACTTTTCAAATTCCTCATAACTTATAAATTTATAATTATCAAAATAAGGAGCGTCCCACTTTTTCCATCGGGGACTCTCTCCTTGATATTCGGGTGAATAAAGTATTTTTAAATCTTCTTTTTTTAAAGGTTTTATTTCTATTTTTTTCAGCTTAACTCATCTCCGTTTACCAACTTTTTACCAATTCGTATAATTTCAGATATTCTTTTGCAGACCTATCCCATGAAAAGTCAATATCCATATTTCTTTTTACAAGTTTTTCCCATATTTCAGGCTTGTCATAATACATTCCTTCGGCAACTTTAATTGTAAAAAGCATATCATCCGCATTAAAATTAGTAAATGAGAACCCGTTTCCTTCATCGGTATAGATATTATATGGTTTAACAGTATCTTTAAGTCCTCCCGTTTCTCTTACAATAGGTATTGTACCGAATCTCATTGCTATCATTTGACTAAGTCCGCAAGGTTCATATCTCGATGGCATCAGAAACGCATCACTTCCTGCATATAATTCATTAGCAAGATTAGGATTGTATCCCAAATATACTTTAAACTTGTCGGGATATTTCATTGTCAAATAATTGTAATAATCTTCGTAAAACTTATCTCCGCTTCCGAGTATAGCTATTTGAACTGCATCATATTGTAAAAGGTTTTCCAGAACTAAAGATACAAGATCAAGTCCTTTTCCTTCTACAAGCCTTGTTACCATTGATATAAGCATATTATCCGATTTCGGAAGTCCAAGTTTTTCCTGTAACTGATATTTATTTTCTTTTTTCTTTTTAAGTAAATTTTTATTGAAGTGAATAATATCTTCATTAGTTTCAGGATTGAAATAATCTACATCTATACCGTTCAATACACCGTATATATGCTTGCTGTTAGTTATTCCTTCAAGTCCTTCACTGAAATATGGATATTTTATTTCTTCTGCATAAGTAGGACTGACTGTATTTACTATATCTGCATAACCTATTCCTATCTGCATAAAATTCAAATCATATCCGTCTGTAAAATATCCCATTCTTTCAAAAGAATACTTTGAAAACCTTCCCTGATACATAAGATTATGTATTGTGTAAACTGTTCTCATATCCCAGTAAAAAGGATCCTGATTATACCTTACATTCAGAAAATAAGGTACCGGACCTGTCTGCCAATCATTACAATGTAAAATATCAGGCTGTAAATCTATTTCTTTTAAAAATCTTAGAGCCAATTCGGAAAACATTGCATACTGAACATCTTCGTCATTATCTCCGTAAACACGCCCTCTTTCATACAATGCTTTATTTTCAATAAAATAAAAATTTATTTTATCATCAGGATATTTTACAAGATTGAATATATCTCCATGGCTTTCAAGTCTTGCTACCCATTCCATTTTTTCAAGATATTTCAAAGGAACCTTATCATACTTAGGCATTATTATTGAAACTTTATGACCCAACTCCTGCATTTTTTTCGGCAATGCGTACATTACATCTGCCAATCCTCCCGTTTTAAAGAAAGGAAACACTTCAGAAGCTAAATAAACTATTTTCAAATTAATATTCCTCCTTATTTTTCAATTGTTTCTCCACTGTCAACAATTTTATTTCCTTCATTTAATTCAACATTTGCGAAAATTCTTACATTTCTTCCTACAATACTTCCTTCAGGCAAACGGGAGTGTTTTCCTATTACACTTATACCTTTTGAAAGCAAATCAGGTTTTGCTTTATTGGCAGTAAAGTCGTCTCCGTGACCTAATAAAGAATTTTTACCTATATATACTCTCTTATCGAGTATCATTGTATCTAAATGAGTATTTTCATCTATATAACTTCCAGAGAAAATTATACTGTTTTTAATTGTACTTCCTTTTCTCACTGTAACTCCGGGACCTAAAACGGAATTTTCCACTCTACCCTCGATTTTACAACCATTACATATAAGCGAGTTAAGTACACTTCCTGTAACTCCTATTCTGACAGGAGCCAAATCTTCACTTCTTGTATAGATTTTCCAGTCTTTGTCGTATAAATTTATCCCTACTTCTTCAGATTTTTTGATTAAATCAAGGTTTGCTTCCAAATAGGAATCATATGTTCCCACATCCATCCAATAGCTGTCATAAGTATGAACAAAGACTTTTCTGTCATCTTCTATCATAGCCGGTATCACATGATTTCCGAAGTCCAAATCAGGATTTTCAAGGCTTTCAAGATAATCCAACAAAGTATCTGTATTAAAAATATATATTCCCATTGAAGCTAAATTACTCTTAGGCTCTTTCGGTTTTTCTTCAAAATTCAATATTTTTTTATTTTCATCGACTTCAAATATACCGAATCTTCCCGCATCTTCTATAGGAACTTCCTGAACCGCAATAGTCAATTCGGCATTGCTTTTCACATGATCGGCAAGCATCCAGTTGTAATTCATTTTATAAATGTGATCCCCTGACAAAATAAGAACATATTTAGGGTTTTTACTTTTAATAAATTCAATATTCTGTCTTATAGCATCGGCAGTCCCCTGATACCAGTTATTTCCGTCAGGCTTTTCGTGAGGCTGTAACATTGTTATGCTTGAATCTCTCCTGTCAAAATCCCAAGGTTTCCCCGAACCTATATGCTCATTTAATGAAAGCGGCAAATATTGCGTCAATAATGCCACATCGTAAATTCCGGAATTTGAGCAATTACTTAATGCAAAATCTATTATTCTGAATTTACCTGCAAAAGGGACACTCGGTTTAACCCTTTTTTCAGAAAGAATATCCAATCTTGAACCTCTTCCTCCTGCTAAAATCATTGCTAAAATTTCCATAAAACTACCTCCCATTTAATCTCTACATTATAGTATACCTCATTTTTTGAAAATTAAAATAGAATATACAAAATATCAAACATATATTTTATATATTCTTATCTTTCTTTTTAAATATCCTTTGGAATATACTTATTTTTTTTGCCTTTTTTTCAAAAAATTTATCCAATTTTTCTTTATTTTCATTTACAGCTTTTTTACTTTTTTTCTGAACATCTTTATCTACAGTATCTATATCCAAAATACTTTCTGCATGATAATCCAGTCTCACATACTGATCTTCACTCAATAAACCCGAAACAATATTGTGAGTACTTTTACTGTTCAGCTGCAGAACTATTTTAATCAACGGCATTGCCCAATTGACTATTCCCCATTGTTTATTTTCGTACTTATGGTCAAAAATTTCTTCTCCTGTACCTATAGAAAGCATTTTTATATCTTCTATTTTTCTGTTATATCCTGTCTTTGACAAAGCTTCAGATATTGCCGCAAGAGAAGGATTATTTGCCCAAAGTCCTCCGTCTGTAAATATTCTTTTTTCATCCATTACTAAAGGATCGAAAAATACCGGAGCAGCACAGGAAGCAAGTATCGCCTCTACTATTTTTATATTTTTCGTATCTTTATTTTTTATAAGGACAGGCTCTCCGTTCACTATATTTGTAGTAGTTATCATTAAGTCGGTTTTTACATTTTCAAAAGTTTTATTTTTCAAAACTCTTTTTAATACTTTTTCTAAATATTTATTATCGTATTTACTTTGGATAATTCCGTTTTTTAATAAATCTTTTTTGAATATTTTGTCCATTTCTTCAATATACAATTTTTCAACTTCGTCAATATCTATCCCGGAAGAAAGAACAGCAGCAATTATAGAGCCTGTACTTGTTCCTATTATTAAATCAAAATATTCATAATATTTGATATTATAACGTTCTTCTATTTGTTTTAACGTACTTGCAATAAACAGACCTCTTGCTCCACCTCCGTCAAGAGCCAGTATTTTAAAAGAATCATCCATATTTTATCCTCCGATTTTTAAATTCAGACTTTATAACTCAAAATATTTTATCACTTCTGTCAAATCGTTAAATTTTTTATGAAGTATTTTTTTTATTTCCTCATTAGGTTGTATTTTGTCGGGAATCATGATCGGATACATTCCTGCTGAATGAGCTGCTCTTATTCCATTGAAAGAATCTTCAAAAACTGCCGCTTTTTCAGGAGAAATACCCGCTTTATCAGCTGCCAGCAGAAACACTTCGGGATCGGGTTTCCCTTTTTTCACATCATTTGCAGTTATTATATGACTGAAATACTTTTTAAGCCCTTTATTTTCTATTAATGTAGTCGCCATAAGTCTGTCGGCGGAAGTTGCAAGTATAAGAGTTTTCTTATTATTATGTAAACGTTCAAGAAAATCCGCCGCCCCTTTCATAAGAGGAATATTGGCTTTTTCAGCCTGTTCTATTATATATTTGTAAACTTTTCCGCTTATCTCGGCATAAGGAAAATCTTTTCCGAATTCTTCAAAATACATGTTCTTTGCTTCTTCTACAGTCATTCCGGTAGTTTTTTCCACAAATTCATTTGTTATGATATATCCTTTTTCTTCGGATAACTCTCTGCCGTAATTTACATATACAGTTTCCGTATCAAAGAGCAAACCGTCCATATCAAATACGAACAAATCAAGTTCTTCAAATAATTTTCTACTCATATTTATATTTTCTCCTTATTCGATAAAATCGTTTTCATCAGGCAATACCGCAACAGATCTGTGTGCAACAGACGTTATTACTTCGTTAAACTGCAATATTCCCACACTTAAGAAAATAGCTACTCCCAGATGTTCTCCGTTTCTTGCCAAACCTATTTTCCCACCTACACTAAGCCCGTTTATATTCGTTTCTATCTGACTGATAGCTTCTCTCATCGCCCCTATAACCGCTCCGTCATGAACATGCTCGTCCTTTATAATATTATTTCTTTTTGCCGCTACCAATGCACTTTCGATAAACTTAAATCTCGAATTGGGCATTGTACCTCCTACGTCGACAGCTGCGACTCTTATTCCTTTCAACTTATATTCTTTTATAAGTTTTTTTTCTTCTTCCCTTGAAGATATTGCCATTTTTAAGGCAATTCTACAGACATCTACACTTTTATTGTCATAAAATTCCATATTTCTCCCTACTTATTCATTAATTTTATTATTTTCAACTAAAAATTTTATTGCCTCAATATATCCGTCTTTACCTTTTCCATATATTTGTTTTACACATGCAGGAGCTGTAACAGATACTTTCCTGAAATCTTCACGATTGTATATATCACTCAAATGAACTTCCACAGTGGGAATCGAAACCGATTTCAAAGCATCAAAAATCGCATAACTGTAATGAGTATAAGCCCCTGGATTTATTACGATACCGTCTACTTTTTCATAGTAAGCTTTCTGTAAAAAATCTATTATCTGCCCTTCGGAATTTGACTGAAAAATCTCTACTTCAATATTCTTTTCCGAACAGTAATTTTCTATATACTCACACAAACTTTCATAATTTTCACTGCCGTAAACTTCTTTTTCTCTTATACCGAGAAAGTTAAGATTAGGTCCGTTTATTACCGTTATTTTTTTCATTCGGAGTCCCCCTGATATATAAACTTTTTCTCTTTAAGGATTTTTGCAGTTTTATTTACTACATTACTCAACGTGTCATCATTTTCGACCGTAATATCGGCATATTTTCTGTATAATTCTATTCTTTCCCTGTATAATTTATGGATATTTTCTATATTTTGTAAAAGCGGTCTGTATTTATGATTTTCTTTGGCAATATCGTCAACTTTTCTGCTTAAAAAAACTATTATCCCGTTTTTTTTCAATTCTTCCATGTTTTCTTTTCTCTTAACGGCTCCACCACCTGTAGATATTATCACTCCATTTTTTCCCGAAAGTTCTTTCAAATATTTTTCTTCCAAATTTCGGAAATATTCTTCCCCTTTTTCGGAAAAAATCTCTGATATCCGTTTTTCTTCATTTTTTTCTAAATATCTGTCCGCATCGTAATGCTCATAATTTATTTTCTTTGCGAGCAGTTTTCCCACAGTCGTTTTGCCGCTTGCAGGCATTCCGATTAATATTATATTTTTCATACAATCTCCGTTAGATTTTCTTAAACTGATTTATCTCATTATTATAAAAATATCCGTTTTCTTCCATTCTTTTTAATATGACATTTTTATCAGCCGAATAATAATCAGCCAGTCTTTCCAAATCGGAAAACTCATCTCTTAATTTCATATTTAAAAGACTGAGCATCATATTTATATCTCCCTTTTCAAAATCGAACATTCTGTTTCCTTTCTTTTACAATATAAGAATTACTTCGCTTTCATCATCTTCATTGATATTTTTTATAACTACGTTATTTTCCAAAAACAGCGAACGGTATTCCTGACCGTTTTTCTCGATAAAATCTCCGACCTGAAGACCTTTCACCCCTAAATCTCTTTTTACTTCAAAAATTTCGTTATAAATTGTTTCAAGATATTCCAAATCAAATATCGTATATAATTCGGCTTTTCTGTCTATTCTCGTATAAGCATCTTCAGGAACTATAAAATACAATGCCGATTCCAGTCCTATATTCAGTCCGAACATTACAAGTCCATGTTTTTTAAGCTCGTAATTTATCATTGCATACAATATATCAAATAAAGATTCTTTATATTTTTTTTCTTTCGTTTCCATTCCCAACCAGTCTATATCCATTGTCTTAGGGTCTATATCGTGATCTTCAAGAAGTTTTTTGAATTTTTTTGTGAATCCCTTTTCCAAAAAAGTATATAAATAAGTTTTTTCATATTTTGCCAGATAATAATAGAAAAAATCTCCGAAAGTAGCGATTTCTTTCTTGTATTCACTGTCTCCGAAATATTTTTCCACAGCTTCTTCAGGCTCGAAAAAATATTCTTTTCTCACTCTCATATAATTTAATAATCCCTCAGGACTTAAAACTTCCGCACAAAAATTATCCATTTCATCATAAATATCGTTATTGTTGCTCACTTTCTTCTCCTTCCACTTTTTCCAATGATTTTACCATAAATTTCAAACTCGCAATATTCTCAAATTTTACAAGTTTTTTTATTTTTTCTTTATCTTCGTTTTTTAACTCTGAACCGTCTATATACTCTTCAAAACTTTTATCATACTGTCTGTAAAGTTTTTCCAGCTTTTTAAAGCTTGATTTGACACTGTTTCCGCTTTTTTTCTCTGCCTGTGTTCCTTCAGCAATTCTCTTATCCAAAGCATCATTCAGATTCATATACTCTTTATCCACTATAGCAGCCAACTCACGATTAGACATATTCATATAATCTTCCTGGGATTTTTCGTCCCCTTTATAATACAGATAATCAATTACCGTTTTCACATTACTGTCTATTGTTGATGAATTTTTTCTGCCTTCAAGGTAAGTATTCATATTCAAGTTAAAGGCTTCTATGGACAAATAAATATTCGTGTATAAATATGCCTGCAAGTCGTCCTGTTCCTGCAAAAAATTTGAAAAAACATTTCTTGAAAATTTGGAATTTTCCAGTATATAGTCATTAAACTGAACATACATCTTTCTGAATGTAGATTTTCTCTTATGTTCTTTCGCTTCGCCCAATCTGTTAAATTCTTTATCGTAAATTCCTCTGTTTATCCCGTCAAGATTTGTTATTACTTCAGGAAAAACCGAGTTAAGAAGATTACCGTCTTTTCTTGATGTTCCGCTCGGAGTTCTGTTGTAATATTTGTCAAAAATTGCCTTTTGAGTAGCAGCCCCCTGAGCAATAATCTGCTCATTTGTTATTGCAAATCCTGTGCTTGAAACTAACACTGCAAACACAGTCATAATCATTTTTTTTATCATTATTTTGTTCCTTTCTTTTTATTTATATAATTTTTTTACAAGTTTATTATATATTTCCTTTGAAATATTTTCATTATAAATTTTATCATTCCATATTTCTTCGGACTTTATCGCTTGAGAAATAAGCATCATAAAACCGTTTACACATTCTGCTCCTTTTAATCTGTACTTTTTCATCAAGACAGTTTCTTCAGGATTATAAATCAAATCTACCAGATAATCGGTTTGTATCAGATTAACTTCTTCCAAAGGCGACATATTTATCTCCGGATACATTCCCACAGGAGTACAGTTTACTATCAGATTTACACTTTTTATATTTCTTATTTCGGAATAATTCAAGAGTCTGTCGTATTTTCTGACTTTAAAAGGATCATTTTCGGAAATTGTAGCAACATATATATGTTCGGCTCCTTCGTCTATCAAAGCATTGTATACAGACTTTGCAGCTCCTCCCGTTCCTAAAATAAGGACTTTACTGCCTTCGATTTTAATATTTTTTATTTTCAAAGTTTTTATAAATCCGAAATAATCCGTATTATCCCCTATAAGTTTCCCATCTTTAACAGAAACGGTATTTACCGCTCCTATTTCTTTTGCCACGGGAGATATTTCATCAAGATACTGCATAATCTCGACTTTATAAGGAATAGTAACATTTATCCCTTTGTATTCCCCGTTTCTCAATTTTTCAAGAAAATTCGGTATTTCTTCATATTTTTTTTCAATCAGACTGTATTCCGCTTCCTTTTGAATCGTTTTAAAAAAAGCTTTATGTATTTCTTTAGAAAAACTGTGTCCTAATTTTTCTCCGAGCAATCCGAATTTTTCCATATTTCTCCTTTCAATACTTAAAAATTATCAAAGTTTAAAGTTTCTCTCTTTTAAATTTTTATCGGAAAATCCCGATTTTTCAATTATTTTTAAGTATATTTATTTCTTTTTCAGTCAGTTCTCTATATTTTCCTACTTTCAGTTTATCATCCAGTTTCAGATTTCCCATTTGAACTCTTTTCAGATAAAGTACTTTATTATTTACGGCTTTAAACATCCTTTTTACCTGATGATATTTCCCTTCGGTAATTGTAATATAGACTTTATCTTCTGAATTTTCTATAACTTCCACTTTTGCATTTTTTGTAACAAAACCGTTTTCAAGCTCTATCCCATTTTCAAGTTTTTCAATATCGGATTTTAACACGGGATTTTTTAACTCTACATAATATTTTTTATCCACATGTTTGTTGGGAGCTAAAAGATTGTGAGTAAGTATTCCGTCATTAGTGAGTATAAGCAATCCCTCCGTATCAATATCGAGTCTTCCTATAGGAAATACGCTGTAAGTTCTGTATTTATTTTCCAAAAGATCAATTACCGTTCTGTGTTCATCGTCTTCTGTTGCCGATATTACTCCATCAGGTTTATTCATCATTATGTAAATAAAAGGCTTATAAGAAATCTCTTTTTCCTCGTATTTCACGGCATCTTTATTCTCGTCAATATGAATACTTCCGTCTGTTATTATACTATCATTTACTTTAATTTTTCTTTTTTTTAAAATTTCTTTTACTTCTTTTCTTGTTCCCACTCCGGAATTTGCCAAAAATCTGTCTAATCTCATTTTTTCCTCATTTTTAAAAATATTCTTTATATTAAATTTCCGAATTATAAATTTTATAATTTCCCAAAACTTGTAAATATATCGATTTTATTCTTATTTCTTCAAGGGCTTTTTTTACTTTTTCTTCTTTCAGATTTCCTTCAAAATCTATATAAAAATAGTACTCCCAAGGTTTATTCGGCTTAGGTCTGGATTTTAGACTCACCATGTTCAGTCCGTATACGGAAAAAATCTTTAACAGTTCCATTAAAGCTCCCGATTCATTTTTGGTCCCTGTAATAATACTTACTTTTTTACTGTTTTCCGAAATAAGATTTTTATTGGAAATTATAAAAAATCTCGTATAATTTTCTTTTTCATTATTTATATTTTTTTCCAATAGCTCCAAATCGTACATTTCTTTTGCTCTCATATTGGCAATACAGCCGTTTTCCTTACTCTCCGTATCTTTAATATACTTTGCTGCAAGTGCAGTGTTGGCAGTTTTTTCTTTTGTCCAACAGGAATGTTTTTCCAAAAAATCCGAACATTGCATCAGTGCCTGTTCATGAGAATAAATCTTTTTTATATCCTCTATTTTGCTTCCTTTTATTCCGAGAAGATTATGCTCTATTTTGTGGCGTACCTCTCCGACTATATGGATATTCCGCTTATTTATCAAATCTATACTGTCCGTCACTTCTCCCGCTATGGAATTTTCTATGGGTAAAATTCCGAAATCAGCTTTTCCGGCTTCCACAGCTTCTATTAATTCTTTATGAGAATTGAAATTCAGTATATTTTCATCAGCCGTTTTTCCATTTGAGATTTCATTATTTTTCATTAGATTTATCATTACTTCGTAAGCATATGCTCCGGGAACTCCTGTATATCCGAGCTTTTTCCCGTCAAACTCCAAATCGTTTATATATTCTTCGGAAACTCCTATTTTAAACTTCTGATATTCTTTACTCGAGTCCATTATATCCCTTAATATAATTTCCACATAATGTTTCAATTCAGCATTTTTTATATTCAGCAGATTTTTTTCCAATACTTCTTTTTCTCTTTTGCTGTCAAAAATTTTCATATTATTTTCTTTTTTGTAAAGTGCCACTTCTTTTACAATTTCCAGTCTTTTCTCTATTAATTCGACTATTTCTTTATCAATCTTATCTATTTTTTCTCTTATTTCCGACAAATTATATTTTTTTCCGCTATTCACAATAATTTCCCCTTTAGTCTGAATTGTTTATTTTATAGATTATATCATAATTTTTCATATTTATAAATACCATTTGACTAAGAAGATAAATTGTGGTTAAATATAAATACTGGTAAATTTAAAATTTTTTATAAGGAGAATAGCTTATGGACAAAAAGCCTATTATAGGAATATCGGGAAGTATACTTATTGCTGAAGGAGGAGTTTTTACAGGTTATCAGCGTGCATATGTAAATCACGCTTATGTAGAAGCTTTAATAAAAGCCGGAGGGATTCCTTTCATTATCCCTTTCAACACTGACAAAGAGGTTACAAAAGAACAGATTAAATACGTAGACGGATTAATTTTATCAGGAGGACATGATATATTTCCTCAACTTTTCGGAGAAGAGCCTAAACAGCATATAGGAGAAACTTTTTTAGACAGAGATAATTTCGACATTTTACTCTTGAAAACTGCTGTCGATCAGAAAAAACCCGTCTTGGGAATATGCAGAGGACATCAGGTAATAAATGTCGCTTTCGGCGGAACAATGTATCAGGATTTATCGTATAATAAAGATATCTATATAAAACATTCCCAAGTTACAAAATGGGACAGACCTACTCACACTGTCGAAATAAAAGAAAACAGCTTTTTAAGTGAAATTTTCGGAAAAGAAGGACTTGTAAACAGTTTTCATCATCAAGTCGTAAATAAAGTTGCCGACGATTTCAAAGTAACCGCTTTAAGCAAGGACGGTGTCGTTGAAGGAATAGAAAACATTTCCGACGATAAATTTATTTTAGGTGTACAATGGCACCCCGAATCAATGATTCATACTGATGAAAATTCAGCAAAATTATTTAAAAGATTTGTCGAAAGAGTAAAAAAGAATTAGAAAAATATCAAAACTTTTAATTAAAATTTTTCTGCTTTAATATACTTAAAATAAAAACAACCTTCAAATTTTACAACGTGAAAAATGTATCAGTAAGCATTATGAAAATATCCTTTTTATTTTCATAGCGAACGGGCATTTTTGAGTATGTAAAATTTGAGGTTGCAGTGGGGTTTTAGGGGAGAAACTCCCCTAATAACTCTACCCTTTCACATATATCTTTTTAACTCTCCCCGTATAAACTATATGAGCTCCTTCATTATTATACAGTTTTGAAGGTATACTCTCATCTAAAAATTTTTCGGGTTTTATGTCATCTTCGTACAGCTTTTCTGCAACAATTACCAAATCGGCTTCTTCAAAAGCAGGTACTCCGTCAAGAAATACAGGATGAAAATCTACTTCTTTAATTTTATCTCCGTCTCTTCCCGATTTAACTCCCAATGTTCTGAGTGCCGGTCTGTGTTCTTTGCTGAAAAAGCTCAACGAAAAGAATTTCTGCTCATCAACAAACTTTTTAGTATATCTTTCAGGTCTTATATAAACCGAAAGCACCGGTCCGCCCCACAGATAACCCATCATTCCCCAGGTAACAGTCATTGTATTAATACCTTTTTCATCTCCCGCCGTTACCAGACACCATTCTTTTGTGCTTGTAAAAGGATTCAAATTAAAATCCTCTATTTTTATTTCATGAAATTCCATACAACACCTCCATTGATTGAAATTATAACAAATAACGCAAATTTTATCAAATAATATTTGACATATTGAAAAGTTTCATATATTATTACTCTATAATAAATAATAAAAAATTTTTTTTAAGAATGAGAGGAACTTATGGAAAACGCTATGAAAGTTTTCGGTGAAAATGTTTTTACCGAAAGTAATTTAAAAAAAAGAGTGCCTAAATCGGTTTTTAAAGAATTTCAGGCTTCTCAGTTGGGAGAAACGGAATTATCAAAAGAATCTGCCGAAGTTATAGCTAACGCTATGAAAGACTGGGCTACAAAAAGGGGAGCTACTCATTATTGTCACTGGTTTCAGCCTTTGACTGATTTGACTGCCGAAAAACACGAATCATTTTTAGAGCCTACAGGAGATAAAGATATTATTTATAAATTTTCAGGAAGCAGCCTTATAAAAGGCGAATCTGACGCTTCTTCTTTCCCTAACGGCGGATTGAGAAGTACATTTGAAGCAAGAGGTTACACTGTATGGGATACGAGTTCCTATCCTTTTATAAGAGAAAATAAAAACGGCGTTACACTTTATATTCCTACCGCTTTTATTTCTTTTAACGGAGAAGCTCTCGACAAAAAAGTTCCTTTACTAAGAACTATGAAATATATTAATAAACAGTCTTTGAGAATATTGAAAGCCTTAGGAAATGCAGAAGTAAAGCATGTGTTCAACACTTTAGGAATTGAACAGGAATATTTCCTTGTAAATAAAGACTTATTTGAAGCAAGAGATGATTTATTGCTTACAGGAAGAACATTATTCGGAGCTCCTGCACCGAAAGGTCAGGAATTAAGCGACCATTATTACGGAAAAATAAAAGAAAAAGTTATTAATTTTATGAGTGATGTTGATGTAGAATTATGGAAATTGGGAGTTCCCGCTAAAACAAGACATAACGAAGTTGCTCCTAACCAGTTTGAAATAGCACCGCTATTTTCTGTAGCCAATTTAGCTTCAGATCAGAATCAGATAATTATGGAAACCATTGAAAAAATTGCATTAAGACATGGACTTGTAGCTTTACTTCACGAAAAACCTTTCGCCGGAGTAAACGGTTCGGGAAAACATAATAACTGGTCATTAAGTACTGATGACGGAAAAAATCTGTTCAGCCCCGGAAAAGATCCGAAAACAAATAAAAGATTCCTGCTTTTTGTATCTGCAGTAATAGAAGCTATCGACAGATATTATCCGTTATTGAGAGTTACCACTGCCAGTGCCACAAACGATCACAGATTGGGAGGGCATGAAGCTCCGCCGGCTATTATTTCTATTTTTCTCGGCGATGAACTGACATCAATATTTGAAAATATTGCTCTGAAGAAAAAATTACCTGTTTCCGAAATGTCCAAACTTAATTTAGGAGTTGACGTATTGCCTACTCTTAATATGGATTCAGGCGACAGAAACAGAACTTCTCCTTTTGCTTTTACAGGAAACAAATTTGAATTCAGAATGCCGGGTTCGAGTTCCACTCCTGCAACAAGTGCTGCAGCAATCAATGCAGCAGTAGGAAAAGTCTTAAAAGAATATGCCGACAAGCTGGAAAAAGCACAGAAAAAAGATTTGGATAAAACTATTACCGAAATTATAACAAATGCTTACAAAAAACATGGAAGAATTATATTTAACGGAAACGGATACAGTAATGAATGGAAAAAAGAAGCCGAAAAAAGAGGTCTTACAAACGAACTTTCTTCAAATTTGGCTTTAAGAAAACATCTGGATTCGGAAATTCTTCAAATGACAGAAGAAACGGGTATGCTCTCAAAGCAAGAATCTATAGCACGTTACAATGCCTATGCGGAAAGATATGTTACTCATTTGGTAATAGAATCTAAAACTTTGATTGATATTGCAAATAAAGCTATTTTGCCTGCAGGACTGAAGTATGCAAATTTATTGGCTGACAATATCGAAAAAGTTTCAAAATTTGATAAAAACTATGCAAAAGAACAGGAATTCCTTTTAAAAGAAGTTATTCTGAATGTTACGAATCTCAGAAAAGAGATAAAATCTCTTGAAAAGAAAATTGAAAAAGTAAAAACTGAAAAAGATTTAGGCAAAAAAACAGACTTGGCTGCAATGTATCTGGCTACAGGACTTGAATCTTTAAGAGTTCCCTGCGATAATTTGGAAAAAATTATAGATAATTCTATTTGGACTTTGCCTACTTACAAGGATTTGCTGTTCAAACTGTAGCTTCAAATTTTAAATTAAGCAATCTCAAATTTTAAACAAATACAGCAAGAGTATAACTTATTCACAAATATAATTTATAGAAAGAAGGAATACTCATGAAAAAAGCAAAAAGCTTTACTGTTGCATTATCCGTACTTTTATTAACGACAGGGATAAATTCTGTATCTTATACTAAAACAGTTAAAAAAACACAGAAGCAAGTATCTGTAACTGCTTACAACTGTGGAAGTGAAAGTATAAAAGTAACTTATCCTACAAAAAGAACTGCAAAAGTAACTGATAGTGAAGGAAAAGTTTACAATTTAAGACTTGCCAAATCTGCTGGAGGGACAAGATACACAAATGTAAAAGGAATAGAATTTTTTACTGACGGTAGAAATACAGTTTACACAGGATCTTCAGGAATAGAAAATACATGTACTGTTTCTCAATAATTTTTTAAAATAAATACAAATAAAAACGGAGCTTTGATAAGATTAATGAATCTCATCTCAAAAGCTCCTTTTTATTATTTTTTAATACTGTTATAGTTTCCTTCAACTGACAAATCCATGTCATAAATCTGATTACAACAGATTTAAGATCATATTAGAAATTAAATCTGAATCCTGTCGTAAATACATTATTGTTCAATTTATTTTTCTCCATTTTTGCATCATAGTTTACATACCATGCAAATCCAGGATTTACTTCTGTCAATACTCCTATTCCTGCCCATGTACTGTTCTTTGAAAGTCCTATCCCTTCCACTTTAAATCTTGCATTGGACAGTCCGCTATAGGCTGCTTCAAAACTTAAATCCTGTTTCTTAAATCCTATATACTGTGTTACATACCCTTGGAATGTCGTCTTGCTTCCATTGCTCCAGTTTACTGATTTGCCTAATCTCAATCCCAATAACGCTGATGTCTGATTATATCTTTTCTTATCTGCTGTAAGTCCGAACTGACTGTTCTCTTCACTGAACGCTCCTCTTTCCACTGTATCATGACTTAATCCCACATACGGTGTTATTGTCAGACTTCCTATCTTTGCATCATAGCCGCTTTCCAAATATCCCGAGAACACTTTATCTCTATGCTCTATCTTCGCTCTCGATATATCTCCGCTTCCTAACAGTATATCTCTTTCCACATTACTTGTTATAAAGCCTAATCCTATTCTTCCCTGTAAGTAATATGGCACTTCTTTATTTCCAAGTCTTCCGTATAACGATATTCCGAAACCGTCTCCTTTGGATTCTCCTCCGTATCTGTCAAACTTCACATCGGATTTTGAATATGATAATGCCGTTCCCAATATTAAACTGTTTCCGAATGCTTTATCTATTCCTACCTGTCCTCCGTATGTATGTGTTTTCCTACTCCGAAGCCTTCCTGTCTCAATCTTCCGTTTGCTCCTATTCCTGTTACCCATATACCTGCATTATCTCCTACGTTGTCCAATGTTCCAAGCATTACAAGTCTATTGGACAAGTCTTTATTCACTGTTTGTGAATGCTGGAATGTCAATGCCTGTGCAGAAGCATATATTTGACCTGACAAGCTGTCAAGCACTGCTGCAGTATTAGGCAATGAAAGTTTTTGCAGTAATGCCGCACTTTTTGAGAAAGATTTTACATTTTCAGTATTTCCGTTTTCTATTTGACTGTCAAGTTCTTTAAATGATGTTTCAATGTTTTGAGCTACGTTATTTCTCATTGTATCCGATAAACTCAAAGTAGATACATAATCTTCAACATTTTTTCTGCTTACTGTGGAAACTACTTTGTTTCCTTCAACTGTTGCAGAGCCATTTATTAATTCAGGAGTTTCAACTTTATCAAACGTTCCGTTTATTCCTTTTTCCGCCTCAATTACAGTTGAGCTTAAAGGTTTAGCAGTAATATACCCGCTCATAGTTTGTCTTAAAGTATTTCCTCCGTTTAAATTAACTGCACCTTTTACAGTTAATTTTGTTCCGATTTCGGCTTTTGTTACCGAACCGTTTGTTGCTGTATAATTTCCTGTTATAACTGCTCCTGAACCTTTATTTTCAAGAGTTCCTCCGTTATTTTCCACATTTTTCGGTATAACATTTCCATTATAGTTTTTTAATCCTATCATTGTTTTGGGATAAGTGATTAAAGTTCCCTGATTTTTAATAGTTATATTCGAACCGTTATCTCCATATATTTCAAGAGTTCCCTCTTCTATATCGGTGCTTCCCTGATAACTGTTGTTTCCTGTTAAAATCAATTTACCGTTACCGGATTTTTTTAATCCGCCTTCACCATCAATATCATTTTCAAATATAGAAGTCAGGTTATTTGTAATATTGGCATTAAATTGTCCTTTTAATCCTGCATTCACTCCACTTTTTCCTACAAGAAGTTCAGAATTAAATTGAGCAGGTCCTTTCAATGCTTTCTGTTCATCTAAAAGTCCCCAACCGAATATTCCATCTACTCCCGGATCTCCCAAATCTTTAGCTGTTGTCAATAATGTCTGTTTTAATTCATGTCCTGTCATCCAGGGAAATTTTTCTTTTACTTTAGCTGCTGCCGCTGTTACTCTCGGTGCTGCGAAAGATGAGCCGTATTCTGAACATCCCGACAATTCGCAATATCCGTTTGCTGATATTGTCCACATCCTTGCAGCTCCTGCTCTTGCCAAATGAGGTCCGAATTCAGTTCCGTCATCTCTCACTCCTACTACAGCAATCCAACCTTTATAAAGACTTGGTATATATTCCTGTAACCCTGCCTGAATAGTAGGATTATTAAGAGTTACCACATTATTACCTGCTTTTTTTCTGTTTCCTGCTGCCCATACGAACAATGCACCGTCATTTACAGAATCTTTATAAAAATTTATTAATTCATCTGTTTTATGATCTATCTGATCTTGAGTCCAAACTCCAGCAGTTTTTAACGAATTCCATATCTCATTCCGATAATTTATACCCGGCATGTTAAATTCATTCGGTGTTCCAAAAGATTGATTGTATATTTTTACACCTTTATTACGGAGTTCTATATATTTATTAGTATCTATTATTACAGAACCGTTACTTTCTCCGAAACTTGCTCCATAAACTGTAGAGCCTGTAGCTCCTTTTCCACTTTTTCCAGCCATAATTGTAGCAACCATCAAACCGTGATCATCCCGACCAGGAATACCTTGATCTTTAGCTAAAGCTTCAAATCTGTTTCCGAATTCCTGCCTTAAAACTTCATCGAAACGTGTTCCTACAAGAAGAAAAGGATCTTTATAAAATCTTTGCGTAAATGCATCTCCACTGACAAAATCATCATCCAAAACGCCCAGTTTTACTCCTGTACCTGTTGTTTGTCTATTGTCTGTGGGCTTAGGAAATTGATCCGGTACATTAGGATTTTGCGGCATTAATCCTGAACCCGGATTTGAAGGATTTTGAGGATTAATTCCTGAACCCGGATTTTGTCCGTTTCCTATAATTCCACTCCCATTGTTCCCTCCGTTTCCTCCTGAACCGCTATTTCCTCCCGGATTTGTTCCCGGAGAAGGTATTATAGGTGAAGGTCCTCCACTTTGCGGTGCTGCACCTCCTCCACCACCGCCGCCTCCACAGCTTGCCAAGACAGCTATTAATAACGCTAATAATATCGTTTTTTTCTTCATCCCTACTTTCCTTTCATTTTTTAATTTTTTTCATAAATCACAATTTTTCTATCCTACTACGCTGCAGAAAACAAGAAATTTAGATTCTTTTCTTTAAAAATTTCTTTGGCAATTATAACACTTATATAAATAAAATAAAAATATATGTTATATATCGAAAATCCAAATTTCATTTTAATATAAAATTATTACAATAATAAATTATTCAAAAAATATTTCTCAATACATAAAAAACATTAGTTTTTTAATTATTTTATTTTTTCACTAAAAATTTAAAAAGAAGAATTTATTAAATAAAATTATTATGATATTTAATAAAATTTTTATTTATTAATTTATTTCCCGATAAAATTCTATTACTTAACTTAATTATACATGTAAAAAAGCATCCGGACCTATCGGCAATCCTGTAAGATACCATAAAACAAGCATAATAGTCCATCCTATTAAAAAGAACAGTGAATAAGGCAGCATCAAAGAAATTAAATTTCCTACTCCTGCATCTTCGTCATATTTATTCATATAAGCAACAATCAACGGAAAATAGCTCATAAGAGGCATAATTATATTAGTTGATGAATCTCCTATTCTGTATGCAAGCTGAGTCATTGCAGGAGATATATTGAGATTATACATCATAGGAATAAATATAGGTGCCATTATTGCCCATTTTGCAGAAGCAGAAGCCATGAAAAGATTTATAAACGCACATAAAAATACAAAAGTAACTATTAAAGGGAGCCCTGTAAATCCGATATTTCTTAAGAAAATTGCACCCTTAACAGATATTATAAATCCTAATTTTGAATGATTAAAATAACTTATAAATTGTGAAGCGAAAAATACTATAACAAGAAAAACAGACATAGTTTCCATTGATTTATTCATTCCTTTGACTATATCTTTAGTATTTTTTATACTCTTAGTTATCACTCCGTAAATTATACCCGGAATGAGAAAAAATATCATTATTATCGGTACAATTCCGTTATTTAAAAAAGCATTTAATGTATAAGTTGACGTTTTAGGATCCAATGTTTTTAATATTGCATTTTCAGGAAAAATCATGAAACCTAAAGCTATCACGAATATTACCACAACTATTCCTGACCAGAATAATCCTTTATTTTCCAGTTCTGTTAATTGAGAATATTCAAAATTTTGAGTATCTTTTTCATATTTTCCCAATCTCGGTTCAATAATTTTTTCTGTAACTACTGTTCCTATTATTGTTAATAAAATTGTTGAAATTGATAAGAAAAACCAGTTGGCAGTAGGGCTAATTGTTCTATCTATTCCTGCTATTTTAAGTGCTTCATTTGTAATTCCTGATAATTGAGCATCGATAGGTCCTATAAGCAGATTTGCCGAAAATCCTGCAGAAACTCCTGCAAATGCGGCTGCAATACCTGCAAAGGGATGTCTTTTTAAACTTAAAAATATAATCCCTCCTAACGGAATTACTACAAGATATCCAGAATCTGCAGCAATATTCGATATAATACCCACAAATACTATTGTTGCAGTTATATATCTATTTGGTACGGATAATACTATCTTTTTTAAAAAAGCATCGATTAAACCTGAATATTCAGCAACTCCCACTCCAATCATTGCAACAAGGGCTACTCCTAACGGTGCAAAACTCGTAAAGTTTTTAACCATCGAAGTAATCATGTATACAAATCCTTCTCGGTTCATAAGTGAAACCGCACTCACAACTACATTTTCACTTTTCTTGGCATCAAAATAAGATACCGTAATACCCATTCTGTGCACGATCTCTGAAGCAATAATTACAACTACTGCTAAACTTATAAAAATAAATACTGAATTCGGAAGTTTATTCCCTATTTTTTCAATCCAGTCAAAAAAAGATAAAGAATACTTTTTCTTTGATTTTTTCAAATTCGTTTCCATTTTTTACCTCCATATTTTATTTTAAAATTAAATTCACTATATATTTTATTATTCATATTTAATATAACTTATTAAATCTTTATTTTTTTTGTGTTTCAATTACTTTATTTTTCTTAAATTTTTGTATGTAACTTCTATTACTCAAAGTATAGCAAAGATAATTTTAAAAATCAATAAAAAATTTGAATCGTTGTAATATTTTTTTATCAAAAACAAAAAGAGCCAATCCATGAAAAGCTCTTTTCAAATTTTTTATTTTTAAAATTTTCACTATTCTTCTTTTTTCACAAAACGGTTGACTATCATTCCTGAACCTGTTAAAACCAGTCCTATTAATGCCAAATACGTTTGTGTTATTAAAGCACTTAATAAAACTATAATTCCTCCTAAAATAGCAATTATAGGTACCAAAGGATATAACGGAACTTTATACGGTCTTTTTATATCAGGTCTGTCTTTACGGAATTTAATTACAGCTATAAAAGATAAAACATTAAAAATCCACAGACTGAACATTGCCATATCGGATAGTGTATTAAATGAGCCTGACAAAGTCATAATAACTCCTATTACAAACATTAAGAGAAAACTCGCAAAAGAAGTCTTAAACTTCGGATGTAATTTTGCAAATTTTTCACTGTAAGGGATTTCTTTATCAATAGCCATTGTATAAGGTATTCTTGTAGAAATCAGTATTGCTCCGTTCAATGTTCCGAATACTGAAATCAAAATTCCCACTGTTATCAGTTTTGTTCCTATTCCGCTCCCTAATAATGTTAAAGCCACATCTGCCGCAGGAGTTGCCGTTTTCATAAGTACACCTGCAGGCAGTACATATAGATATGCCAGATTAATTATAAAGTAAATAATACATACTCCCGTAATTCCTATTGTTATAGCAAGAGGAAGATCTTTTTCAGGATTTTTCATTTCTCCGGCGACAGTTCCCGCATGCTGCCAGCCGTCATAAGCAAACATACACGATAAGATCGCAGCACCCAATATAGAAAAATTACTCATCGGATTTTCTCCGACAGGCAAAATAGGTGTCAAATTATTGAAAGAGCCTCCTTTAAAGAAAAATGCCGCAATTATTATCACTATTACCGGAATCAATTTAGCAACTGTAAATATATTTGTTATTATTCCCCCTGTTTTTGCACCGAAAAAGTTCATTACAAATAAAAATACTATAAATGTCAATGCAATAATTTTTTGTTGGGATAAATTTATCTGAAACAATTTACATAATTGCAGTGCAATAACATTTGCCTGAGCGGAAATATATGCGGGCCAGAATACAAAAGCATAAGTCCATCCTGCTAAATATCCCGTTTTATTTCCGAAAACTCTTTTCAGCCATATTACCATTCCTCCGGTTTCAGGGATAGCTCCTGAAAGCTCTGCTACTGTAAGCCCTCCGCAAAGATTTATTATCCCTGCAAAAACCCATGCTGCCAAGGCAAATCCCGGCGTTCCTTTAGTGGCTTCCAACACTCCCTGAGCTTTAAAAAATATACCCGAACCGATTATCATGTTAATTACAAGAAACGTAGCTGTAGGTAGCCCCAATACTTTTTTTAATGAATTATCTGCTATTATTTTCATTTTCTGCCTTTCTGAAATACTTATCAAAATTATTAATTTACAAAAAAATGACGGCAAAATTGTCGTCACGTATGCCTTATTTTAAATAATCTATACGCCCCAAAATAGTGAAATAACAATATTAACTTTATCGCTACCCCCTTAAACAATTTTACTGATAAACTGATCAAATTTATTATTCTTAAATATTTTATAATTTATTGAAAAGTAATTTCTTTCTTTTATTTTCAATAATAATATATTTTTTATTCTAATTTGTCAACCTTTTTTCACTTATTTATAGCCTTTTTTATTGAATCGTTCTTTTCATCAATTTTATTACAGATGCAATAATTATTTCTATTACCGAACCAGCTACAACACTATACTCTCTTTCATATTTTATTTCAAAATGACTACTTTCTATTCTGTATACTCTTACTTCCTCTTTTTTATCTCTGTCATCAACGATATAAAGCATAATTTTTTCTTTTTCAGCCCCGACAAGTTTCAAATATCCGATTATTTTTTCCGTCAACAAATTAAGAGAATCATTATCTATGGATGTTTTTAAAGATACAACTATTATTTTATCAGACTTTTCAGAAAACTCTTTTAAATAACTCAAATAATAGCTTACTTCTCCGTAACTTTTTTCAGATTCTCCTTCATTTTCACTTAAATATACCGATGAAACTGCAGGCATTCTTTTTATTATTTCAACCATTTCTTCTTCATCTTTTATCTTTGTTATATGTGTACTGTAAAATATTTTTTTCGATTCCCAATAAAATTTATTTAAAAATTCCAAAAATATCATTCCGATTAAAACAGAAAGTATTATTAATCCTGATATTTTAGTATTTTTCTTTTTTCGATGATAAAAAAACAGGAATATCAAAATCTGAATTATCAAAGATAACATATAAATAAGGATAACTATTCGGTTAAAATTCTTATTTAAATCTCTGTATCCCGAATACTTTGTATAAAATAAAGAAAATCCCAATATCAAGTTTATCACATAAACATTATATCTCTTGGTTTTCAATATTATAAACAGACAGAATATAATACAGGATAATGCATTTGCTAATAAAAGCACCCCTGTCAACTTATTTGAATATCCGTTGGAAAGCAGCTGGATATTTCGCCCTAAAAGTAGTAAGTATATTACATACCATGATTTTCTTATTATTTTTTCCATCTCTTATCTTCCTTTTACTTTATATTTTTAATGTATAATAACTGACATTTGAGTGCTTATTTTCAGCCAGAACAAAATATTTATTATTTCTCCCGAACACAGTAAAAGTAACATATATCCGATTAATATTAGCTTATCTGCTTTACTCATTCTCTCTAAAATCTTTCTTATCACTTTAAATTTAAATTCATATATCAAAATCAACACTGTCATAACTATAAATACTTCTAATTTAAACCCGTTTTCTTTCTTATAAAATGTAAAAAATGAGAAAAATATATTCAAATATGAAAACATCAATATTCCGAAATAATAATAAATCATTTCCTTATTTTTAATTAACTCCACGGCAGCATAAAATACTATGAATATTAGTAATTCCGTTATATAATCATACCTTTTTCCTTTAGTATATATAACCAAAATATCATTCAAAAACTGATTTAAAATAGAAATTGTTTGGAAAATAATTAACATATCAAAAATTTTCAAATATTTTTCACTATTTTTCATATTTCACTATTTCTCCTGTTTTTATAAATATTCTTACTCTTATATAGTTTGCAACGGTTATTAATGTTGAACATATTGCTATTATTAAAATTGTTCTTCTTAATGCTTTCATAATATACTCCTTTTCTGTCATTGATAATTCCCGAAAAACAAAAAATAAACTGCTGTTACAATTCCTGCCAGAACCACTATCTCAATCATTGCAAGTTGGCTCATAACAAACCATATTGCTGTCTCATTCTTTTTCGCTTCCATATCCGATTTTATTATTAATCTGTATTTTAACTCCATAATTATTCCGAGTATAATTAAAATAAATACTTCTTTTTTATATTTAAAATTATAAGAGTAAAAATAAATTTGAATATATCCTATTAGCTTGTAAAATAATGCTCTGTAATAAAATTTCACTATTTCTGTTATGTAAGATTTTTGTTTATAAACAGAGATTATTATAAAATACGATAATACGAATATTATTATTTCCACTATCCCAAATTCTTTAAAACTTTCTAATGATATCAGCATAAATTGATTATATAGTGAAAAAATAGAAATTGTTATAAGACTTTTATCAATTTTGAGTTTATTTTCATACTCCTTTATCATCTTAATATTTCTACTCCTCCCATAGAAAATCTCTGTAACAGCATACCGTAAAATGTGAATATAATCAAAAAAATTCTTAAAAACTGTCCTGTAGCAATCATTAATATAAGTTCCCATTCCGTCGGTTTCATTTTTACCAATATTTTTCGTGTCGGCTTATATTCTATCTCTACTAATAACAACAAAATCAAAATCCCGAAAATCCACGGAACATGTGTATCTCTATCGATAATTTTATAAATTGATACAAATAAATCTCCTGTAATCTGATACACAAGTATTCCATAGTAATAATATACTACCTCGTATTTTTTCCCTGCAATTATTTTCATTATCAAATATAAAAATATATACGTCAATAATAATCCCCATTCGTAAAAATTCTTTCCTGTATCTGAGGGGAAAATTATCTCGTTTAAAAGAATATTTACATAAATTATCATTTGACAAATAATCATCGAAATAATAGATTTTAAATACTTATTCATTTAATCCTCCCCGGATATTCCAATTTCCCTTCGGAAATTTTTCTTTTTGTACTGTAATTATTAAGAAACCCTATTAACAGCACATATATTGTAAGTATAATTATCAATATCTGAAACAACTTCTTCATAACCCTCTCCTCTTTAATTTCCGATTAAATGAAAATGTAACAGTAAAAGAAGTATTATAGTAAATACTATAGATGTTATGATTAATTTTAAAATCAAAATTGTCGATAAAAATGCAAAAAATTCTATTTTTTTTCCTTTGCTGCTTTTTTTCATAAATTTGATTAATTTTTTAAATCTTAATTCCGAAAATATCATAATGATAATTGTTGTAGTAATTTCCCATGTATACTCATATTTGTATGATAATAAATAAATCATTGATAATCCCGAAAATTCATAAAACAAAAAACAGTAATAACAGTACACCATACGTTTATTTTTCAAAATTTCCGAGATTATATAAAAAATCAGAATACCGAATATTGTAACCCAGTTTAAATATCTGTAATCTAAAACAAAAGCTAAAACTGTTTTAATTACTTGAAATATAATTAGCAATTTTATCTGTTCCCCATACTTTTTCATTAAATCTCCTTAATTATTAGTATAATTTATTTCATATATTTTCTCCTCTTCCTAAAACATTATTATTTCTTACTATAAATTTAAAACATTGAATAATTTATCTATTTCAATTTTTATACAATTTAAAATTTTTATTATTATATTAAATTTTACTCTTCTTTCAGAATTTATCAATATTTTTTATTCTTTTCAGCTGTATTTTTTGTTTTTTCTGAAAATTTTCAAATAATATAATTAAAAATTACCCCGCAGGGTTGAGGGAATAAAACTAAAGTAGGAAATATTGTATCAATAAAAACGATACAATAACCCAAAACAATAATTTCATATTCCCTCCTTGTAAAATTGAATTCCAGGCTTGCGACCCGATAAAATAATTATACTAAAAAAAGCCGAATTGAAATTCGGCTGATTTTTTTGTATACTGTATTTATGACTAGTAAACACTTTATACAAAATAAACTGAAAACTATCTTCAGTAATAAAAACATTGTACTAAATTCTTTAAACTTTTGCAAGAAAAATTATCTTAACCCTAAACACCTTCAATATATTAAATTTTCTATCTCTAAATTTCTTGCTTGTAGAGATTTATCCAAAGGCTTTGTTTCTTTCAAATGCCCTAACTGTCCTATTACTTACAAATTCCCTCTTTCCTGTAAATCCAGACTCTGTCCTTCTTGCGGTTACAAATATTCGCAACTTTGGACTGATAATATTCATAAACATATTCTAAACATTCCTCACAGACATGTTCTTTTTACTATTCCTAAAGCATGCAGAATATTTCTAAAAAGAATAAAAGAATTAATAAAATTTCCAAATCTTCTAAATATTACTTCACTGATTCTGATATTCTTCATTATGGTCTTATTTCTGTTATTCATACTTTCGGGCGTGATTTAAAATGGAATCCTCATATTCACGCTATCGTTTCTCTCGGAGGATTTAATAAAAATTTTGATTTTAAAAAACTTGAATACTTTAATGTTGATACTATTGCAGCTCAATGGAAATATCACGTCCTTGATATTATTTCTAAGGGGAACTATCCTAATCAAAAAATTAAAAGATTAGCTAAAATTACTGTCAATAAGCTATATAGTCAAAATGCAAGATTCTTTTTTAATGTCAGAAGCGGTGATGTCAATAACACCAAAGGTATTATCAAATACTTAGGTCGATATCTTGCACGTTCTCCTATTGCTGAGTATAAAATTACTGATATTACTGACAATGAAGTTACTTTCTTTTACAATGATTTAGCTAATGATAAACAAAAAACATTTATTACTATGCCTATTCAAAAATTTATTTCCCAAATTTTAATCCATGTACCTCCTAAAAATTTTAAAATGGTTAATAGATATGGACTATATGCAAGACATATTTCCAATAAGCTAAAAAGAGCTGTTATTCCTTTTAAGAAGAATATTGTCCCTAATAAATTTTCTTTTTATCAAAGACAAACATTTAAAACTTTCGGTATAAATCCTTTCTATTGTCCTATATGTAACATTAGAATGATTGTATGGGAATTTTATCATTATTTATATCCCAAACCTAAAAGATATTATTAAATCTTTTTAATCCAACTATGTTGGATATTTTGTCATACATTTTTTTTGATAAAAAGATAATAAAGAGGCTTACGCCTCTTATATAATTTGCAAAACATATCATTGAATTTGATTTCTAATCATTTATTTAATCATTAAATTTAAATTTACTTTCCTTAGGAATAAAAAAGACTGGAAAATACCAGCCTTCATTCGCAAGTTTTTAATTCAATTCTACAAGTTCCCATTAGGGTTTTACAAAAATATTATAACATAAAACAGAAAAAAGTCAAACGAAAATCAACAATCGAAAACTGCACTATAATTTTGATTACTATATTGACAAAAAAAGAGTATCAATAGACACTGCTTTTTTATTCTTTTCCGAAATTTATTTTCTGTAATTTCAAATTTTTGTATTATATTAGATTTTTAAAGTGGTGCGAGTGACGGGATTTGAACCCGTACAGCTTTTGCCACTACCCCCTCAAGATAGCGTGTCTACCGTTCCACCACACTCGCATTATTTTTATTATTTTACAATATTTAGAATTTTTTTTCAATATAATTTCAAAATTTTTTATTTAAAATATTATTTATATTTTTTCATTTTATTTTAAGTTTTATAGTATATAATGAATTATACAAAAAAACTTAATCAAAATCCCGAAAAACTAAGATAGAATAGGAGGTATATTATGAAAAGAATTTTACCGGGAATTTTTATACTATTAGGAATACTGACTTTTTCAACAGAAATTTTTGCAACTCAAAAAATGAAAGGTGGTGAGAGTATGGAACTTGTATTTATAATGGACAGAAGCGGTTCAATGGGAGGACTCGAATCCGACACTATCGGCGGCTATAATTCAATGCTTAACAGACAGAAAAAAGAAGAAAAAGGAGAAGTTTATGTAACTACTGTTTTATTTGATGATCAGTACGAACTATTACACGACAGAATTTCTATTTCAAAAGTAAAACCGATAACTGATAAAGATTATTATGTAAGAGGCAGCACAGCTCTCTTGGATGCAATAGGAAAAACTGTTGCCAAAGTAAAAGCTGATCAGAATAAGCTAGGAAAAGAAAAATCAAAAAAAGTACTGTTTATAATAATTACCGACGGAATGGAGAATGCAAGTAAAGAATATTCGGTCACTGCAGTAAAAAATTTAATTGAAACTCAAAAAAAGAAAGACAAATGGGAATTTCTGTTTTTAGGTGCCAACATTGATGCCATAGGAACTGCAGAAAGTTTCGGAATAGAATCTTCAAAAGCTGCAAATTACAAATCTGACAGTCAGGGAACGCAGAATAACTATAAAGTTTTAAATGAAGCTATCATGGAAATCCGTTCAGGAAATGAATTAAAAGATACCTGGAAAAAAGAAATTGAAGAAGATTACAATAATAGAAAATAGAAATAATAAATCAGCTGTTTTGATTCAAAATTTACTGCTATTGTTTCAAGTATTATTTTCCTGAAAATTTAAAAAGAGCCGTAGAAATAGAAAAAATTCTGTTTCAAACTGCTCTTTTTTAAATCTATCTTAGTTTCAGTCTCAAAGCATTCAGCAGCACAGATACTGAGCTTAAAGACATTGCAAAAGCCGCAATCATCGGATCAAGTTTAGGTCCATTGAAAAACGCATAGAAAATACCGGCTGCAAAAGGAATTCCTATTATGTTATAGAAAAATGCCCAAAACAGATTTTCTTTAATATTTGTAATCGTTGCTTTACTTAATTCTATTGCTTCGGCTACATCTTTCAAATCACTTCTTATCAATACTATATCTGCTGACTCTATTGCTATATCCGTACCGCTTCCTATTGCAATTCCTACATTTGCCTGTGCCAATGCCGGCGAATCATTTATTCCGTCTCCGACCATTGCCACAAATTTTCCTTGAGATTGGATTTTCTTAATTTCTTCGGACTTCTGAAAAGGAAGAATTTCCGCAATTACTTTATCTATAACTACTTCTTTAGCTATATGCTTCGCCGTTTTTTCATTATCTCCTGTAAGCATTATAACTTCCAGTCCCAATTTATGAAATCTTTCCACTGCTTCTTTACTTGTATCTTTTATTACATCGGCAACTGCCGCCAACCCTGCAAGTTCGTTATTTACGGAAATAAACATTGGAGTTTTTCCTTCGCCTGATAAAATTTCATAATCTTTTTCTGCTTGATGTATATCAATTTTTTTTGAAGCCATTAGTTTTCTGTTTCCTATTTGTATTTCTTTTCCATCTATTTCGGCTCTTATACCGTATCCCGGCATTGCTCTGAATTTTCCACATTTTTCAAATTCTATATTTTTTTCTTCGGATTTATTTACTATAGCTTCAGCCAACGGATGTTCGGACTTATTTTCAGCACTTGCAGCCAATTTTAAAATCTCATTTTCATTATAGTTTCCGTATACTTTCAAATCTGTAAGCATAGGCTTTCCTTTTGTTATCGTCCCCGTTTTATCCAACACTACCGTTTTTATCTTATATACAGTTTCAAGGGCTTCCCCGCTTTTAATAAGAATCCCTTTTTCAGCCCCTTTTCCCGTTCCGACCATTATTGATGTAGGCGTAGCAAGTCCCAATGCACACGGACAGGCTATTACAAGAACAGATATAAAGAAAGTAAGTGCTGTTGTCAATCCTGCTCCACCTATATACCAGACTAACCCTGTTACAACTGCAATAAATATAACCACCGGAACAAAATATCCTGCTACAATATCTGCCATTCTTGAAATAGGAGCTTTTGAGCCTTGTGCTTCTTCCACAAGTCTTATTATTTGAGAAAGAACTGTATCTTTACCTACTTCCGTAGCCTCAAATTCTATACTTCCGTTTTTGTTTATACTTCCTCCTATGACTTTATCCCCTTCGTTTTTAGTCACAGGAATACTCTCTCCCGTAATCACGGACTCGTCTACAGAAGTACTCCCCTTTATTATTCTTCCGTCCACAGGTATTTTCTCTCCGGGTTTTACAATAATTATATTTCCTGTTTTTATATTTTCTATTAACACTTCTTTTTCCTGACCGTTTTCAATAATTTTGGCCTTTTTCGGCTGTAATCCTATTAATTTTTTTATTGCTGAAGAAGTCTGACCTTTTGTTCTTGCTTCAAGGAGTTTCCCAAGTAAAATCAATGTTATAATAGTTCCTGCAGACTCATAATAAAGATTCATATGATATTCGGGATCTGCAGCTATTATCATATATGTAGCATACAGGCTGTAAAGTATTGCCGCCGAAGAGCCTATGGCAATAAGAGAGTCCATAGTCGGAGATTTTCTCAAAAGATTTTTAAATCCGTGAATAAAAAAATCTCTTCCTGCATATACTATGGGTAATGTTACCAATAACTGAACTACTGCATAAATTAAAGCATTTTTCTCAGGATTTACAATATCCGGTAAGGAAATTCCGACCATATGTCCCATAGAAATATAAAATAAAGGAATAATAAATATAACTGACAAAATAAGTCTGTTTCTTAGACTTTTTATTTTATTTTCATATATCTGTATTTTTTCATCTTCACTTAATGTTTCAATTAATCCGTATCCTGAGCTTTCTACTATTTTCTTTATTTTTTCAAAATCATATTTTTTTTCATTATATTTTATATTTACTTTTTCAGTAGCTATATTTACATGAGCTTCTATATCTTCATTTTTATTAAGTGCATTTTCTACAGTTTTTGCACAAGCTGCACAACTCATACCTGTAACACTGTAAATACTTTCTTTCATGTTTTTCCTCCTGTTTTTTATTTTTTACAGTTCTTTTTATAACTCAACTAATTATCCTCACAACAGTTATTTCCCTCATAATGTTTATTTTTTGTATGCTCAGAACAGTTGCACTGTCCTTCAATACACATACATTTTATTTTTTCGGGAGCATTTTTTTTCTTTTCTTTTACGACTTTTTCAATACTTTCCAAATCATTTCGACTTAAAAGATTTTTTTCTATAAGCTCTTTTATCATTTCTCCGAGTTTCGTTTTACAAATTCTGTCAAAAGTTTCGGTAACATATTTTCCGGCTATTTCATGTTCATTGTATTCTGTATAGTAAATATATTTATTACCGTTTTCCCTTTTTTTCAACACATTTTTTTCCAAAAGCCGATTTAATAAAGTCTTTACAGTTGTATGTTTCCACTGCATTTTTCCCCCTAAAATCTGTGAAACAAATTTACTTGTTACTTCTTCATTTGCCCAGACAACTCTCATTATTTCCCATTCTGCTCCTGTTATATGGCAATTATTGTTTTCTTCCATTGTCTTTTCACTCCTTCTGCATAAATAAACTTAATACTTATTTGTTTTCATAGTTTTACTTTCAATAAAAAAACGACTACATTTGTAATTTATATAAATAGTTTACAATAGTAATCGTTTTTTGTCAATAATTTTTTGCATTTTATTTTTTCTTCACAAAAAATTTTTTCTTATTTATACTGAAATTTAATTAATCTATTATATAATAAATTCAAACTTTTTTAAAGGAGGGAAGTACATTGATCGGAAAAATCAAAAAATTTTATATCTTAGTTATTTTATTTATTTCTGTCTTTTCATTATCTTACGGTCAAAAAACAGTTCCGTTATCATCTTATATTTACGGAATTACCGTAGATGACAGCTGGCAAGGAAAAATCAAGACAGAACAGATAATCGAAGCAATTAAAGCAATGTCTGTAAAACCTACAGTCCGTATTGTTATGTCAAAAGACATTTCTCCGCAAGAATATAAAGAACTTTTTTCAAAAATACATAAAGTTGCTTATATTATGGCTACTCCTGTCGATTCTTATGAAATGAAAAAATACAGTGTTTCAAGTTATCTTAAAAGATTTAAAGACTCATATGAAACATTATCAGAATATACCGACATTTGGGAAATAGGAAATGAAGTAAACGGAGAAAACTGGCTCGGAAATAATCCAAAACTGATATCCGAAAAGGTCTATTCTGCTTATAAATATATCCGTAATAACAACGGCAAAACAGCTCTTACAAGTTATTACTTTGCTCCGGGAGAGCAAAAAATCCCTATGAATGATTGGCTTGAAAGATATATTCCGTCAGATATGAAAAACAATCTGGATTATGTTCTCGTCAGCTATTACGAAGACGACAATAACGGCTATCAGCCTGAATGGAAAAAAGTATTTGAAGATTTGGAAGCTATTTTTCCCAATTCCAAATTGGGAATAGGAGAATGCGGAAGCACAAAAAAGGGTGCCGGAATTGTGAGCAAAGTTAAAAAGGCACGTCATTATTATACCATGCCTAAATATGTAAAAAACTATATTGGCGGTTATTTTTGGTGGTACTGGGTTCAGGAAAGTGTTCCTTATAAAAATAACAAAGTTTGGGAAGCCATAAATGACAGTATAAGTAAATGAGGAGGTTAATAGACCTCCTCGCATTTAAAATCTTTAATATTTATCAACATTCAAATTTTATAACATATATAACATAAAAAATACGTCAGTGAGCGTTATGAAAGAATTTCAAGTTTTTTTCGTGCCTCGTTCACTATATATAGCTTATTCCCTTCTCTCACAACTTCCTCGTACAGACTCTTCGCTTCCTTAATTTCTCCTATCCTTTCTTTACACACGGCAAGTTCATGTTTCATTGCTATAACATATCTCTTCACTTTAATTTCTCTTAATATTTTGGAAAGAATTTCTATCATTTTTTCATTATCATCTTTATAAAATAGAAATCCTTCCAAACTGTCGATAAGAGCATTTATTTCATTAATTTTTTTATTATTTGTAAATTTCTTTTTTTCATTCAGAAGATTTTTTTCGTATACTTCTTTTGCTTCCTCTTCTCTTTCCAAACTATCCAGTAATAAAGCCTTATTAAAATAATACATAATCATATCCTGTTTTCTGAAAGCATTTCTTTTTGAAAAATCTATTTCCGAAAGATATTCATAGGCTTTTTCAAATTCTCCCAAAGAAGAATATCCAGCACAAAAATTCATCCTCATATAATTTCTGTAACGTCTGTTTCTATTTTCGCTATATTCTGATTCAGTAAGTTTTATAAATTTTTCAGGATCAAGTTCTTCGTTTAAAACATTCATATATTTACTGTAAAGTCGAAACCACATTTTTTTCTGTATTTTTGTTATGATTCTGTCTATTATTAAAAATACTCCAGCAAATAATAAATAATCAATTATTGAGTATTCTTTTTGCAATACAAAAAACATAATAAATATTACTATACCCAGTAAAATCGAAAGCCCGATTATCATAAAAATATTTATTAATAAAGCTTTTCTTCTTATGCTCATTTATTCTCCTTCCTGTATTTTTACCAAAGTTACTTTTTATCGTCTGTACTGTTATTGGTTTTATCCTCAGAATGATGATTTTCTTCAATTTCCGAAAACAATCCATGTCCCTTTAAGACGTATAAAGCTCCCAACAGAAATATCGCTGTAGGAATTACTATTTCAAAATATCCGAATCCTGCTCCCATTCCCAATCCTGCAGTTATCCATATAGTTGCTGCAGTAGTTATTCCTGATATGGTATTTTTCGAGTGCAATATAACTCCTCCACCTAAAAATCCTACTCCTGAAACGATTTGTGCAGGTATTCTGGCAGTATCGACTTTAAAAGCACCTATTATTTTAGGATTTACCGCAACGGCTTTTAATATATTTTCGTCTATTTTACTTTGTATCATTGCAAGTAAAGCAGCCCCCAGACACACTACACAGTGAGTAGCTATCCCTGCAGGCTTTCCGCTTTTCTTTCTTTCATTTCCTATTAAAGCTCCTATTATCCCCGCCACTAAAATTCTCATAATAATATCTTCTAATGTCATTTTTTCTCTTTATTGAATGTTACCAATATCCTTTCTATTTTTTTATCCTTTACTCTTTGGGGCTTAAATATAATATCATCAATCACTATAGGCTCTATTTCCTGATCATCTTCGGGAATATAACCTAAATGCTCTATAAGTAAACCGCTCAAAGTATCGTAATGCTTGGATTCCAACTCTATATGGAAGTAATCGTTTATATCATTCAAAGACAGTTCTCCACTTATCAGATATTTATTCAAAGCCAGTTTTTTTATTGAATAATCTTCATCGTCAAATTCGTCGGATATATTTCCCATAACTTCCTCTATCAAATCTTCCAGAGTAACTATTCCTGAAAATCCTCCATATTCATCAATAAGTATGGCAATATGTTTTTTTTCTATTTGAAGTTCATTAAAAAGTTCATTTACATTTTTAGTTTCCGGAACAAAGTAAGCCTCCTGAATAATATCCTCTATTTTTATATTTTCAAATCCCTGTTTATAGGCTTCCATCATCAAGTCTTTCATATGAAGTACGCCGACTATATTATCAGCTTCCTTTTCATAGACAGGTATTCTTGAATATTTTCCTGTTTCTTTCTTTTCAAAAAGTTCCTTTACAGAAATATCTTTATCTATTAAAAATACTTTTGTTCTCGGTATCATTATTTCTCTTGCAATTTTTTCATCAAATTCGATTATATTTTCTATCATCTCTTTTTCCGATTCGTTTATAATTCCGTGTTCTCTTCCCACTTCCACAAGGGATCTGATTTCTTCTTTGGATACCTGTTCTTCAAGATTGTCTTCCTTCATTTTCAAAATCGTTAAAACAGAATTTGTAGATAATGTCAAAATTTTTACAAAAGGAGAAAATACTTTGGAAACAAAAACTATCACATTCACTGATGAAAGAGCCATTTTTTCCGATGATCTGAGTGCTATTCTCTTAGGAATAAGTTCTCCGAAAACCAATGTAATATAAGACAATACAAGAGTTATAAGTATCATCGAAAGCTGATTACTGTATGGAATATGCACTTTTTTCATATATAATGACAGATATTGTGCCAATCCCGTAGCTGCCGATGCCGATGCAAAAAATCCCGCAAGAGTGATACCGACCTGTATTGTCGATAAAAATTTACTCGGTTCTTTCAAAAGATTTTCAAGAAGAATGGCCTTTTTATTCCCTTCTTCCACTAACATCTTCAGTTTATTTTTATTAATCGAAACTATTGCCATTTCAGCTCCGGAAAAAAAAGCATTTATTCCAGTCAAAACTATTATTATTAAAAATTGTAAAAATATATTGCTTCCGGTCGTCGTGTCCACGATAAAATTTTCCTCCTAAATTAGTTCATACCTAAATATGCCGCACCTATTATTCCCGCATCATTTCCTAATTGTGCAGGTAATATTTTAAGTCCTTCAATAGTTGAAGACAAAGCATATTTATGAAGTTTTTCATTTATTCTGTCAAAGAGAATATCTCCCGCAAGAGCTACTCCGCCACCGATTACTATTATTTCAGGATCAAGTACATTTAAAAGATTTCCTAATCCCAATGCAATGTATTCAGCTTCGTATTCGACCAGATTTAGCGAAAATTCATCGCCTTCTTTGGCAGCATCAAATATATCTTTTGCTTCCAGTTCTCTTCCCATAGAAGTTATTTTCTCATAAAGTTTATTGTTTTTATGTACTGTCAGCCTGCTTTTTGCTTCTCTTATAAGCCCTGTTGCCGAAGCATAAGCCTCCCAGCAACCGTTTTGTCCGCATCCGCAAAGTTTTCCGTCTTTTTCCACTTTTGTATGTCCGACTTCTCCGCCGCCACCGTTTTTACCGCTCACAAGCCTTGTATCAACAATAATTCCGCCGCCTATTCCTGTTCCTATCGCAAGTCCGAGAACATGTTTATAGCCCTGTGCAGCTCCTTTCCACATTTCTCCTAAAGTTATAACATTGACATCATTATCCACTTTTACTTTTCTGTTTAAGTGTTTTTCAAATTCTCCTGCCAAATCCACTTCTTTCGGCCATGGGAAATTCGCCCACAGTTTTACTACTCTTTCATTGACAACAGGTCCGGGAACTCCCAATCCCACTCCTTTTACATCATCATAGTTAATATTACTTCCTTTAACCTGTTCTATCAATATTTTAGACAGTCTTTCAATAGTTTTTTCAAATCCTTCCATAGATTCTGTTTTAACTATTGTCGTAAATATTATATTTCCCCCTTCATCTACAAGCCCTATCTTTGTATTTGTGCCCCCCAGATCCATTCCTACATAATAATTCATAGAATTATGCCCTCCTTAAATTCCCTTTTTTATTTATTATTATAGTTTACCCCATTTATTCAAAATTTTCAATCAAAAAGAGAAAATTTTCGGGAAAATATATTTTTTATTAAAATGTTTCTTTTTCTTTAACCTCATTTCGATAGTCTTTATCAATTAATTCGTAATTCAAATATCTTTTTTTCTGATATTTTTCCTGATTTATTTTCTTCAAAAGAGTTTCCGCACTTACTTTTCTCATTTCTTCAAAAGGTTGTTTAATATGAATTATATTACCCGAAGACATTTTAAGTAAAGAAGTTCCGTCAAAACTTGCAACATAAATTTTTTTCCCGATTTCATTTGTAATTTTCTTTGCAAACACTGCATAAAAATCACTGTTTAAAATAAGAGCATTTATATTTTGATTTTTTGCCAATGTTCTGCTACTCTTTTTATATCCATAACTTCACCTTATATTTCTTTAATAAACCCGTCATCAAAAAAATCGTCTTTTTCGTCTTTTGCTATAATTTCAAAGCCTACAATATTTACATTATTATATTCCAAAGCCGTTTCTATCTCTTTTTTATCTTTAACTATCAGCATGTACATATATTTTACGTTATGTTTTTCAAAAATATCAAGAAACTCTTTTTTAGGAGAACTTTTTATTACCAATTGTTTTTTTACATTGTATTTATCAAAAAAAGTCAGTAATTCTTCAAAATATTCCCACGCTCTGTCTATATTTATAAGTACATCTTTTCCTTCAAAATATTTCAAAATCGAGTCCAATCTTTCCACTTTATAGCCTGTTCTTTCTCCGATAGAATTAATATACTCTTTTTCTTCTATTTCTTCTGAAGGCATCTCTTTTATATTTTTATCTCTATCAAGGAGTCTTTTTTCATTTCCGTAATGAAAAGCATAATAAATACCGTCTGTAGACTTAATAACATCCACTTCAATCATATCTCCACCCGACTGAACAGAGGCAGTATAATCAGGTATGGTATTTTCAACTATATTTCCTGCCGAAGTACCTCTATGAACTGCTATTAATATTCCTTTTTCATTTATTTTTCTATTTAATAACTCATTTATTTATCCTTTCTTTACATTTCCTTATTTTGATTTTTTATCGGCGTCTCCTTTATAATATATTTTTATCTTAAAATATAATTGATTGCATTTTCTTTCTAAGTGCATTATGCCTCGAAATTTCTGATTTTTAAGAAAAAATTTTATAATTATATCTTTTTAAATATAAATTCCTTTTCTAAATATTTTTAAACTTTATAAGTAACTGTTTAAATATCTTCTATTACACCGAATCCTTTTTCCTGAATTATATCCCGAAAATCTTTATCCAAGTGAATACAGTAAACATTTTTTCTTTTTTCCACAGGAATTATTTCTTCTAAATAAAATATATTTCCGTGAGATGGATTTTCACTGACGTAACTACATGTATCCTGATACATTTCCTTTATTTTTCCCGAAAAATACTTTTGTAATATTTTATCAGGTATTTCAACAGCATCTCCGCTATAGTATACTGTTTCATCAGGAAAAATAATTTCATAAGCATAACATTTCATATCATCCGCATGTTTTACTTCAATTACATCATTTTTTATTTCGGATATTTCAGGCAATTCTTTTTCATATACATAAAATTTTCTTTCTATGCCCACTATATCCAAATATTCTATTATTTTTTTGTTCGGATGGATTACATAAGCAACTTTTCCTAACTTTAAATATAAATATGATATTAGCGAACCTAAACTTCCCACATGATCACAATGGAAATGTGTTATTAAAATAAAAATATTATTACTTTCTGTCATTTCTTTTAAATTCCATATTTTACCAAAAACACTTTCACCGCAATCTATTAAATAAAAATCGTCATTATGAGTAAAATAGGCATTTGTATTACCGAGAATCGGATTGAATGCCGATCCGATTCCCGTAAATTTTAATTTTTTCATCAATTTCACTTCCTATTCCTTTATCCCCGAGCTTATAAAGCTGTTAATAAATCTTTTTTGTAAAATAAAGAATATCACAATTAAAGGGAATACTATTATAAATGTAGCAGCACATACATTTGCCCACTGCATTGTTGCCTCTTTGGATTTTGCAAATAAAGCCAATCCGACTGTTAAAGTTCTGTTTTGTGTAGAATTTGTTACAATTAACGGCCACAAATAATTATTCCAATGATAACTTATAGAAACTACTCCGAATGATAAATATGCAGGTTTTGCACAAGGCATATAAATTTTCCATATTATTTGCCAAGTATTTGCTCCGTCTATTCGTGCAGCTTCCGATAAAGATTTCGGTATAGTTTTAAAATGCTGCCTTAGCAAAAATATTCCGAAAGCCGTTCCTAAAAATGGAATCATAATCCCCAGTTTTGTATTAATCAGATTCAAGTCCTTTAAAGTCATAAAATTAGGTGTTATCAAAACATCATTAGGTATAATTATCTGCATAAATATTATTATAAATACATATTTTGCCCATTTTAAATCCATGACTGCAAGAGCATAGGCAGCCATAGTTGAAGTAAAAATCTGAATTATAAAAGTAACTGTTACTAATATCAATGTATTTATATAGTATGTCTTAAAAGGTACTGCATTCCATACATATATTATATTTTTCAGTGTAAATCCCGTTTTCGGAAATAATGTCATACTGAAAGACGGCTCGGTAAATGCTGTTCCTATCATCCATATTAAAGGAATCAACCATATAAAAGCTATGACAAAAGCTATTACCGTAATAACTGAATCTGTTCCTTTTTTTATTATATTCATTTTTGAACCTTTCCATTCCTGAATTAATTATAATATGCTTCTTTATCTTGCTTGAAAAATCTCGGCAATGAAACAAAAAGAAGTAAAAATAACATTATTACTGTCAATGCCGACGATTTACCGTAATTGAAATTTGTAAATCCCTGCTGATAAATATAATATAATAACATTGTACTCGCATTATTCGGAGCTCCTTCTGTCATTATTACTATATGATCCACAAGTTTGAAACAGTTTGTCAATGCTATTGTCGAAACAAAGATCATTGTAGGTTTCAATAAAGGCAATGTTATATTCTTTAACATTACCCAGAATCCTGCACCGTCTATTCGGGCAGACTCAAATAAATCTTCGGATATTCCCTGTAATCCGGCAAGGAAGAATATCATTAAGTATCCCGATTCTTTCCAGACATACATTATTGCCATAAAAGGTAAAACTGTATTTTTATTTGACAAAACATTTAAAGGTTTAAATCCGAAATGAGACAGCCATTGATCCAGAAGTCCGTTTTTTCCCATATAAATAAACATCCATATACTCGCAACAGCAATCATAGGCATAACAACAGGATAAAAATACACTGTTCTCAATATTCCTACTGCTTTACTTCTTCGATTCACTAAAAAAGCCAAAGCTAAACCTAAAATCATAGACGGCACAACCGTTATTATTGAAAAAAAGATTGTGTTATACATCACTTTCCAAAAAAGTTCACTTTTAAATAGAGCTATATAATTGTTTAATCCTATCAATTTGGGTGATTTCATTCCTAAATTATATTTAGTAAAACTCAAATAAAAACTTTTAAAAACCGGTAAAACTGTAAATCCTGTCATAAATATAATCGAGGGTAGAAGTAAAAGAAAACCTGTTATGTTTTCTTTCACCTTTCTGCTTAATTTTATATTCATTTTTTCTCCTTTTTCAAGAATACTAATTAATATCTTTTAATACTTCCGTTGCCTGATTTTGTGCATTATCCAAAGCATCTTTTGCAGATTTTTCTCCTGTAATTGCAGATTGAATATTATCATTTAATATTCTCCATATTTCCGCTGCATTATAAGTTGTAAGTTCAGGTTTTGCAAATTTTAACTGCTCGAAGGCAACTTTAGCCTGAGGTCTTTCCTGATAATATTTTTTCATTATATCAGTTTCAAATGCACTTTTTCTTGTTGCCACATATCCTGTATCTACGCTCCATTGAGCTGCTCTTTCAGGAGTAGTTAAATATTTTATAAACTTCCATGCAGCTTTTTGTTTTTCTTTGGATATTCCTGATGAGATATAGAAATTTCCTCCGCCTGTGGGTGCACCTTTTCTTTTATGCCCTGGCAAAAAAGCTACTCCGTAATTAAACTTGGCATTTTTAGCTATATTGGATAAATTTCCTGTAGTATGATAAATCATTACAACTTCTCCCGCCAAAAATTGAGTAGGCAAATCTGTCCATTGAACAATACCGTCAGCCATAACTTTGTATTTTTTCTGTAAGTCTATCCAAAATTGTAATGCTTCAATATTTTCAGGAGTGTTAAAGAATACTTTTTTCCCGTCATCACTCATTAAATTTTTACCGTCAACACTGTTTCCCAATGCAAATCCTGTAAATGCCCATTGTGCGGAGCCTGAATTTAATGCTATTCCCACACCTTTTCTTTTATCATTAGTAACTTTTTTGGCAATCTCAACTAATTCTTCCCAAGTTTCAGGTGCTTTTTCAGGATCTAATCCTACTTCTTTAAAAATATCTTTATTGTAATACAAAACCATTGTACTTCTCTGAAACGGTATAGAATATATCTTTCCGTCCACATATGAATCTTCCATAAAACTTTCCAAAAAATCATTTATATATTTTTTACCTTCTTCACCGTCTTCAGCTATCAGTTCATCCAAAGGCATTGCCATTTCACTTGATGCCATTGTAAATCTCTGTGTTGCAAGACTCACAAACAAATCAGGCGGATTTCCTCCTTGAGCTGCAGTTTGAATTTTTATTACCGTATCATCATAGTTTCCTGTATAAACAGCTTCAACTTCTATATCCGGATTCTCTTTATTAAAATCATTTGTCAGTTGCTCTACAATCTTTGCAACAGGACCTCCTACATTTACCGGATAATAAAATACCAGTTTTACTTTTCCGCCTTTCTTTTCTTCTTTATTACCGCTACATCCTGAAATTACTAAGATTAAACTTAAAAATAATAAAACAAAAATCCTCTTTTTCATTTACATCTTCTCCTTTAATAAAATATGATTTTGATAATAAAAACTTTTCTTTTAAAATCTTTGTTCTGAATTTTTTCCTCCTTTCAATTATGAATATTTACTTTACTATTTTCTTACACTTTCTCTTTCCACTATTTCTCCGGGAATTTCTTCAGAATATTCTTTTATCCCGTTAATCATATTAATTAACTTCTCATACACTCTTTCCGATATTTTTTTATAATTTAAAGCTAAAGTAGTCAGACCTGGAGAAAAAAACTCGGAAATCGGAATATTATCCAAACCTAAAACTGAAACTTCATCAGGAATCCTTATTTTCAAATCATTTAAAGCCTTTAAAACAGCTATGGCTTTTTCATCTCCTGAAACAAAAAATGCTTCAGGTAACGACTTTTTATTTTCCAATTCTTTTACTAATTTATATATTTCTTTCTGATTTTTCATTTTTTCCATAACCCTCAAATTCTTCAAGGATTTATTATTATTTCGATAAGCCTCTATAATTCCATTTTTTCTTTCAATATTCATAGGTGTAGGATTGGCTGTAATAAAAACTATATTTTCAATATTTTTCCTGAATAAATATTCAGTAGCTTTAAAAACCGAATTAAAATCATCATTTGACACATAAATATTTTCTTCTGAATAACTTTTTCCCAAAACAATAAAAGGTATCTTTTCTTTTTTCAGAATTTCAATTCTTTTATCTTTTTCCTTTTCATAAAAAATAACCACTCCGTCAATAAATGTGTTAGATGTGTTTAATAAAGAATTTTTTAAATCTTCATCATTATAATATTGTTCCATAAATAACGACACATTCTTATCTTTATTATAAGCAAAGATCTCGCTCACTAATATATTAGTCCATATAGTCGCAGTATGTCCTTTACTTCTTCTTATTGAAACAAGTATATTTTTTGTTTTTCGATTACTTAGATTCTTAGCATATAAATTAGGTTTATATCCCAATTCTTCTATCTTTTTTTTTACAAATTGTCTTGTATTTTCGCTGACATTCTCACTTTCATTTATAACTCTTGAAATAGTTTGAGTTGAAACTCCGCATTTTTCAGCTACATCTTTAATTGTCATATTTTTCTTCATACAATCTTCTCCCTAAAATTTACTATATCCGGTAATCTTTCTATACATTTTAATATTTTCATAATGTTATTATTTATCTTTATATTTACTATTTTTGTTTAATTATCCTTATCAAATCTCATATGTTATCGATAACATTATAATTTTGCCTCGAAATTTCTGATTGTCAAGAGTTGAAAATCTAAAATAAAAGTGTTATAATTTTTTAAAATTTAATAATTACATATATCTTAGAAATATAAAAATAAAATTTCCCGCATTATCGGAATAAACGAAGTCGTTTAAATCGTAGATATCGGGAGTATGTGAGTGGCAATAAGCCCTCATATAATTTATAATGGAGGTTTTTTATGAGAAGTTTATCAGGCATTCAGCCTAGCGGAAATTTACATATAGGAAATTATTTCGGTGCTATAAAACAGTTTGTGGAATTTCAGGACAAATATGAAGGATTTTATTTTTTGGCAAATTATCATGCACTTACTTCTTCACCTAAAGGAGAAGATTTGAAAAAAAATACTGTAAATGCTATTTTGGATTATTTGGCTTTGGGACTTGATCCGGAAAAATCTGTAATTTTTTTACAATCTGATATTCCCGAACATACAGAATTATCGTGGATTCTTGCAAATGTTGCTCCTATGGGATTGCTTGAAAGGGCTCATTCTTACAAAGACAAAACCGCAAAAGGGATAAAACCCAATGTCGGATTATTTACTTATCCCATTTTAATGGCTGCCGATATATTAATGTATGATCCCGATGTTGTGCCTGTGGGAAAAGATCAGAAGCAGCATGTAGAAATTACGAGAGATATTGCGATAAAATTCAACGAAACATACGGAAAAGAAGTTTTTAAACTTCCGGAAGAAAAAATAGTCGAAAATGTTGCCGTAGTTCCGGGAATAGACGGAGATAAAATGAGTAAATCTTATGGAAACGTTATTAATATGTTTATTCCGAAAAAAGAAATCAAAAAGCAGATTATGAGTATTGTTACCGATTCTACACCTCTTGAAGAACCTAAAAATCCTGACAATAACATAACAAAACTGTATTCTCTTTTGGCAACTGAAGCTGAAGTTGAAGAAATGAAAAGAAAGTTTTCCGAAGGAAATTACGGTTACGGACATGCTAAAAACGAATTATTTGAAAAATTTATCGATTATTTCAATCCTTTTATAGAAAAACGTGAAAAACTTGAAAAAAATATCGATTATGTATATGATGTTCTAAAAGAAGGGGCTTCTAAAGCACGTTCCATTGCACAGAAAAAAATGGAAGAAGTGAGAAGCACAGTCGGTCTACTTAAAATTTAAGCTGTCAAAAAACAGGAGAATTATTATGAATAAAAATATTCCGAATTGGATTAATATATTAAATGAGTTTTGCGGGAAAAGAGATATTCCCGCATTAACTTCATATGAACTGAATAAAAAATACGGCTTTTCCCAAGCAGATATTATGGTTCTGTTTGGGGGCACAATTTTATGCGGTGGAGACGTACTCGCTCAGGCAATACAAAATAAAGTCGCCAAAAAATATATTATTGTAGGCGGCATAGGTCACACAACTTCTTTACTGAAAGGAAAAATAAAAGAACTTTTTCCTGAAATTAACACTCAAAGTTTTGAAAATCTTTCCGAAGCTGAAATTTTTTCAAATTATTTAGAACATAGATATAATTTAAAACCCGATCTGCTCGAATGCCGTTCTACAAACTGCGGAAACAATATAACATACATGCTTGATTTGCTTAATGAACATAAAATTCTTTTTAAAAACATTATTATATCCCAGGACGCTACAATGCAACTTCGTATGGATGTCACTCTTCGCAAATATGTTTCAAACAAAATCGAAATTATTAATTTTGCCACTTATTCAGTCAAAGTATCTGAAAAAGACGGCAATTTAACTTACGATAAAAATATACCGGGAATGTGGGATATAAATCATTTTATAACTCTTTTAATGGGAGAAATCCCAAGATTAACCGATGACAAAAACGGCTACGGTCCTAAAGGAAAAAACTATCTCGCTCATATTGATATACCCGATAATGTACAAAATGCCTTTTCTGAATTAAAAAAGATATACGCAAATTCAGTGCGACAGGCTAATCCTTTGTATTCAGGTTAGTAATCTTAGTCTACTTTTTAAAAAAAGTAGCAAAAAATCGGCAATTCAGATTTTACATACTTAAGGTTTTTATTATTATTTTTAATTGTTATTGAAATATTCTATGTATTTTCCATTTACCCGACATTAAAATTTTACTTCGAGAAATATGAAACGGAACGTTATAAAAACAACTGTTTGAGCGAGGATTTTTAATCCGAAGCGAGTTTGTTGTTTTTATAGTAGAGTAAAGCATTTCGAGTTAGTAAAATTTTAGTCGGTCAATTTTTTCACTTCTTTTTTTACAAAAAGGAAGATAATACTAAGCTACTTCTTCTGCCGACTTACTCATTCTTATGTCAATTATTCCTTCATTTTTTGCTATTTTTATATGACTTTGTTTCTTTTTACCTGTACCGTTTGAACTTTTATTTTTTCTTTTCACGATTTTATATTCTTTCTTAAAATTCTCCGAAAGTTCCAATCCTATCATTCCTGCTACCGACAATATAAGTCCTCCTACAGTTACATTAAATAAAAATACTTCCAACATCTTATTTACCTCCATTATATTAATTAATTTTGTCAATTTTTCTTTACACATGGATTTTAACAAAAAAAAACAATATTAACGATGTCGATATAAGACGATGTGAAGTATTTTTAAAACTCTCCCTCTCCGAAATTTTTCCATTTAAAACAATATTTTTAGTTTTTCTTAAAATATCTCGATTTTTCGTTTTTTTATATTTTCCCTTTTACAATACCTTTTTTAAAGTTTTAGCAAACTTTTTCCCATTTTCCACATAATGTGCCGCATTTTTCTTTATGTGTTCGAGTTCTTCTTCAGTCAGTTTTCTTATCACTTTTGCAGGACTTCCTAAAATGAGAACTCCTTCTTCGTAAGGAATCTTATGTGTAACTAGAGAATTTGCACCGATAAGACAGTTAGGAGCTATTTTTGTCCCGTTGAGAACAGTACTTCCCATACCTACTATCACATTATCTCCTATTTCACAACTGTGAAGTATCACATTATGACCTACTGTAACATTTTCTCCTACAATACATGATAATCCGAAATCCGTATGAACTGTGGAATTATCCTGAACATTACTGTTTTTACCTATTGTTATTTTTTCTATATCTCCTCTTAACACTGCCCCGAACCATATATTTACTCCGTCATTAAGCTCGACATTCCCTGCAACATCGGCACTTTCAGCAACAAATACTTCTCCTGTTATTTTCGGCTTAACTCCGTCCAATTCATAAATCATTTTTATCAATCCTTTCCTTTTTCACTTTTCAAAAATTTTTGATAGATTTTTTTAAATTCTTCATCATTTTCCAGTTTTTTTTCCAATAAATCTTTTCTGTTTTCAGAAGTTTTTTCAATAGATTTGAAATATCTGTACTCATTTATTTTAGCATGATTTCCGCTTCTAAGCACTTCCGGTACGCTCATTCCGTCTATTTCCACAGGACGTGTATATTGAGGAAATCCAAGCAATCCGTTATAAAAAGAGTCTGTTTCAAAAGATTCCTTTTTTATGACTCCTTCTTTTATCCTGATTATCGAATCCATGACAATCAAAGCAGGTAAATCTCCGCTACTCAGCACATAGTCTCCGACAGATATTTCCTCATCTACAAACTTATCAATAACTCTCTGATCAAGACCCTCATATCTTCCCGAAATTATTACAATGTTTTCCTTTTCTGTCAGTTCGGTAACTCTCTTGTGAGTGAGAGTTTTCCCTTGGGGCGATACAAATATTACGTAAGGTTTTTCAGTATCGGAACATTTTTTATTGAAAAAATTCCAGTATGCTTCGGGCTTCAGAACCATTCCTGCTCCGCCGCCGAAAGGAATATCATCCATTTGATTATGCTTATTACCGCTATAATCACGAATATTTACAATATCATAATTTACAATTCCCGCATCTGCAGCCCTTTGAATAATCGTTTGAGAAAGGTACATTTCAAAAAGCTCCGGAAACAATGTTAAAACAGTAAATTTCATTTATTCTCTCATTCCTTCTATTAGTTCAACTTCTATTTTATTATTTGCAAAATCAATATTTTTCACAAACTCATCTACTAAAGGAACCATAATTTCCTTTTTATTTACGGCATCCTCTATAATCAGAATATTATGTGCGGCAGTTTCCATAACATCAACAATTTCTCCGATTTTTTCATTTTTTTCAAAAACTTCCACTCCTAAAAGATCCTTTAAGTAAAATTCCTTCTCATTTTTTTCAGGCAGCAAATCTCTTCTTATTTTTATCTGAAATCCGTTTAATTCTTTTGCAGAGTCAATATTATTTATTTCTTCAAATTCCGCAATGACTTTTTTTTCATTCAGACGTTTTATATTTTTTACAGTAAGAATTTTCTTTTTATCTTCTTTTTCAAGTAACACTTTTTCTCCGATTATCAGATCCGTTTCCTGAAAAATAGAATTTATTTTTACATTTCCTGTTAAATGATGTGTTCCTGTTATCGTTCCTATATTTACAAGATTTTCCATTATATCCCCTTATTTATTTTTTATTTTTTTAAAATTTCGGCTTTCTTCGGCTATTTCCTTTAATTCTTTCAATGTCATTCCGTCAAAATTTGCCGCTACGGCAGAAATTACACCTTCAACTAAAGGAGCATCGGCTATTTCAACTTCTATTTCTCCTTTAAGCTCTTCCATTGCTTTCAGTGAATGAAAAAGTGAGCTTCCCATATCTACAAAAATCAAAACTCCATTCCCGTTATCAGCTTTTTTTACAGCTTCTTTTACATTTTCTGCATTTGTTCCGTAAACTTCCTGATTGGCGTTTCCGCCATTTTCAATATTAAATTCTGCCTGTTGCAATACTTTTGAAAAATTTATAACTTCTTCAGCTAACTTATTACTGTGGCTCACTACTACTATTCCCGCCAATCCTTTTTTTCCTTTTCTCATTTTCTTAACAGTTCCTTTCTTTTTAATTTTCTCCGAGTAATCTGTCCAGTATAATAGATACAGCACTTCTTACCGATAAATGATTATATTTTGTTTTGCCTCTTACAGGCTCGAGTATTTTATAGGACATATCCATTATTTCCTCTGTCAGTCCCCAGCCTGTTCCGAATAAAATCAGATACGGACTTTCATCTTCAATGACCTCTTTTCCCAATTCCGCATATGACACGGTGTTCGGAAAGATTTTAGCCGATGTTGTTATAATTTTCGGCATTTTCCCTTCTGCTTTTAAAATCGTTTCGGCAGCCGACTGTACGGAATTCTCCAAATCAGTATTTTCAAAAGCTTCATTTCTGTTTTTATTAAATTCTATTCCGTCGCCTTCGACCCAGTAGTTGATTATTCTGTTCGTTAATTCCTGCTGTGCATCCACAGGAGTTATAATAAAATATTTTTTTATGTCGTATGTTCTGCAAGTTCTCGAAATATCATGTATATCGAAATTTGTAACTGATGTAGCCACAGTTTCGCCATTTCTGTTGTATACAGGATAATGAACAAGCCCGACATAAATATTGTTTCTCATTTAATTTCAAACGCTCCTTTCGGTATTTTCACTTATTTTTATATCATTATACCACTTTTTGTCGGATTTTTTAACCGCCTTGAAAGATATTTCATATTTTTCCCTAATTAAAATAAAAAAATTTCTTTACTATCCCGTAAAATTTATATATAATACTATACAAGAGGTGATAATTGTGAAGATGTCAATAAAGGAGTATATGAAAGAAAAAAACGTGTCAAGGAGAACTATTTACAATCGTATTGAAAAAGGACAACTAGAAGTTATTAAAGAAAAAAATAAAACCTATATTATAAAAGAAAACTTAAATATTAATAATAAAAATGCAAAAATAAATATTCCCGAATTGAAAGAATTAACGGAAATGTTTCAGTTAATACAAAATTCCAATGAGCTTTTAAAAAATTTTGACTATAATTTTTTAAGAGATCGAATTTCTTCTATCGAAAAATCATTGATAAATTTTACTATGGATATAAGCAGAGCAAACATTGATATGAAAGAAAAAATGAACACTTTTTCTGAAAACATCAATGAAAAAACCGAAAATATCCAAAAGAAAAATAACAATTTTATGGAAAATGTTTTACTTATAAATGAACAGAATTCCAATTTTTTCAAGGAAAATATCGAAACTCTTCAAGCAAAAATAGAAAATCTTGAAGCTAAATTTGAAAGTATTGAAAATAAACTTGACGAAATAATAAAAAAACAGGATAAAAAAGGGTTGTTTAGATAACTTGAAAATAAAAGAGGAGCTCAATTAATTTGAAAGCTCCTTTTTCTATTTTTAAAATTTCACAATAAAAATTATATTATAAGCGAATAATTTTCTCAGCTCCTAATTTGTTTTTACTTTATTATTATTCCTATTAAAATACTTAATTCCCGCAAATGCCCCTATCAACATCACGATACTTATAAGATACGGAGCCCTTATCCCGTAAACCATAAGATCTTCCGCTCTGAACATACTCACAAAATATCTGATAACAGCATACATTATAAGATAAATCATACTCAATACTCCCGGATTATATTCCTTTTTTCTGAAATAAAACCAAAGAAGCAAAAACCCTATAAGATTTAAAAATGATTCATAAAGCATTGCCGGATGTAAAGGATAATCAGGAAACTCTATTCCTGCAGCAGTATCTTTAGGAAAAACCAGTCCCCACGGAACAAGTTCTTTAAATTTTGACTGCATTTCAAGGGACATTGACTGATAAGAAGCCCACCATTGTGAGAATTTCCCTGAAAAAATAACACTCCAAGGAGTAAACGTAGGAACTCCATGTATTTCACCGTTTGCCAGATTTCCAAATCTTCCTAAAAACTGTCCGAAAAGCAGAGGTCCTACTCCCATATCGGTCAACACCCATATATTGAGCTTATTTTTCTTTGCGTATAAATATGAGCCTATAAGTCCTCCCAATATTCCGCCGTGTATCGCAAGTCCTCCTTTCCATACTTGGAATATAGAAAGGGGATCTCCTGCATATTCTCCGAATTTAAAGAAAACATAATACAATCTCGCTCCTATAAGTCCTGAAATCATTGCCCAAAAAGCAAAATCTTCTATAATTTTTTTATCTTTTATTCCTCTTTTTTTAGCCACTTCATCTTTTGAAGCTATAAATATTCCCGAAAGGAAAGCTATTATATACATCAGACTGTATATTCTAAGTTCAAACTTTCCTATTTTAAATAAATAAGGTTTCATCTATTCTCCTAACTGTTTTTTTAATTCTTTTTCAAACAGGATAAAGAAATCGTTTATCTGTTCTTTTGTTATTTCTCCTAAGATTCCTATTCTCATCAAACTTTCCCCGTATTTTCCTTTTCCTCCGGTAACTGTATATCCCTGTTCTTCCAATGCGTTTATAATATCTTTTATAATAACGCCTTCTCTATATACCGAAACTAAAGTATTTGTTCTGTTTTTTTCTTCTTTTACAAGTAAATTGAACCCTAAATTTTGAGCTTTTTCTTCAATCAGCTTTCTCAACTCATATTTTTCTTTTATTGTAGTATCAATACCTTTATTTATCAAGTCTTTTAATGACTCATGCAATGCAAGAATCAACGCTATGGCAGGAGTATAAGGTGTTTCCGATGATTCATCGAAATATTTCTGATACTGTTTTATACTGAAATAGTATTTCGGTAAATCGGATTTTTCCATAGCTTTTTTCGCTTTATCGCTTATCGCTATGAAAGATAATCCCGGCGGTATTAAAAAGGCTTTCTGACTTCCCGCAATAGCCACATCCACATGCCATCCGTCAAAATCAAAGTCATTTGCCACAAGTCCGCTTATAGTATCCACAACAAGCAGCATATCCGTATCTTTTGTCAATTCGCCCAATGCTTTTACATCATTAAGTATCCCTACGGAAGTTTCACTGTGAGTTACAAGTATTCCCTTAACATCAGTATTTTCAGCTAATGCTTTTTTCACATCTTCAAGTTTATATCCGTCACCGAATTCATAGCCCAAATTTATTACATTCAGTCCGTATATTTCCGATATTTTTCTGAATCTTTCTCCGAAATATCCCGTATTTATAACTATAACTTTATCTCCTTCGGAAAAAAAGTTCACTATGGCAGCTTCCATAGCCCCTGTTCCCGAAGAAGTTATAACAGCCACATCATTTTTTGTCTTGAATACTTTTTTCAAGTTTTCGTTTGACTCTTTTAATATTCTTCTAAACTCAGGTGTTCTGTGATGAATAATATCCTCTCCGAATATTTTCAAATATCTCTCCGGTATATTTGTAGGTCCCGGAGTAAGTAATAATTTAGAACTCATTTTTCATCCTCCTGCATTATATTTTATTTTTATTATATCCCGAATTTAATTATAAATCAATTACTATGGATTTTACTTTTGTCATACTTTGAATACTGTATTTTATTCCCTGAACTCCTACTCCTGAACCTTTTATTCCCAAGAAAGGAAAATTGTCAGGTCCTCTTTGAGTTTTGTTATTTATCTGAACAGTTCCCACTTCAAGCTTTCCTGCTATATCAAATGCTTTTACTATATCCTTTGTAAATACCGATGTTTGAAGCCCGTATTCCGAACCGTTGCATATTTCTATAGCTTCTTTCATGGATTTTATTCTTATTAACGGCAATACAGGACCGAACGGCTCTTCCCAGGCTATTCTCATATCAAGTGTTACATGGTCAAACAGTACAGGCCATAACAGATTTCTCTCTCTCTTGTATTCTGTGAGCTGTTTCGCTCCTTTTTCTTCCGCATCAATCACCAATCCTTCTATAAAATCTGCAGCCCTGTTATCTATCAATGGTGTTATATCGGCATTATCAAAAGGATCTCCTACTTTCAGTTTTTTTACTTCTTCGGTTATCAGTTCCGCCAGTCTATCTGCAGCATTTTCCATTACAAGAACTCTTTTTATCGCAGTACATCTTTGTCCTGAATAGCTGAATGCTCCGCTCACTATATCTTTTGCCGCTTTTTCCAAATCCGCATCATCCAGTACAATAGCACCGTCTTTTCCTCCCAGTTCAAGCATAATCGGACGCATTCCCGCCAGTTCTCCTATTCTTTTTCCTACAGGGGTACTTCCCGTAAAGTTTATAAAGTCCACTAAAGGATGTCCTATCAGATAATCTCCTATTTCAGAACCTTTTCCTGTTACAGTATTTATAACACCTTCAGGTATTCCTGCCTCATAAAATGCTTTCACAAGAAGAAGTCCGCTTATAGATCCTTGTGTAGGCGGCTTGAATATTACTACATTTCCTCCTATCAGTGCCGGAGCTATTTTCGATGCCGAAAGATTTACAGGGTAGTTAAACGGAGCTATGGCAAGTACAAGTCCCATCGGCTCTTTTCTTACAAGAGCTATCTTATTTTTGCTCGCAGCCTCAAAACTGCCTCCTTCAACTATTTCTCCAACAGTTCTCATTCCTTCTTCTGCAGAATATCTTATTAAATCTGCCGTTCTTGTAACTTCTCCTATTGCAGCTTTTATTCCTTTGGAAACTTCTTTTGCCAATATTTCTCCGATTATTTCTTTATCTCTTTCCAAAATTTCCGCAGCTTTGTACAAATAATTTGCTCTTTCCACTACTGCCATGCTTTTCCATTTGTCCAAAGCGATTTTCGCAGTTTCCATTGCATAATCCACTTCTTCCCTTGTCATTGCGGGAACTGTTCCCAATTTCTCATCATTTATAGGCGAATATATAGTTATCTCTTTTTCAGATTCTTTCCATTCCCCATTCAGTAAATTTTTGTATTTCATTCTTTCTCCTTCTTTATTTATTGTATAATTTTTTAATATCCTTTAGTTAATTCATCGTATTTCAACAAATGTTTCAAGATATTTTCAACATCTTCCAGTTTCAGCATATTCGGTCCGTCAGATTTGGCAACCGAAGGGTCGGGATGGACTTCAGCAAATATTCCGTCTACTCCTACTGCCAGTGCCGCTCTTGCCAAAGGATAAACATAAACGCTGTTTCCTCCGGACGTTTCCCCTTGACCTCCCGGTATCTGTACCGAATGTGTCGCATCGAAAACTACGGGATAACCGAATTTTCTCATTTCAAGCAATCCTCTCATATCCACAACAAGATTATTGTATCCGAACGAAGCTCCTCTTTCACATAACATTATATTTTTATTTCCTATTTCCTCAAACTTTTTCACAACATTTTTCATATCCCAAGGTGCCAAAAACTGACCCTTTTTTATATTGACCGCTTTCCCTGTTTCTCCCGCAGCTATAAGTAGATCCGTCTGTCTTGATAAAAATGCCGGAATTTGAAGCAAATCTATCACTTCCGCAGCCACTTTACAATGCCAAGGTTCATGAATATCGGTAGCCAATGCCACTCCGTATTTTTCTTTTACTCTCGACAATATTTCCAAGCCTTTTTCTATTCCCGGTCCTCTAAACGACGAAATGGAAGATCTGTTTGCCTTATCGAAAGATGCTTTAAACACATACTGTATCCCTAATTTATCGGTTATTTCCTTCATTTTTGCCGCTACTTCATTTACAAGATCCTCCGATTCTATAACGCATGGTCCTGCTATAAGAAACATCTTTCCGTTACCTACTTTAATGTTCTCTGTAATTTTCACTTCATTAACTTTATTTATAATCATATAAAACACCCTTTCTTTAAAAAAATATTGTAATTTTATAAAATAATTTTATCATAATATCGATCGAAAAAAAAGATAAATTTTAAAGTTGACGGGTAGGGAAAAGTTCACTTAAAAAGCACTTTATAGAATATACTTCACAAAAAAACATTGATTTTATAGCTGTTTTGTAGTATAAAATAACTATGGTAAAAATTTTAAAAACTTGAAAGGAGAAACAATTATGCCGAAAGAAACTTTAAACCCTTTTGAAATTGCACAAAAACAAATCAAAACTGCTTGTGACAGATTGAATGCCGATCCTGCAGTATATGAAATTTTAAAAAATCCTATGAGAGTATTGGAAGTATCTTTTTCTGTAAAAATGGATGACGGAACAATAAAATCTTTTACAGGATACCGTTCTCAGCACAACAATGCCGTAGGGCCTTATAAAGGCGGAATCAGATTTCACCAAAATGTAACAAGAGATGAAGTAAAAGCATTATCCACATGGATGACTTTTAAATGTTCTGTAGTCGGGATTCCTTACGGAGGAGGGAAAGGCGGAATAACTATCGATCCTAAAGAATATTCCCAAGCCGAATTGGAAAGAATCTCCAAAGCATATGCAGCAGCTATTTCTCCTTTAATCGGGGAAAAAGTCGACATTCCTGCTCCGGACGTAAACACTAACGGACAAATAATGTCATGGATGATTGATTCTTATGAAAAAATCGCAGGAAAATCCACTCCGGGAGTTTTCACAGGTAAACCTCTGGGATTCGGAGGCTCCCTTGCAAGAACCGAAGCTACAGGTTACGGAGTAAATCTTTCAGCAAAAAAAGCACTTGAAAAAATCGGAAAAAGTATTAAAGGGGCAACTTTTGCAGTACAGGGATTTGGAAACGTAGGTTTTTACACAGCTTATTATGCTCATAAAAGCGGTGCCAAAATAGTCGCTATATCAAATGTTGATACTGCATTTTATAATGAAAACGGAATAGACATGGAAAAAATAATAAAAGAAGTTGAAGAAAAAGAATTTGTTACAAATAACGGATACGGGAAAAAAATCCCTCATAGCGAACTTCTTGAGCTTGAAGTTGACGTACTTGCTCCTTGTGCATTGGAAAATCAGATTACATCTGAAAATGCCGACAGAATTAAAGCGAAAATTGTTGTTGAAGGAGCTAACGGACCTACTACACCTGAGGCTGATGAAGTTTTATTCAAAAAAGGAATTATTGTAGTTCCTGATATTCTTGCAAATTCCGGAGGAGTTGCAGTTTCCTATTTTGAATGGGTACAAAATCTTCAAAATTATTATTGGGAATTTGATGAAGTACAACAAAAAGAAGACGCTTTACTTTCCAAAGCTTTTGAAGAAGTATGGGCTTTATCGGAAAAGTATAAAACTGATTTAAGAAACGCTTCTTACATGAAAAGTATTGAAAGAATTGCAAAAGCAATGAAATTAAGAGGTTGGTACTAATAAAAATATTATTTTGAAAGGAAAAATTCAAAATCATGAAAAATATATTTGTAGCAATATTGACTTATAAAAAACCGTTGGATGAAGTTGTCAAATTTCGTCCGGCACACCTTGATTTTTTAGATGAATACTACAACGCAGGAAAGTTCATTGTTTCAGGTCGTCAAACTCCTCCTGTCGGTGGAGTAATAGTAGCTCACAATGTTACAAAAGACGAATTGGAATCTATTTTAAAAGAAGATCCTTTTTATAAAAATGAATTGGCAGACTTTGAAATAGTTGAATTTACTCCGGCTAAATATGCAGAAAAATTTGAAAATTTTGTAAAATAACGAATACAAAAAGAGGTTGTTTGAAATTTTATTTTCGCAACCTCTTTTTTATTTTAATTTTTTAAGTTTATTTCCACTCTTTTAATCCAGTCCTTAACAAGACACTCAAATATTTCAGGCTGTTCTATCTGCAGATTATGACCTGCTGTATCAATTACCGAATAAGAACCTCTCGGATAATCTTCGGACAATTTTCCTAAATCTCTGTAACCTACAATATTATCCTGTCGTCCTGCAATAAATAAAACAGGATTTTCAAATCTGATTTTCCTCAAAAGTTCATCAGGCTCAAAAGAAAATTTATATTTTTCAAGCAATTTTTTTATAAATTCCATATTTGCAACTTGATTTCCCTCTTTTATATCTTCGACATATCTCTTGTATGTTCTTTCATCAGCAATTACTGCAAGTTCAGAAAATTTTCGTCTTTCTTCTTTATCCAGTTTTTCTAAAAAATTTTCGTCAAAAATCTCAATATTTTTAACAGGTAAATCTCTTTTCCCGTATTCGGGAACTGCTACAGGACAAACTAACAGCATTCCATCTACTCTTTCATGCATTTTAGCAAGAATTCCTCTGGCTATATATCCTCCATATGATTCTCCTACCAATAAAAAATTCTCATCCGTTATAAATTTAATAAACGATATTAAACTTTCCAGAATGAAGTCCGAACTTGGAAAATCCATCTTTACTTCAGATTTTCCCATTTCTGGTAAATCTACATATATTCTTTTATAATTTTTATTTTTAAATACAGGTTCCATACAATTTTCCATAAGTTTCATATGACAGGCTAATCCGTGTAGTAAAATGATCGGTTTACCTTCTCCTATTACTTTATAATGAAGTTTCAGGTTATCTTTTTCATAAAACATTTTTTAATTTCCTTCCTCTACAATTTCTCCAAAATTTCTTTTTTCAGTTTTTGAAAAGCTCTTCCTCTATGACTCACGCTTTTTTTCTCCTCAGGTGTTGCATTTCCAAAAGATTTTTTCAAATCATAAGAGTAAAATATCGGATCATAGCCGAATCCGTTATTTCCTTCTTTTTGAAATAAAATTTCTCCTTCAGTTTCTCCTCTGAAAGATTTCACACTCCCGTCAGGAAAAGCAATACTTACAACAGACACAAAATATGCTTTTCTTTTCTTTTTTTCAGTATTTGATAAATTTTTCAACAGTTTTTCCATATTTGATTCATCAGTTGCGTTTTCTCCCGAATATCTTGCCGAATATATTCCCGGCTCGCCGTTTAATGTGTCAACGCACAATCCCGAATCGTCCGAAACAGTTGTAATCCCTGTATATTCTGCTATTTCTTTCGCTTTTTTTGCCGAATTTTCTTCAAAAGTTTTCCCGTCTTCCACTACATCAGGAAAATCTATATTATCCAAAATCGACAATACTTCTATATTCATTCCTTCTGTCAGTTTTTCAAATTCCTTTATTTTTCCTTCATTTTTTGTTGCCAAAATTATTTTCATTTTACTGCCTCTCCCGATTTATCTGTTTTTATACTCTTCAAAATTATTTTTTATTATGTTATTTACAATTTCATGAACTTCTTTCTGTTCTTCTTTTGACAATTCCTTTAAATCAAGGGGTTTATCTACAATTATTTTTATATCTTTATTAGGTGTGATTTTTAAACTTTTTCTGTTTTGTACGTCATAAGTTCCTACTAAAGTTATAGGCACTATTCTTGCTCCTGTATCTGTTGCCAGTTTAAAGCTCCCTTTTTTAAATTCTCCTATTGTTCCGTCTTTACTTCTGCTCCCTTCAGGAAATATAACATAAGAATGTCCATTTTTTATTTTCGATATGGCTTCTTTCATATCTTTCATTCCCTGACGGACATTTTTTCTGTCCAAAAATATGCAGTCGAAAGATCTCATCCAACGACCTATCATCGGCCATTTTTTCATTTCTTTTTTCGCAATAAAAGAAAATTCCAACGGAAGATAACCTAAAAGAGCAGGAATATCAACATTACTTTGATGATTGGAAATCAAAATCACTGCTTCGCCTGTTTCTCTTATTTTATTTATCTCTTCTTCACTTCCGTTTTTATAAAGAGTTTTTACTTGACTTCCCGAAGCCCAAATAAGATTTTTTCCCCAATTTTTCCCCACTTTACAAACATATCGGTATCTTTTTTCTCCTTTATTCAGTAATAAATACCAATAATGAACAATAGTCCCGTAAATAAACGTTCCTACAATTATAAAATGGTAAAATAATGTTCTCATAATATTCCCCTTTCTATTCTTCAAAGTTTTCAAATCCGTCGAAATCTTTATATTCTTTTAATTTCCTGAATATTTTATCAAGCTCAAATCCCTGTCTTACAAGATATTGAACGAGTTTTTTTTCTTCTTTTTTTATATTTTTCAAAATCGCTTTTTTCAGCTTTTCATCTTCTACATCTTTTTCCGATTCTTCCTGAATGTCCATATATGCCTGTTCTATTTTTTCCTTGCTTATTCCTTTTTGAAGAAGATTGTATGTTATCCTCTGTTTACCGTATTTTCTGCTGTTTATATAAGACACGGCATAATTAAGATCGTCTATATAGCCCAATTCTGCTAACTTTAATACCGCTTTTTCGACCATTTTTTCATTATGGTATTTTTCATTTAATTTCATTTGAAGCTCTTTTTTTGTCCTGTCTTTTAGTGACAATAAAAATATTCCCTTTTCAAGAGAAGCCTCATATGAAATATCATCATAGAGGCTTTCAATATTGTCATTTACTTTTAAACAGTATTTTTGTCTTATTAACGGACTTACGTCCATAATTTCTTCAGTTGATAAATACAATTTATTCTTTTGTATCTTTTCTATTATCATTCTTCAATTTCCACTTCTTCTTTTTCTGCTTTAGCTGCGGATTTTTTAGCGGTTTCCTTTTTCGGTTTTGCTGTTTCTACAACTTCAGGCTCTTTTTCTTCTTCAGTTTTAGGTCTTATAGCATCAAGAACGTCTTTTTCCATTCTTTCGTATAATTCTTTATTTTCCTGCAACATTTTTTCCACGTTTACTCTACCCTGACCGAGTCTTTCATCGCCGTAACTGAACCATGCACCGCTTTTGGAAGCTACTCCCAATTCCAATGCGGCATCAAGTATTTCTCCTATTCTTGATATTCCCATTCCGTACATTACGTTAAATCTCGCTTCTTTAAAAGGAGGAGCTACTTTGTTTTTTGTTACTTTTACAAGAACTTCATTTCCTATAACTTCTTCACCCTGTTTTACCGAACCTACTCTTTTTACCTCCATTCTTACTGTCGAGAAGAATTTCAAAGCTCTTCCCCCTGAAGTAGTAGTTTGAGGTCCCGGAGTAAATGAAAATCCTCCGATTTTCTCTCTTATCTGATTTATGAAAATCATGACCGTACTCGATTTTGAAATATTTGCAGTCAATTTTCTGAGTGCTTTGGACATAAGTCTTGCTTGCAGTCCCATTTGCTGATCTCCCATTTCCCCTTCTATTTCGGCTTTGGGAACAAGTGCTGCAACCGAATCCACAACTATAACGTCCATCGCTCCGCTTCTTACGAGCATATCGGCTATTTCAAGGGCCTGTTCTCCTGTATCAGGTTGTGAAATCAAAAGTTCGTCTATATTTACACCCAACGCTTTGGCATATACAGGATCAAGAGCATGTTCCGCATCTATAAACGCAGCTACTCCCCCTTCTTTTTGAGCTTCGGCTATTACATGAAGTGCCAATGTTGTTTTCCCTGATGACTCGGCACCGTAAATCTCTATAATTCTTCCTCTCGGCACTCCGCCTATACCTAACGCCATATCCAGATTTATACTTCCTGTAGATATGGATTTCACGTTCATTTTCTGATTTTCTCCGAGTTTCATTATAGAACCTTCACCAAATTCTTTTTGAATCTGAGTCAATGCCAAATTCAGAACTCTTTCTTTTTCAGACTGAACTTTATTATCATCTTTTTCTTCTACCGCTTTTTTTCTCGCCATTTCATCTCCTTATTTTATAAATATCCCTTTTATAAATTCGCTTTTCTGTTTTTTAATTATTATCCGATTTAATTAATAAAAACGAACCCCTCAATTAATTTCACCTTCCCTTCTGTTGTATATTATAACAAAATTTTGAAAAAATAAAAAGAGCAAAACCGCCCTTTTTAATTTTTCATTCAGTTATTTTATCTGTTTTTTATTTTCCTGATTCTACCTGTTTTAATACTTCGGCAGCACCTTTTACTTTATTATTTACAGCTTCTTTTAATATTGAAACAGCTTCAGCTTTTTTACCCATTCCGTAATAAACTTGTCCCAATATCAATTTTGATTCGTTATCTTTATCTTCATTTATAGATTTTTTCAAATATTTTTCAGCTGCATTACCGTTTCCTAATTGAGCAAAATAGAATCCGATTTCTTTATTTAATGTCTTTTGATTTATTCCTTTTGTAGATTTTATTTCATTGTACATTGTATTTGCTTTTGCAGTATCATTTTTAGATTCATACAATGCCAATAATAATAATCTTGCATCTGTGTTATCTCTATTTGCTGCAGCCGATTTTTTCAAATAATCTTCAGCTTTAGTCAAATTGTTTACCTGTAAATAATAAGAACCTAACATTCCCAACACTTCAGCATCTTTACTTCCTGTTTTGCTGTTCATTTCCAATAAGATTTTTTCAGCCTGTGCATTGTTTTTTTCAGATAACGCTATTTGTGCCAATAAAAATCCTGCAGGCAATACTGCATTAGGTGATTGATTGTAAGAATCCTGTAAGTATTTTTTAGCTTGTGCAGTATTATTTTTTCCTAAGTAATATTGTCCTATGTTGAAATTCAACTCCGATGTAAATTCTTTATTTGTATTTCTGCTTGCTTCAGCATATTTTGCCTGACCTTTTGATTGCATATTGTTATCAAAATAGAATATTATTAAACTTGAAACAGCATCTACATCTTTTCCGCCTGTTTTATCATTTGCCCAAGTTATATATTTTTCAGCGTCTTTTACATTTTTTTCCTGAAGTGCAACAAGATACAATAATTTTGATGCTTCCAATGCTTCTTCTTTTGCCACGTCATACCCGTTCCATGCCATTGTCAAATATTTTTTTGCATTTGCTTTATTATTATTTTGCAAATAATATGCTCCTAATTGAAAGCTTGCTTTTGCTGAATATGCTTTATCCGAAGAATTTGCAACTCCTTCCAGAACTTTCACAGCTTCATTTATTTTTTTCTGCCCTGCCAATTTCTGTGCATTTTCAAAATCCGATTTTGCATCGGCAAATCCCAACGCACTTATGCTCAAGATTCCTAATACTAATAATAATTTTTTCATTTTATCCTCCTAATTTTTTTTACTTATTTATAAATTATTTTCTTAAATCCTCAACTATTCCCGTTTTGGAAGCCGTCTTATCGTCCACATTTTTTATAATTTTCGCAGGCATTCCCGCTACAACTACTTTTTCAGGAACATTTTCAGTAACTACCGCTCCCGCTGCGACAACCGAGCCTTTTCCGATTTTTACACCTTCCAGTACAACAGCATTTGCTCCTATTACCACATCATCTTCCACAATTACAGGATCTGCCGAAGGCGGCTCTATAACTCCGGCTAACACAGCACCTGCTCCGATATGACAGTTTTTACCGACTTTTGCCCTTCCGCCGAGTACCACGTTCATATCTATCATTGTTCCTTCACCGATTTCAGCTCCGATATTTATTACAGCTCCCATCATAATGACAGCTTTATCTCCTATCGTAACTTTATCCCTTATAATAGCTCCCGGCTCTATTCTTGCATTTATATTTTTTATATCAAGCATAGGAACTCCCGAATTTCTTCTGTCATTTTTCAAATAATAATTTTTCAAATTATTATTTTTAATAACTTCTTCGACATCTTTCCAATCTCCGATTATAAGTTTAAGTCCGTCTTTTCCTATAACTCTGCATAAACCTTTATCTGCTACTTCTTCGTCCGTATAAAGTTCTACCGGTGTTGTTTTTTCGGCACTTGCTATAAATTTTATTATTGCTTCCGACTTTTCAAGCTCAGTCATTATATCCTCCATTATTTATTCTTTCATATATTTTTCTTTATTTTATATTCAACACGTCTTTCATCGTGTATAATCCCGGCTTTTTATCTTTTAAATAAACTGCGGCTCTCACAGCACCTTCTGCAAATATTCTTCTTGATAATGCTTCATGTTTTATTTCTATTATTTCATCATTTTTTGAATATATTACAGTATGTTCTCCTACTATATTTCCTGCTCTTATTGAATGAACACCGATTTCTTTTTCAGTTCTTTTTTTGTGTCCTTCTCTTCCGTAAACAGTTTCATACTTCTCATCAAGATTTTCATTTATAACTTCAATAAGAGTGTTTGCCGTACCGCTCGGAGCATCCAGTTTTCTGTTATGATGTTTTTCTATCACTTCTATGTCAAAGCCTTTTAATAGCCTTGTAGCATAGGCAGTAATTTCGTTCAGAACATTTACTCCTATGGAAGTATTTGTTGCTCTTATTATCGGTATTTTCTCCGATGCTTTTTCTATTTTCTCGATTTGCTCTTTACTGTGACCTGTCGTAGCTATCAAAACAGGCACTCCCTTTTGAATACCCGCTTCCAGTATTTCTTCCAACAAACTGAAATGTGAAAAATCTATAATTGCATCATAATCCCTATTTTCATTTTTCAATGTTTCAAAATTACCTTTTCCCAAAGGATCAACAAATCCCTCAAATTCATTTCCCGAATTTATAATAGCCTCTTTTACATAATTAGCCATTACTCCGGCACCGTAAACAATTATTTTCATATTACTCCCGTTTTTTTATTCGCTTAATTATTATAGAGTTTACCGCTTTGTTTATGCTTTTGTGTCTCTTATAAAAAACTTAGATAACCTATCGTGTGTATTAATTTTATTACTTTTTTTAACATTTCAAATTATTATTCAAATATTAAATATTCACTATTTATGTCCTCACTAAGCCAGACTTTATTTTTTGAAAGATAAAATACATGCCCGTTATCATACATTTTTCCTGACTCGACTTTTATTATATAAGGTTTTCCGTGTCTTTTCCCTACATTGTAAGCAGTTTCATAATCAATAGATAAATGAACATACTGCCTCGATATTTTTCTCAATCCTTCTTTTTTAATAATTTCTACATTTTTCAGAGCAGTACCGTGATAAAGATATTGAGGCGGTTTTACAGGCTTTAAATTCAAATTCACATTTATACTGTGTCCCTGACAAGCCCTTATTTTTTTATAATCATCACTGAACTCATATCTTTTTTTATCGTTGGTTTTTACAATTTCATTCAGTTTAGCAAAATCTATTGCACTACCCGAAAGATTTATCTTATTTATAAGTTCTTCGGTATCTGCCCAGCCATTTTCATCCAACTCCAGATTTACAGCTTCAGGATGATGCCTTAGTATATAACTTATAAATCTTCCTAATTTAACATTTTCATCTTTATGTTTTGCCATTTTTCTCCTAAATATTTTAAATGAGGGCTTTTTTTGCCTCCATAATTTCATTCAACATTCAAATTTTACAACATGAAATGATTTCATTTTCTATTTTTCCGATTTTGAAAAAAGGAAGATGAAATGTTCTTTTCTATTTTTTTCTTAAAAAAGTAAACAATGCAAATAATTAAGAACTTCTTACCCCTGTCATTATAAGTTTTTCAGGCTTTGCTTTTCTTACTTCTCTTTCTATAAGATTTTCCGAAGCTCCTACTTTCAAGAGTCTTTCCAATACTTCTACTGTAAACTCGTCATCATCTGCAACAGGATTTTTCATAAGTTCTATAAACTCACGATTTTCCTCTGTAGGAACAGGGCTATTTACATATTTTATTATCTGATTAGTATTTTTATCTTCTTTAACTGTTCCCCATACCAAATCAAGGTTATTTGACAATTTATCCGACGGAGCTATTGCTTCCGAAGAATGTGCCACTTCAGAGAAATTTCCGTATTTATCTTCATAACCTATAAATACTTCATAATTCTGATTCGTATCCACATCTCCTATATAGTGTGATCCTATTCTTTCATGTCTTATTATTTTTTTATACTCATTTCCGCCTTTGAACAGTTTTATAACAATATTATCAACTATGTCTTTATTTTCTGACAATTTTTCAAAAGTATCATCCCTTATTTCCCAATAAACATAAAGAGTTGTAGGATTTTTAGGCATCAAAACAACTTCGTCTACAAAGTATGCAGCCGGTAAAGGAGCTTTATCAAAATAAATATCTTCTTTGGATTCTCCGTCGTATTCTGCACCTTTAGCAAACTTCAATCTGTTAATTTCAGTTTCTTTTTCTCTTTTTCTTATCTGATCGTCATCTATTCCTTTGTAGTTAAAATCAAACTCTTCCTGAAAATCGCTTTTATATTTTCTGTATTTCTTTCTGAATGTTCTCATTAATTTTTTATTAGGATAATTTCTGTAATAACTTCTTGTTCTGTAATTAAAAATCCCTTCAACTGAAAAATCAATTTCTTCTACTTCACGAATTGCAGTTTCCTCATTTTGACTTTTTCTGTCGATAAATTCTTCTTTAATTTCCTCAAATTTTTCAGCTGCTTTTTCTGCAAATTCCTCTATTTTTTCTACAATGATATTTTTCTTTTCTTCTGTTTCATGATTTTTTTCAATATTTTCACCAAAAGCTTGGCTATATTTATAGCCTTTTTTTTCAAGCTTTTTCATAATTTTTTCTTTATTGAAAGACAACCCCATAAATATTTTCTCTTTTTTAGCACAGTTTATCAATTCTTCCTTTGTCATTTCATCCAAGTATTTCATACACGGCCTCCATTTTTTATTTTTATTTTACTTAATTTAACTGACTGTACTTATGTAAAATTCTGAATTTGATTATTTTCTTCTCAAATTCTCCTGTATTCGTTTTTTAGTTCCTAAAATATCCTGTTCTTCTCTTATTTTATGCTGTTTTGCAAGTTCAATCGCAGCTTTCTTGGCAAGTTTTACAGCTTCGGCTCCGCTTGCCTCCATCATATCTTCACCTAAAATTACGACTTTATCCTGTCTCACTTCTAAAAATCCGCCTTCGAGATAATATGTAGTTTCCACATTGTCTTTTTCCCGAACAAGCATTTCTCCCGCACCTAACGAAGATACAAAATTCGCATGTTTTGCAAGAATTCCTATATCTCCGTTTTCAGTTCTCACTTTTACAAAAAGCACGGGTTTCTCAAAAACAAGACCTTCAGGGGTTACCGCTTTTAATATAAATTCCGTAGCCATATTTTATCTCCTAATAAATTATTCTCCTAATAATTCTCTTGATTTTGCAACAACTTCGTCTATACCGCCTACATACAGGAATGCCTGTTCAGGTAAATCATCATGTAATCCTTCAAGAATTTCCTTAAATCCTCTTATTGTTTCTCTCAAAGGTACATATTTTCCTTTCATACCGGTAAACTGTTCCGCAACAGAGAACGGTTGCGAGAAAAATCTTTGTATTTTTCTGGCTCTGTTTACTATAAGTTTATCTTCGTCGGACAGTTCGTCCATTCCCAATATTGCTATTATATCCTGTAATTCTTTATATCTTTGCAATACTCTCTGAGTTTCCCTTGCAACTTTATAGTGTTCGTTTCCTACTATTTCAGGCTCAAGTATTCTCGATGTGGAATCCAGAGGATCTACTGCCGGATAAATACCTAAAGATGCTATCGATCTTGATAATACCGTTGTCGCATCCAAATGAGCAAAAGTAGTTGCCGGTGCCGGATCTGTCAAGTCATCTGCCGGTACATATACTGCCTGAACAGAAGTTATGGATCCCGAACTTGTGGAAGTTATTCTTTCCTGTAATGTTCCCATTTCAGTAGCAAGGTTAGGCTGATATCCTACTGCCGAAGGCATTCTTCCAAGCAATGCCGACACTTCCGCTCCTGCCTGAGTAAATCTGAATATATTATCTATAAACAATAGAACGTTTTGTCCTTCTTTATCCCTGAAATATTCCGCCATAGTAAGTGCTGTAAGAGCTACTCTAAGTCTTGCTCCCGGCGGCTCGTTCATTTGTCCGTAAACTAATGCAGTTTTATTCAAAACTCCGCTTTCTTTCATTTCGTTATACAAGTCCCGACCTTCTCTCGTTCTTTCTCCGACACCTGCAAATACCGAAAGTCCTCCATGCCCTTTGGCAATATTATTGATAAGTTCCTGTATCAGAACGGTTTTTCCTACTCCCGCTCCTCCAAACAGTCCTATTTTTCCTCCTTTAAGATAAGGAGCCAATAAGTCCACTACTTTTATTCCTGTTTCAAGAATTTCCGAATCAGTTCCCTGACTTTCAAAAGAAGGAGCTTCTTTATGTATGGAATCTACCGCATCAGGAATTAATTCCTCTCCGGCATCCACAGTTTCTCCAAGCACGTTAAATATTCTCCCTAACGTTTTTCTTCCCACAGGCACCTGAATAGGTCCTTCTTTATCTATTACTTCCATACCTCTTCTCAATCCGTCAGTTCCCGACATTGCAATCGCTCTCACAACGTTATTTCCCACGTGAGAATGAACTTCTGCAACAATTTTTTTGCCGTCTTCGGTATGTATTTCCAGTGCATTGTATATATCCGGCAATTTATCCGGAAATCTTACATCTACAACCGGTCCGATTACCTGAACCAGTGTTCCTTTATTTTCCAAGTTATAAACCTCCTTTTTCTACTTTAAGGCTTCAGAGCCTCCGACAATTTCGGACAATTCCTGAGTAATCTATCCCTGTCTTTCTCTGTTATATTGAACTGTCAATTTCTTTATCATTTCGTCGGCATTATCATTTGCCTGTCTCATCGCTCCCATTCTGGCAGAATGTTCACTCGCCGAGCTTTCAAGCAAAGCCTGATACAGTTTTATATTCAAAACTTTAGGAATAAATGCTCTCAACACTTCGTCTTCAGAAGGCTCAAAGATGTATTCCTGTGTAGGAAGCCCTTCTTTTTTCTCTATAGGAAGTATTTTTTCAAGCTGAACATTGTATTCTATTGCCGAAACAAATTTTGAATATAGTAAATACACTTCATCGTAAAAATCATTCAAATAAAATTCAACTATATCTTCACTGATTCTCTTAGCTTTTTCAAACATCGTTTCAGGAATAAGCTGAACATATTCACTGTCTACGGATATATTCTTACTTTTACAGTAATCTCTCGCTTTTTTACCGATAGTTATCACACTGACTTCTTTATTTTCTTTTTTGAAGTCTTTTATCATCTCTTCCATTCTTCTCAGCATATTTGTGTTAAAACTTCCGCAAAGTCCTCTGTCCGAAGTCATTATTACAATTCCTATTCTTTCAACTTCGGGCTTTCCGTCAAATATAACATGCTTTTTCCCCGTCAAACTGGCAACAAGATTGTCAAAGGCTATATCGAGAGTATCCGAATAACTTCTCGATTTCAAAGTCAATTCCTGAAATCTTTTGAATTTCGTAGATGAAACTATATTCATTGCATTGGTAATTTGACTAGTATTTCTTACACTATCGATTCTTTCTTTTATTTCTTTCATATTTGCAGCCATACATCACACCTACTTACCATACATAATCCTGTTTATAGCCTACTATATATTCATCCAGCTCTTTTTTCACTTCATCGTTCAATTTTTCTTCTTCTCTTATTTTATTCAAAATTTCACTGTTTGTTCTCAAACTGTCTATCAAATCATGTTCAAAATTACTTACTTTTTCAGTAGGAACATCATCGAAATATCCGTTAGTTACACAGTAAAACGATACCACTTCTTCTTCGACTTTATATGGATTGTACTGTTTCTGTTTCAACACTTCCATTATTTTCGCTCCTCTGTTTAACTGATCCCTTGTAGCTTTATCAAGATCAGAGCCGAATTGAGCAAAAGCCAGAAGTTCGTTATATTGGGCAAGCTCGATTTTCACTTTTGAAGAAACCTGTTTCATTGCTTTTATTTGTGCACTTCCTCCAACCCTAGACACTGATACTCCCGGATTTATTGCCGGTCTGAATCCTGAATTAAACAAATCCGTTTCAAGGAATATCTGTCCGTCTGTTATAGATATAACATTTGTAGGAATATAAGCGGATATATCTCCCGCTTTTGTTTCAACGATAGGCAATGCAGTAATCGAACCGCCTCCCAATTCATCGCTTAATTTAGCCGCTCTTTCCAATAATCTCGAATGCAGATAGAATACGTCTCCCGGATATGCTTCCCTTCCCGGAGGTCTTCTAAGTAATAACGACATTTCTCTATAAGACACTGCGTGTTTGGATAGATCATCATATACTATCAATACATGTTTTCCCTGTAACATAAAGTATTCAGCCATTGCAACTCCGGCATAAGGTGCCAGGTATTGTAAAGGTGCCGCTTCGGAAGCTGTTGCCGCTACTATTGTAGTATATTCCATAGCCCCTTCTTCTTCAAGCTTTTTATAAATCTGAGCAACAGTAGATCTCTTCTGACCTATCGCAACATAAATACAATATACGTCATTTGATTTCTGATTTATTATTGCATCTATAGCTATTGCCGTTTTTCCTGTCTGTCTGTCGCCTATTATTAACTCCCTCTGTCCTCTACCTATGGGTACCATTCCGTCTATGGCTTTTATACCTGTCTGCAAAGGTTCACTTACAGGTTTTCTGTCAATGATACCGTAAGCAGGACTTTCAATATCCATATATTTTTCGGCAGTTATCGAACCTTTTCCGTCTATAGGTTCTCCCAGTGAGTTTACTACTCTTCCGAGTATTTCTTCTCCTGCGGGAACCTGAGCAATTTTTCCTGTTCCTTTTACAATTCCGCCTTCCTTTATTCCCCTTGTTTCCCCGAAAATCACGGCTCCTATATTATTTTCTTCCAAGTTCAATACCATTCCTGTTGTGCCGTTCTCAAATTCAAGCAACTCTCCCGACATGGCATTATTAAGTCCGTATATTCTTGCTATTCCGTCTCCTACTTCCAGTACTGTTCCTGTATTGGAAATATCAAGAGTTTTTTTATAATTTTCAATTTCTGTACGAATTATTTTACTTACTTCTTCTGGTTTGATCCTCAAGAAAAAGCACCTCCAATTTTTAGATCGTTTTTTTCAAAGCCTCTATCTGATGTTTTATAGAACCGTCTATAACTTCATTTCTTATTTTGACAATCCCGCCTCCTATAAGGCTTTCATCGACTTTAACATTCAAAACTACCTTTTTTTTATATTTTGATTCCAATTTTTTTATTAATTTATCTTTCTGCTCTTCGGACAACTCTTTAGCAAATATTGCAGTTATCGGAAGTTTATCATTTTCAGTATAATATATTTTCAAAAATTCTTCTTTTATATAAGGAATTAAGGATAATCTTCCTTTTTTTACTATGTAATTAACTATTCTCAACGCTTCTTCACTTACAAAATCAAAGGCTCTTTTCAAAAAATCTTCTTTTTCCTCTACTGTTATAACAGGATCGGACAAATATTTTTTAAATTCTTCTTCTTCTTCGTATTTTTCCATCATCAGACTCAAAACTTCACGAATTTCGCTGATTTTATTGGAAGACTTTGCTATATCATAAATAGCCGAAGCATATCTTTTAGCAATTCCGCTTTTGTCCATAATATTAATCTCCTATTTCATCAATAAAATTATCGATTATTTCATCTTCTTTGTCTTTTATATTTTCTTTTATAATTTTTTCTGCAAGCTCAAGTGCCATTTCTCCGACTTCTTTCTGAAGTTCGAATTTAGCATTCTGCCTCATTTTTTCGATATCGGCTTCAGCTTTCATCATCATTCTTTCTCTATTTGTCATTGCAGTGGATATAATCTGCTCTTTTCTCTCATCAGCCTGTCTTTCGGCTTTAATCAGAATTTCATTAGCTCTTCTTTTAGATTCTTTTTTCAATTTTTCCGAAGCGGTTTTTTGCTCTTCAAGTTTCTCTTTTTCCTTTTCTACAATCTCCATTTCGGATAAAGCCAAATGTTTTCTTTCTTCTATTACTTTTTCAATTTTTTTTGCAAAAACTTTCCAAAAAATATACACCAATATTAGAAAATTTATTATTTGGATAGCCATTGTAAAATCTATATTTATTAAGTTTGATCCTTCTGACATCTTTTTCTCCTTAAATATTTTTCGGAATTTCAATTTTTATAATTTTCAATAATTTAATCTTGACTATCCCTTCAAGAATATCAATAAGAACGATATTACTAAAGCATAAATCCCTGTGGACTCTGTAATCGCAAGTCCTATAATCAAAGTCTGCATAATATCCTGTTTTGCTTCAGGCTGTCTTGAAACTGCTTCAACCGCATAAGCTGTAGCCATTCCTTGTCCCAAACCTGCTCCTATTCCCCCTATCGCTGCTATTCCTGCACCTAACAATGCTGCTGCCTGTACTAATCCTTCCATTTTTATCCTCCTAAATTTTAATATTTATTTTTTGTTTTTATTAGTTTTCTTCTTCGACATCTTCGCCTAAAACTTCTCCCACATAAACTGAGGAAAGCACTGTAAATACGAATGCCTGTATCATTCCGACAAAACCGTCAAAATACAATTGTAATATTCCCGGCCAACCTACCGAGAGAGAAAAATGCCCTCTTGCAAGACTGTACATAAGTCCGGCAATTACAAGTCCGGCAAACATATTCCCGAACAATCTCATTGATGTATTAAGCGGTTTTGACAATTCTCCGACTATATTTATCGGAAGCATAAACCATGCGGGGTGCATCAGACTTTTTATATATCCCGTTATTCCGCCTCTTTTTATAGCTATGGACACAAACAAAACTACTACTACAAGAGATAAACCTATTGTCGTATTAGGATCCGCAGTAGGAGTTCTGAAGAAAGGTTTTACGTCAAATCCTCCGTTTTTTCCTTTAGTTACCGTTATAATAAATGGAAATAGGAATAAACTCAAATTGGAAAAAAGTATAAATGCAAACAATGCCGAGAAAAAAGGCATAAATTTTTTCTTATACTTTCCGAACGTTCCCAAAAACATATTTTCTATAAAATGATAATATTCCTCAAGAATAATTTGCAATTTACCCGGATTTGTCGTGCTTAACTTATCCGTTCCTTTCTTTACTATAAATGCAAGTAAAGCCATAATCGCCCACGTATTTAATACTGTCTGACTGATAGATATATTCACGCTTCCTATTACAAAATTGTAATATGTCGGTGCTTCTATTAAACTTTCCGGCATTACAAATTTTACAGGAAGGAAAGTCGAAATTAATGATAATATCAAATTAACGACAAGTGTCAATCCTACCAATAACAATACAAAAACTGTTACTTTTTTAAACATCTTTACCTCCTGTTCCTCTTTAATTTGTCAACAAAATTATAACTCTAAATCTTATTATACTCCAATCATTATCATTTTGCAAATTTTAGTTGGCTGTTTTTTACCGTTTTTTCGTTAAAAAAGCAGATAACAATATAGAAATTTTGAAATTCAAAAAGCCCAATCCTGTAGCTATTATATTTCCTGTAATACGGCTATTGAAATATCTTTTACTTATAAATATAACCAAATACATTCCTGCACAATATATAACTATTCTTTTTAAATATTCAATCATACTTCCTAATCGGCTTTTATTTCTGTGATACACCGCTTTATAGGCTCCTCTGATTGTCAGATAAATATTTACCATGGAAATTACAGAACCTGTAAAAAAACCTAAATACAATTCCGACCTTCTAAATATAATTCCTGCAATTAGAGATATTGCAGTTAAGAATAATGAAGTAACATAAATTTTTTTTATTAATTCGGGTAAATCTTTCAGCATTACTACTCCTAAAATATTTATTTTGTATCCAGTACCTGTCTTATCAGTGTCCAATAACCTGCAAAAGCTCCTAATACCAATAATACAATCAGTACAATCGGCTGCTTATCCTTAAAAACAAATTTTTCAAGCAAAAGGTATAATCCCAACATTAATAATATAGGTCCTGCCAGAGTATAAATCATATTAGTCGCTATAAGAAAATATTTTAACAGCAATCTGTCTTTTTTCTTTTTAGCCTCTTTTTCTTCGTCATGTCTTCCCAACTTTTTTTCCAACTCATAGAGTTTTTTTTCTCTTTCAGTCATTTCCTCCATTTTTTTCTTATTAGATTTATTACTCATAATTTACTCCCGATTTAAAATTTTATTTTACCATTGAATTATACAATGCTTCAAACAACGGAACTCTCGTTATTGCCGTAGTTCTTGACGAAAAAACTGTCTCTTCGTCTTTCGTTTTTATTTCTAAAATTCCTCCATACGTTTTTGATAATTTTACAGGTTGCAGTTTTTCCCATCTGTATGAATTTCCGTTTATTATTAAAGCTTCTTTTTTTATTATTATCCTGTTTTCACTTTCATATAAATTGTTTGCAATTTGCTGAAGTCTTTTAAGAGGAACTGAACCGTTTCTCATTGCACGGTGTACTCTGACCCTGTGTTTTCCGAACACCTCTCTTTTACGATAATCGGCTTTTATATCTTCTTCATCTCTGATATAAAAGACTTCTTCTCCTTCAGAATCTAAATTTCCTTTGGAAACAGGCAATTTATCCATTAAATAATTTTTAAGAAAATTTTTCATCAAACTTGAATTAAAAGCAATCATAGGAATTTTCAGCCAATATCCTTTATAATCTCTGTATGCCAAAAAATCTCCCGAATATGTAGTCAAAATAAAATATTCCAAAGATTTATATTCTCTTTCTTTTTTCTCATCACTGAATATAAAAGTGTGATCTCTAAGTTCTACAGTTTTTATACCGTTAAATAAAATCGTAAGCAATATAGGAATACACATTACTATCGAAAACACTGTAATAAACATACCCCAATCTGTAAAAGGAATCAGAACAAGACCTATCACAATACCTACTATCCACTTAACCATATTTTTATAAGTTACTGTAGAATATTTGACAATTTCTTTTTTACCATCCGAAATATCAACACTGTTTACAATTTCTGTTTCTTCGCTTTTCCATTCGGATTTTTCTCTTTCTTTTTCCAATTCGATATAGCTTTTTTCTTCTTTCATTTTTTAATACACTCCTGTCTATAATTTCTTAAATACAAAAAAGATTCTGCTTTCTCCAAATTCAGGATTTTTCGCTGTATCAAATATTTCAAAGCCTTTTTTCCTTGCAATTTCCACTATCCATTCAGGCTCATATATGTGTTTATTGTGCTGCTCATTATATTTTCTGAATAAATTATCATTTTTATCCTGTCTTATAAATAAATCTATTTCTACAAAATATTTTTTCTCACTTAACTGCTCATATCGCCATATACTTGTATATTCGGGTTCTTCGTCCAAAAATATTCCGTTTTCAAATATTTCCTCAAATACTTCTTCAGTTACAATATCAAATATTAAATATCCATCTTTTTTCAAGTTTTTATTGGACTTTTCAAGAAATTTTTCAAATTCTCTTTCATTTTCCAAATAATTTACAGTATCAAAATTACAAATAATATAATCCGCTTCTGAGTTGTTCTCATAATTCACAATATCTTCTTTTATAAGCTCGTAATTATTATTTTTCAGATTTTTGCTTTCGATTTTTTTCTTGGAAATCCTCAACATATCTTCTGATATATCTACTCCCTTAACAGAAAATCCGTCTTTCAGAAATCTGTAAATAAATTCTCCTGTTCCGCACCCCAAATCAAGAACTTCTCCTTTATTTTTTATATAACTCCTGAGAAATTTGTACCAACCTTTATAATCTACATGTTTCATAAAAACATCATAAATTTCTGCAAATTCTTTATGCATTTTTTCTCCTTTTTTGAAAATGAATTTCTATATTTTATCAAGACTCCCCGCTACCAACCCAAACTCATTTTCTCTCAATGTTCTCATATCCAGAATAATGCTGTTTTCTTTGATACGGGTAATTATCGGAATATCTTCAGAAAGGAGAATCCTTTCTATTTCAGTGGAAGTTTTTTCCCTATGAGTAAGTTTTACCGCAATACTTTCAAGCTGACTTCCAGGATAACTTCCTCCGCCTACTTCAGCCTTATCTTCTATTATTTCCACAACGAATCGGGATCTTTTTATAATTTCCGTAAATTTTTCAGCTTTTTCTCTCAATTTTTCCACAGAAGTCGAAATCATATTCAGCGTAGGTATTTCTTCCAATGCAGTTTTTTCATCAAGATAAAGTTTAAGTGTCGCTTCCAGTGTGGCAATAGTCATTTTATCCACACGCAATGCCCGTGTAAGCTGATTTTTTTTCATTTCTTCTATATATTTCTTTTTCCCTACAATTATTCCCGCCTGAGGTCCTCCGAGAAGTTTATCTCCGCTGAATGTAACTATATCCATACCGCTGTCTAAAACTTCTTTTACAGTAGGCTCATAAGGCAATCCGTAAGGTCGAAAATCCACAAACTGTCCGCTTCCCAGGTCATTTATTGCTATCAGGCCTTTTTCGTGAGCCAAAGCAGCAACTTCCTCGTAAGTTACAGACTTCGTAAATCCTGATATTTTGTAGTTGCTTGTATGCACTTTCAATAATACTCCCGTATTTTCATTAATAGCGTTTTCATAGTCTTTCAAATGTGTTTTATTTGTAGTCCCTATTTCGCAGGAAATTCCTCCGCTTAATTTGATGATCTCGGGAATACGGAAAGCTCCTCCGATTTCCACAAGTTCTCCTCTGGAAACAACAATTTCTTTGCCTTTAGTAAGTGTGTTCAACGTTAAAAGTACAGCAGCCGCGTTATTGTTTACAACAAGTACATCTTCCGCTCCTGTCAGACGTTTTATAATGTCGATTAAATGAGTGTAACGGCTTCCTCTCGCTTTTTCATCAATATTAAATTCCAAATTTGAATAATTAAAAGCTATTTCTGTTAAATTTTCTTTTACATGTTCACTTAAAAGACTACGTCCCAAATTCGTATGCAATATAGTTCCTGTGGCATTTATTACCCGTCTTAAAGAAAGCCTGTCTTTCTTTTTCACTTGAAACGACACTCTTTCAACGATTTCTTCCATTGAGGGAACTTCTTTTATACTTGACATCAAAATGTCATTTTTTATATCTTCCGCTTCTTTTTTTACAATATCTTTTACAAATATTTCAGGATATTCTTCCAATAATTGCTTAAGCTCTTCCGTCAAAAGAATTTTATTTATAGACGGTATTTTTGATAATAATTCGTTCATAATCTTCTCCCGTTTGTTATTTTCCTAAAACCCTGTAATCTTCCACTCTTTTGGTAATTCCCTGTTTATCCATATATTCCAAAATAGGCAGAGAATATTTTCTGCTTGAGCCTGTAAAATCACGAAATTCAGCCAATGTCAATTTTTTATTATTTTCAAAATGCTTTAAGACCTTATTTTTAGCTTCTTCAAAAGTTTTAACATGTATTGCAATATCTTCATTTAATATTATAATTGTATCCCCCGCCAGTGAACTCAGCAGTTCATTAAGTCCTTTATTATTTTTTGTCAGGTCTTTTATATTCGGCGGAGTAAACTTACTTTCCAAAAGTATTTTTTCTATATTATTTTTTTCTTTCAACTGATTCGCGTCATATTTAACTTCAAAATCATATAAAGAAATAAAATTATTTTGAATTTTAAGGACATTATTACTCACAAATAAATCAATTATTACAGCCAATTCTTTTTGATTAATTTTAAATTTTGAAAATAATTCTGCTTTAGATATACCTCTTTTTAATCTGAATTTCTTATGGTAATCTCCTACCAAAGTCGAAACTTTCTCAAGAATATCTTCGTATTTCTTAACATGAATATATCCGGCTTTTGTCTTGTATAATGCTCCGTCCTGAACCAGTTCTGCCAAATCTTTTTCAACATTCTCAAGACTCTGTTCCAGTGTTTTTACGATTTCTTCGGCAGTAATGAGATAAGCATGTCCTGTCAAAATATAATTTGAAATAAGTTCTTTACTATTTCCTTTAGACTGAACTTTAAGTTTATTCAAAATCTCTTCATTAAATCTGCTGTGTTTTTTCGGAGAAACATCCAAAATGACTCCTCCTCCCACAGTAATCATAGGCGAATAAGTCCTTATTATAAATCTGTCGTAATTTTTTACCGAAACTTCCTCTTCCAGACGCAGTTGAGCAAATCCTCCTTTTCCCGATTCAAGTACTTCACTGCCTAACGGCACGATTCTAGCCATTACTTCGGAAGTTCCCGTATAAACACGGACTCTGTCCCATAATTCCAAAGTAAAATCCGAATTATCTATTATTTTTATCTCGGTATCAAGCATATAAGTTTTTGTTAATGTACCGGGAGTCGCCAATGTACGACCTCTCCCGACATCATCTATTTTTACATTTGTCAGACTTATTGCCGTTCTCTGTCCTGTGTGAGCTGTCTTTACGTCCTGTTTATGTACCTGTATATTTCTGACTTTCGTTTTCAGATTTTCAGGATAAATTTCAAGTTCATCTCCTACAGAAACCATACCTTCAGTCAAAGTTCCCGTTACAACAGTTCCGAATCCTTTTACCTGAAAAGCTCTATCTACATTAAGACGTGCATTTTTTCCTTCTTTTATTTCAGCTATATTTTCAATTTTACGATCTATCTCTTTAAGAAGTGTATCTATACCTTTTTTGCTGACAGAGTCCACTTCGATTATAGGACTTCCATCAAGCGGAGTTCCTTTAATATAGCTTTCTATCTCTTCTTTAACGATTTCTCTGTATTCTTTTTCAGCTAAGTCAATCTTTGTCATTACTATTATATAGTTTTCCACTCCCAATAATGACAATATATCCGCATGTTCTTTCGTTTGCGGCATTATTCCCTCACGGGAATCCACTAAAAGCAACACAAGATTAATTCCGCTGACTCCCGCAAGCATATTTTTTATAAATTTTTCATGTCCAGGAACATCTACCACTCCGCATCTTTTTCCACTCGGCAAATCAAAATAAGCAAATCCCAAATTAATGGACATTCCCCTTTCTTTTTCTTCTGCCGTAGTATCCGTTTCTATTCCGCTCAATGCCTTAATCAATGTTGTCTTACCGTGGTCTATGTGTCCCGCAGTCCCTATTATTACATTACTCATAATTTATCTCTTCTCCAGGCAGTATTTTTTATTTTTCTGTCGTTATATCTTCTTTATCTTCATATAACAATTCAACTTCTCTTTTCATACCCCTTTTTTGGGAATAATAAAGAGCCTTGTAATTTATATTTTCATCGTCTAAGGTTTTTATTAAATTACTGAAATCTTTCCATTCGGTTTTCAACATAAAACCGCATCCCAAACTGATAGAAGGATGTACCGGTATCAATCCCGCTTTTATTTGCTTAGACATACATATATTATCAGCTTTTATCGCGTCGTGTGTATTATGAAATACTACTATTCCTTCATCTTTCGTTTTTATCATTTTCCACCTACGGACGCACTACTTTATTTGCATTTCTCATTTCTTCAACTATAAAATACATATTTGAAGGATTTCCCAATGCGAGTTCCACATTATAATAATCTATACATGCTCCGCAGCACATTATTTCCACGCCGTTGTCTTCAAGCTCTTTCAACTCTTCCAATACATGACTTCGGGTTTTATCCACTAATAAAGCCCCTCCGTTATAAAATATAACTTTTTTAGGCAGAACTTTCTGTTCAGTCAAAGTATATAAAAAGGCTTTCATCAGTTTTTTTCCTAATTCTTCGCTTCCGTACCCCATTATCTGTTTATTTATTACAACAATATAACTGTCGTCTTCTGCTTGTGAAGTTTTTTCGGCTTTTTTGCTTTCTTCTTTAGCCGATATTGTTACAACGTATTCTTCTTCACTTACAGTTTTTACATCAATATTATAATCCAACTGTTCAGCCAATTTTGTCAGATTTTGAGTTGCAGTAAAATTATCTACTGTCGTTTCTACTGTATCATATTCTTCCAAAAGTTTTTTAGTTTTTACTACAGGTATGGGACAAGCCAATCCTTTTGCGTTTAATTCATATTTTTTCATTGATGTTTTCTCCTTATCTGTTATTTTTGTCGACAAAATTATACTATTATTATGTCTTTTTCCTGTTTTTTTATTACTTTTCCTACAACGGCACTTTTAATTTCAAGTTTATTAAGTTTTTCAAGTAATTCTTCCGCATATTCTGAAGGTAAACTTATTAAAAGTCCTCCCGATGTTTGCGGATCATACATTATTTCTTCCAAAGGAAAATCCTTAATTTTAAAATCCACTTTATCCTGAAGATAATTTCTGTTCAGCTGTCCGCCTGATGTGATTATAAAATCACCTGCACAACGATAGGCTTCGGGAAGCATGGGAATATCTTTCCCTATAATTTCTGCAGAGTATTTCCCATCCAGCATTTCATACAAATGCCCTAAAAATCCGAATCCTGTTATATCTGTACAGCTGTTTACAGGATAATTTTTCATAATTTCCGCTGCATATTTATTTAACGTCGTCATTTGCTTAATACATTTTGCGAAAGTTTCTTCAGAACATTCACCGATCATATGAGCCGAATTTATAATACTCACTCCCAAAGGTTTCGTAACTATAAGAGCATCTCCTTCTTTACAGTTATTATTCATGAGTATTTTATCGGGATGTATAATTCCCGTAACAGACAGCCCGTATTTCGGTGTAGAATCATGTATAGAATGACCTCCTGCAAGAACTCCTCCCGCTTCATGAACTTTTTCCGCTCCGCCTTTCAATATTTGATGCAATATTTCCATATCCATTTTTTCAGGAAAAGCAACTATATTTAAAGCGGATATTACTTCTCCGCCCATTGCGTAAATATCACTGAGAGCATTAGTTGCAGCTATTTGTCCGTATAAATAAGGATCGTTAATCATCGTTGTAAAGAAGTCCAATGTCTGGATGATTGCTTTATCTTCGGATATTTTGTAAACTGCGGCATCATCCGAAGATTCATATCCCACTATTAAATTTTTATCTTCCTTTTTGGGCAAATCCTTTAATAAACTTGAAAGAGCACCCGGCCCTATTTTCGAGTTTCACCCTCCGCAAACTATCATGTTTAAATCTTTTTTATCCATTCATGTCCTCCTCCCGACTGTACTATAATTTATTTATATTATTATATCATTTATTATCAAAAAATTAAAGTTATGAAATAAAATTTCAGTAAACAAAAAATACCGTTTCAGGCATTAATTATTCCGAAAAACGGTACTATTTATTAAACATTTCTATTTTACGTAATTTGGCGGGAATGTGTGGGAATCGAACCCACCTGAGAGGCTCCTAACCCCTCACGCCGGTTTTGAAGACCGGAGAGAACACCAGAACTCATCCACTCCCATTTACAATGTTATTATTATACACTATAAATCAACGAAAATCAATATATTTTTTTATCTCACATAATATTCTTCAGGCATAGGCTCTCCGGGCTTCAATATACGTTTTACCCACTCTTTTTTTATTTCCCAAAGATTAGCCTGTACCTGTCTTACATTCCAGTTATCTATATCGAAAACTCTTTCCCAGCTGTCTTTTATTTTTCTCTCTTCCATAGGAAACTTTCCGGCATATCTCCCTGTAAGAATTTCATATGTATTAGCAAATCCCTTAGCTTCCATTTCCTGCTCATATTTTTTCAAATCTTCGTTATTTTCAGGCACATAATGATGATTGATTACATAGTCCCATTTATAAGAATTAAAATATATAATTTCTTTATCGGGAACTTCAAGAATGTATACTAACTCAGTTTCAATAGGCTTCATACATACTTCATCTCCTACTGCACACCAAATTTGATACTGCACATCGTCAGGCTTTTTAATCCTTTTACTTGCAGCACTTACAAACCAGTCATAAGATTTCAGTATCATTGGAGCCACATCTTCCAAATGTTCCTGTATATACTCTTTTTTATTTATAAATCTTCCGTCCCGCTCAAGAATGTCGAGCGATTTGGCATTCTGGCAAGTAAAAAGTATGCTTTTTCCGTTTTTTGAATTAGGATTTTTCATAGCTTTGCACCTTCCTTAAATAAATTTTTTTTAAATATATAGAAATAATATCTCAAATCTGTTAAAATTTAATTCTCAAATTCAAAAATAATTTCTATATAATAAAGTATACAAAATATTATAATAAAAAGCAATAAAACGAAAGGAAAAAAATGGATAAAAAAAATATAAACCGAATGGTATTACTAATGTTTCTTTGCATTATAGTTTATAATTTTGCACATCCCGCAACTCCGGGATTGATAGAGTTGAGAAATTGGAAAAAAAGTATTTCGGGAGAATTTCTGGCGGTTATGAGTACTGCAATGTTTATTTCTTCTCCTTACTTAGGAGCCTTGGCTGACAATATCGGAATGAAAAAAATCTTTATATTTATGCCTCTTATGTACGGAACTGCACAACTGTTTTTCGGTTTTGTAAATTACTTGCCGATCATCTTTCTGGCGAGAGCTTTTTCGGGCTTTGCTTCGGGCGGAACCTATGCCGTAGCTTTCGGATATGTAAGCCGATTGTCATCAAAAGAAACAAAAAGTAAAAATATCGCAAAAGTCAGTTCTGCTGCAGTAATAGGCGGAGCAATAGGACAAAAAATCGGAGGAATGGTCGCAAGGATTGATACAAGATACCCTTTTGCACTGCAATTTATATGCGGGACGACTGTTTCCATATTAATACTATTTATTTTGAAAGAAATAGTTACAAAACACGATGAAACAGAGCCAAAAGAAAAGAAAAATCTTAATCCTTTTGCTACATTCAAATATATATTTGAATTGGATAATTATTCCAAATTTTTCTGTTTTATAATATTTTTGTCAAGTGTAGGAATATACTCTTATGCCAGTGCTTTAAATTATTTTTTGAAATTTTACATAAAAGTAAATTCCGATACAATCGGTACATTTGTAATGTTTTCTTCGTTATCGGCATTTTTCGGAACGAGTGTGCTGCTCGTAAGACTTATAGCTAAATACAAAGAAATAACAATTCATAAAACGATGATATTTTTAGGAATTATACTGATGTCCGTTATATTATACAGACTGAATCTCGGAGCAGTGTCTTACGTATTAATGGCTGTTTATACAATGACCTACGAAATAGTCCGTTCTCTCGGAAACAGCATTATCGCCCACAGATATAAAGAAGAACAGGGGAAAATATTGGGAGTAGCTTCAGCTGTAGGATTTTTAGGAAATGCTGTCGGTTCACTATTGTCGGGACATTTGCTCAATGCCGGATCGCATCTGCCTTTTATTGTAAATGTCTGTATAATGTCTGTTGTATTTTTATTGTTGCTGTTAAATTTGAGCAAAAGACTTTAAAGTCCGTTATTTTGATAATTCCGGCGAATATAAAGATTCTATTTACAAAAATTGTGAAATTATTAAAAAAACCGAAAAATCGGAACTCAAATTTCATGAATAATTTGGAGAATTACATTTTAAAAGTATAAATAAGAATAACGATTAATTATTATAACAACTATACTTCTTATAATTATTTTTTTATAAAATAATCAAATAAAACCCTTGCTTTTTTCGATTTATAGAGTAAAATATAAATAATAAACAATTTTTAAGAGGAAGATTTTTAAATGAAAAAAATATTTATGTTAATTGCAGTAGCTGCGTTATTTTTCACAACTGCTATAAGCTGCGGAAACAAAAGTACAGAAGGAAACGGAGGAGAAACCAAGAAAAATTCTGATGTAAATACTCAGATAAGTTTCAGCGGATCATCTACATTAGCCCCTGTTATAAGTAAAATTTCTACAAATTTCATCGAAAAATATACGTCATGGAATAAAGTCGATCCTTCATTACCTGCAGAAAACATCACTATATACGTGTCTTCGGGAGGTTCAGGAGCAGGGGTAAAAGCCGTTATGGACGGTGTCGCAAACTTCGGAATGCTTGCCCGTGATATAAAAGACGGAGAAAAAGAAAAAATAAAAAATTTAAAAGCATTTACATTGGGACTTGACGCATTGACAATTTCAGTAAACCCTCAAAACAAATTCATACAGTTAAAAGGCGGAAATATTACAAAAGAAGAAATTATAAAAATATTTTCAGGAGAATACAAAAAATGGAGCGATTTGGACAAATCTCTGCCTGACGAAGAAATTGTAGTTGTAACTCGTGATTTAAGCGGAGGAGCTCACGAAGTTTTCTAAAAAAATATAATGAAAGACATCAATGTCAGACAGGATACTATTCAGGCACCTACAATGGGAGCATTGGTAGAAAAAATAATTGAAAACAAAAACGCTATAGGATATGCTTCTTTCGGGATAACTAACCAAAATGCCGGAAAACTTACTCCGTTAAAAGTCGACGGTGTTGAACCTACAGAAGCAAACATATTAAATAAATCTTATTATATTTCAAGACCTTTAATAATAATGAAAAAAGGCGAATTGACAAAAACTGAAAAAATTTTCGTTGATTTACTCAAATCCGAAGAAGGAAAAAAAGTTATAAAAAGTATGGGATTCATTCCTGTTTCTGAATAAAATAAAGGGGTAAAAAGTGAAAAACATTTTCAAATACTCGATATATCTTCTGACAACACTGTCTATGTTCATTTTGGCGGTGTTGCTGATATATTTATTTGCGGAAGCTTTGCCTTTCTTTAAAGAAGTCAAAATCCCGGATTTTATATTCGGAAAAGTTTGGAGAGCAAGCGAGCCCAATCAGAGTTTTCAAATATTCAATATTTTATATGCGGGTTTTTATATTTCGATTTTGGCTTGTATAATATCGTTTCCCTTTTCATACGGGATTTCAATGTATATTTGCTTTTATTCCAAAGGTATTTTTAAAAAAATGATTATATGGGCGGTAAATATCCTTTCGGGTATACCGTCCATAGTATACGGATTTTTCGGAATGACGGTTATATTAAAAATACTGGAAAAAACTTTCAGAATGTCCACAGGAGAATCTGTGCTTGCAGGAAGTTTGATTTTATCCGTTATGATAATTCCTTTTTTTGTGGCAAACTGTATAGAACATATTGAAACAATAAAAGAAAAATACGGAAAAGATTCGGATGCAATGGGTATTACAAAGGAGTATTTCATACGAAAAATTGTTTTCAGAGAAACGAGATTTTCTGTATTAACTGCATTTATATTGGCTTTCGCAAGAGCTACAGGGGAAACTATGGCGGTTATGACAGTTATCGGAAACTCTCCGCAATTTCCAAAACTGCTTACCAAAGCGGAAACTGTTCCTGCACTGATAGCATTGGAAATCGGAATGAGCGAGGTGGGAAGTAAACATTACTCGGCATTATTCGCTTCGGCATTTGTCCTGCTTACAACTGTAATGATAATTAATATAATATTTTTTATTTTAAATAAAATGAGGAGAATATATATTGAAAAATAATGACCTGATTATTAAAACATGGATTTATATTTCGACAATTACTGTTATTTCAGTTATTTTCGGTATATTTTATTTTATAATATCTAAAGGTATCGGCAGAGTAAACTTGGATTTTATCTTTAAAAATCCCGAAGGAATGCCTTTGGGAAGTGAGGGCGGAGTTAAAAATGCAATCATCGGATCTATTTTTCTGATGTTTATAGCTATCTTGTTTTCTGTATTATTAGGGGTTGCCTGTGCCATTTACAATACAATTTACTGTAAATCTAAAATAATCGGTACAGTCATAAATCTGACAGTCCAATGTATAGCTTCCATTCCTTCGATAATTATCGGATTGTTTGTATACGGATTTTTCATAGTTACTTTTAATGTGCCGAGAAGTATGCTGACTGCTGGAATTGCACTCGGGATTATGGTTTTTCCTTTTGTAGAAGTGAGGATTGAGAAAGCTGTATTAAACATGGATCGTCAATTTATAAAAGACAGTTATTCTCTAGGAATTGAAAAAGATTATATGTGTCGAAAACTTATACTTCCCGTAATAAAAAAAGAAATCGTTTCTACAGGAATATTGGCAGGAAGTCACGCCATCGGAGCGACAGCACCTCTTCTTTTGACAGGAGCCGTATTTATAGGAGGAACTTCTGATAAATTGCTAAGCCCTGTAATGGCACTGCCTTTTCATCTTCATATGCTTTTGGGACAGACTGCCTTACACGACAAAGCTTATGCGACAGCATTTGTTTTAATATGTATTCTTATTATTTTACATATTTTATCTGAAATTATAATAAGCGGATTGGGAGGAAAGATAATTGAATATATTGGAAATAAAAGATATTAGTATATCTTACGATAATAAAGAAATTTTGAAAAATATAAATATTAATGTCAAAAAGAATGAGATTCTGTGTATTATGGGACAGTCAGGTTGCGGGAAATCTACACTTTTATCGCTTATTAACGGTTTTCTCGAAGAAAATGGCGGAAAATACACAGGAGATGTCTTCCTCAACGGTCAAAATATAAAATCAATAAAACTGCTTAATCTGAGAAGAAAAGTGTCTACTTTATTTCAGGATTCAAAGCCTTTTCCTTTGTCTATAGAAAGTAATATTCTGTATCCTATAGAGTTTTACGAGGGAAAAATAAAAGATAAAAAAGAAAGAGTGGAAAAATATTTAAAAGACGTAAATCTTTACAATGAAGTTAAAGATAATCTTAAAATGTCTGCTGTCAAACTGGCGGGAGGACAGAAACAAAGACTTTGTATAGCAAGAATGCTTACAACAAATCCCGATATTCTTATTTTTGACGAGCCTTGCTCTTCTTTGGACGAAGAAAACTCACTAATAATAGAAAATTTAATAAAAAAACTGTCCGGGAAATATACGATAATCTTAACTACGCATAATCCCGAACAGGCTGAAAGAGTTGCAGACAGAATTTTTATGGTTGGGAAATGATCCTGACAATTTATTTCAACACTCTTATCTATCAACATAATAAAATAGAATATTTCCCGGTACTACTTTTTAATTTTAATCATTTTTTATTTTTAAACTATTTCCGAAAGCCTAATTTTGCACTATAATTCGGCCAACATAATATATTCTTCCTCATTTTCCTTTATAACTTTAAAACCTGCTTTTTTATACATTTTTTGTGCATAATTGTCTTTTTGTACCGATAAGGACACCTTTAGATAACCTCTTATTTTTAATTCCGAAAGTAATTCATTTAAAAGTACCGTTCCGATTCCCAGATTTCTGTATTCTTTAAATAACGACATAGCAAGAGACGGTGTTTCGTTATCAATATGCCCGTAATCGTCCATTATACGAACCCAAGCAGCACCTATAACTTTATCTTTTACATCTGCTGCAAGTGCAATATCATCTTTAAAACTGCCAAAATCTTTATAATATTTTGAAGTTCAGATAAATTTACAATTGACTTATCAGGAATTTTTTCTCCTTCAGGAATATAAATTGCTTCATATAGAAAGTTCTTTAATAAAGGGTACTCATCTTTCTCCATTTCTCTTATCCTATAGTCCATAATTTCACTCCTCAATCTTAAACTTAGCTATATTTAATTATAACAAACTATCCTTAACAATCTCATTTCTTACTTTTCTATATTCATTTATTGCAGAATAAGTTCCCAAATCAATATCTCCACCGTTTCTTTTTATTACCTCATGAATAGCCAATTTTTCTTTTAATTTCCCTTCCAAATTTCCGAATTTTTCTTCCAATTGCTTGAATATATTAAAATCCTGTATTCCGTAAAGCATATTTTTTTCTCTCAAACTATGAACAGGCTTCATATTTTTTCCGGGATAAGCAAAAAACATATCTCCTGCCGACCATTTTTCAGTTTTATAGGAAATATCCGAATAAATATCTTCCACGTATATACCGTAAGCCCAACGTAGCATTCCTTTCATCCTGAACAAATATGTATAAAGTCCTGTTAATCTTGCTTCTATAAGCGGACTTTTTATAAATGTATTGAATGTATCCGGCATACAACAAGCATACCATGTCATTTTCGAGCTGTTTTCTTTATATTTTTTATGAATAATATTTCCGTCTTTGTAAAAATCACTTAAAACAAGTGTAATTACTGAGAAACTCTCAAAATCTCCCTCATATTCTTCAAAAAATTCAGGATGAAGAATAGCATATTTATATTGTAATTTTTCTTCAGTACACGAATTTAAAAAACTCGAATATTCTTCAAATTTTTTTATCGGATTAGGCTCATCGCCTATTATCTTTGTAATCGGCAAATAACCTTTTTCTTTAAAATGTCTAAACAATAATTTTATATAAACCGCCAATTCCTCTTTAGTTCGTATATAATCATTTATTCCTTTATCTTCATCATAAACACTTATTCTTATCGGATCCGAATAATCTGTAAGAGGCGATCCGAAATCAAAGCCATGCCAGTTTCCTATAAGCCCAAAAAGATTAATTTCTTCATTTATTCCCAATTTAAAACAAATATCCACATATCTGTCCAAATATGTAAAATCAAGTTCTAATTCATTGTTTTTTCTATAAACTTTTATAATATTATATTCATAAAGACGGGAAGCATTTTTCTCAACATCAAAACATTTTTGCCCTGCCCATGGGAAATCTGAAACTATAAGGTCTATAACTTTTTGTCCCAGTTTACTCATTGCTTTTAAATAATTTTCTATTACTGTGAAATGTTCTTCGGAAAAATATTTCAGATTATAAACCCTTGCCCAAGAACATGGATGTTGCCATAAATCAAGATAAAAATCATTATTTTTCAAGCAATAATCAATCACATCAATATTTACATTTTTCTCTTCTATTAACTTTTCTTTTTCATAACCATTATTTTTATATAACTTTATATTTATCGAAACACTTTTTCCTTTAAAATCTTCAGGAACGACACCCTGAATAAATACAGGCACCTCTCCCTGAGGATAAACTTTACTTTGTTCCGCCAGTATTATATCAGCTATTTCAGTGCCGTCATCATCTTTCACATAATCTACAAGGCTAGGATAAACACTTGTTAACTGAGAATTTACTTCAAGTCTGTATCTCTTACTTAGCCCCCACCATGGCAAATCCAAATCTTTATTTATATTAAGACAGGATTCACAAGGTAAATCTATCGTAACAAAAAATCCGAATTCTTCGTTTTTGACTACTTCAATTTTTTCAAATTCAGTATTACTATTAAATTTATACAAATTATGTTTTTCATCATCTCTATAAAAATTATGAGTGCTGTTATAAAATTTCATTTTTTACCTCCCAATAAAATATAGTCTTCTTTCCCGATTTTACAAAAGTATAACTTCTAAAATTTAAAAAGTCAATATTGCATTATCCGATTTAATGAGGTATAATTATTGTAAATGTATTTGAAGTATAATTTGAAAAAGGAGGAAAACAATATGAATATCTTGGATTTTAACATAATCTCTTTTAAGAAAAATATAATTGTTTACTTGCTCTGCTCATGATTATCTTATTTTAAAGAGCAGGCTGTTCTTATGAATATAAAGATAAGATATCTGTATTGTTACTCTTTAACTTTTTTAAATCTTTAACTTCTTTCCCTTAATAAAAAGATTTCTGTTCAAAGAGAACTCCAAATTTCTTATCCGAAAACAAATATTTCTTTAAAACTGAAAAATTTTATTTAATTATTTAAAATTAGATTATTTTAAAACACAATTTTTTATATTGTTCTTTCTGAAAATTTTATTTTATCTCATTCTGAGTGCAAAACAAAAAATTTTTAGAAAGGTGTTATTATGATTATAAAAAATAAATGAATTTTTAAAAAACAGATAATAGAGCTTATTGCTCTGAATAATTTATATAGGAGGAAGCAACTCTTATGAAAAAAGACACCAAAGGGATATTTTTATTATTTCCGTCTTTGATTTTATTATTAATCTCGGTAATATTTCCCGTAATTCTGACTTTTCGTTACAGTCTGAAAAATTATAATTTAACGGAGCCTTATAATGAAAAGTTCATTTGGTTTGACAACTACATAAAAATATTTAAAGATGCACATTTTTACAATGCTCTGTATAATAGCGTAATTATACTGATTTTAGTTATGATTATAGGAATGACATTCAGTATAATAATAGGAGTAGTTTTAAATAGAAAATCAAAAATCAATCCTTTACTGACTGCTCTTGTTGTTATTCCTTGGGCTATGCCGCCTATCGTAAACGGAATAATGTGGAAATTCATCTTTTTTCCGGGATACGGATTTATGAATAAAATTTTATTAAAACTACATCTTATAAATACTCCGATTTCATGGACCGACAACAGATATTTATTTTTAATTGTAATATCTATAGTCGTTGCATGGCGTATTATTCCTTTTTCTTCACTTGTTATACTGGCGAATTTACAAAATATTCCTGAAAGTTATTATGACACAGTACAGGTTTTCGGAGGCACTAAATTACAGTCATTCTTTTATGTTACTTTGCCTTTATTGTTACCTTCAATAGGAGTAGTACTTATAAATCTTACAACAACGGCACTCAATATATTTGACGAAGTCATTGCTATATCCGGTTATCAGTTTGAAATTCAGACTTTACTTGTTTATAATTATTCAAATACGTTTAATTTTCTGGATTTTGGATACGGAAGTGCTATTTCTTACGTTATAATGCTTATATCAGGGATTTTCGGATATTTTTATGTAAAAAATATGGCTTATGAAAAATAGGAAAGGATTAATTTATGAAAGAAACAAAAAAAGATAAATTTATTTATTATATTACCGTCTTTTTTATAATTCTTTTTAGTGTAGGACCTATTTTCTGGTGTTTCTTGATAAGTATAACACCCGAAGGGGATCTTCTTAAAAATAATACAAGACTTCTTCCTGAAACAATTACTTTTATTAATTACAAAAATTTGTTCAGTATAGGCAGTAAAGAAAGCGAAACTCTCCTGAACGGGCTTTCCAACAGTATGTATCTGTCTTTTGTTACGGTTTTAATCGGCATGCCGTTATCAGTTATTACAGGCTATACTCTTGCCCGTTATAAGTTTAAATATAAAAATCTGATTATCGGATTTATATTATTAACTATTGTAATTCCGGTATTTACTACAATTATACCTATTTATTCCTTTTTTATGGAGCATTCCATGCTTGACAGTATGTTTTGGACTTCGGTTATATTTATATCGGCTTTCATTCCTCTGAATATTTGGATAATAATGAATTATTTCAGAGAATTGCCCGAAGATTTATGGGAAGCTGCGGCTATCGAAGGAGCAAATGAAAGGCAACTGTTCTTTCAAATTGCTCTTCCTTTAGCAATGCCTATAGTATTGACTTCTTCTCTTATAATATTTCTGATGTCATGGAAACAATATATTATCCCTGTGCTTTTACTGTCCTCTCATAACAATAAAGTCTTAACCCTTATAATGTCCGAATTTATGACAAGAGATGCAGTAAATTACAGTGTTATAGCAATGTCAGGAATAATTGTAATAATCCCGCCGCTACTTGCAAGTATGGTATTCAGAAAATATCTTGTTTCAGGCTTGACAGCAGGCTCCGTAAAAGAATAACTAAAAACGGTGATTTTATGATTAAAACAGAAAATATGAGTGAAAAAGAAATGGATGACTTTGTTTTAAATAAAAGTAAAACTTACACAAAAGAACTTTATAAAAAAGAAAATTTATCAGATGATCTTTATTCGGATAATATGAAAGATATTGATATTTGGACAAATAAATATGAAAATATAAATGGGACTAAAGGACTTTATAAAGAACACTTTAACTGGATAGACAGTATTCTTGAAATGAGAGTTATAAAACTTGATCGATTACAATTTGAATTATTGGATAAAACCGATAAAAATTTTGATTTAATACCTGAAAAACATAAAAAAAATTCTATCTTGGTAAATGTACATATAAGAGAGGACGGAAAATTAACTCCTTCTGCTTGTGAAGCTTCATATAAAACAGCTTGGAATTATTATAAATCAAAAGGACTTTCTTTTGAAGAAATAATTTTTACCTGTTATTCATGGTTATTAAATCCCGATTTGAAGCTTCTCTTACCTGAAAACAGTAATATTATTCAATTTCAGAAAAAATATAAATTTCTTTCTTTTAAAGAAAATGAAGAAAAATCTCAAATTATTGAAAGGGTTTTCGGCTTGGGAAATGAAAAGCTTGAAAATTGCTCTCAAAATACAATTCTGCAAAAAAATTTAAAAAAATTTTGGGAAAAAGGATACAAATTCCCTATGGCAAAAGGATATTTTATTTATAAAATATAAAAATAAATAGAAAAGGAGAAAAAATCATGTTAAAGAAAATGAAATTAATAGCACTGTTAACTTTGATTATGAGTATTTTAATCGGATGTCAGGCTAAAAAAGAAGAAGCAAAAAAGGAAAGCAAGGAAAGTACTGAAATTACTTTGATGATACCTGACTGGGGAGCTCCTACCGAAGAAATGCTTGCCGAGTTCAAAGCTGAAACAGGAATATCCGTAAAAGTATTGCCTACTGCATGGGACGATACTAAAAATAAAATCTCCATTGCAGCAGCAGGAAAAAAAGCAGTAGCCGATGTTGTCGAAGTGGACTGGTCATGGGTAGGAGAATTTCAAAGTGCAGGTTGGCTTGAGCCTCTTGAAGTAGACGATGCCACACAAAAAGATATTCCGTCCATTTCTTATTTTAAAGTTAAAGATAAAATATATGCTGTTCCTTATGCAAACGGACTAAGATTGGCATATATAAACGATGAAATGCTTTCTAAAGCAGGAATTAAGAGAGTTAATGAAGCTTGGAACGGTATAGATGGTATAGAAGAAACTTTTGATAAATTGAAAAAAAGTAAAGTTGTAGATTATCCTATGCTTTTCCCTCTTAATGCTGAAGAAAAAACAACTACATCATTCCTTACTTTAGCATATACAAGAAACGGAAAAATATTCAACGATGATGATACTTTAAATAAAGAAAGTGCCTTGGATGCACTGCAACTTATTAAAAAATTTATTGATAAAGGATATATTAATCCTTCCAGTGTTTCTACTCCGGGAATTGATACATTCAGAGGAATAAATAACGCACAAGGTGCATTTTTAATAGGTCCTACATCATTTATCACAAGTTCAAACGATCCGAAAGTATCTAAAGTTGTAGGAAAAATAACTACTATTCCTGTTCCGGGAAAAGACGGTGCTGCAAAACAGACTATTACATTTACTGAAGCTGTAGGAGTTTCTGCTTATTCTCAAAATAAGGAAGCAGCTAAAAAATTTGTGGAATGGTTCTCAAGACCTGAAACTCAACTAAAATTAAATAAAGCTATCAATAATACACCTACAAGAACAAGCGTTATTGAGCAAATGGTAAAAGAAGGAATTATAAAAACACCGGGTTCAATAGTAGAGCAGTCTAAAATAGTAGCTTCTCCTTTTCCTAACGGTGTTCCTAAATACTATACTAAAATGAGTACGGAAATATTTAACATTATTAATCAGTTAGGACAAGGAAAATTGCCACCTGAAGAAGCTGCAAATAAAATGGAAGAAAAAGTAAACGAATTGGCAAAACAGAATAAATAGTCATAATACAGAAAAAAGATGAGGTTGTTTTAAAATAGAAGTTTTCTATTTCTACAGCCTCTTTTTATTTTATAGTCTTAATTCAATAACAAAAAATCACAATCAAATACTGACTGTGATATATTTATCTCCATATTATTGCTTTTCTTCCTGTTCTTTTTTACTTTTATTATTCCATATAACACTACTTATCCCTAACATAATAGATGCTACAATTGTTCCGTATCCTCCTGCATCTTTTCCAAAAATAATAAGAATAAATCCTCCTATAATCATTGTCAACAATATTACAAATCCTAAAATTTGACCCCTTTTTATATTTTCTACTTCAGATTTTAAAGCTTCTTTTCGACACTCATTTATATTTTCCTGTTCCATTTTAGCCAATTCTTGATTACATTTAAGCTGATTTTCCGTCATAGCCAATATTCTGTCTGTAGCCCCCGGACAATTCCGCTCATACCCTTCGACTATACTCGGATGTGGAATTATCCCTGAATATTGTTCCTGCTTCTGTAATAAAATTTCTCTCATTCCATTATCATTTCGTCTATTTGTTGTCATTTTTGACTTCTTCGGCATATTTATCTATTGCTCCTTTTACGGCTGTTCCGACAGTAATCCAACTATTTTGTAATGCTTCTTTTACATTTTTTCTATGAGTTGTCGGGTACTCTTTAAAAATATTAGATGTATCTACTACTGAAGCACTACTAAAAATACTTGCAACTCCACAAACTATAGCATTTATTTTTTTCATTTTCCCTCTCCTCTCATTTCATTTGTAACAATAGTATACCTTTTTTGAACTAAAAAATCAACAAAAAAATCGAAACAAAGATATTTATCTAAATATGTTTATATCTTATATATAAATAAAATATTTCAAAAAATGTTTAAGTAAAAAAGATATTTTATTTTTGTAATAATTTTAAATCAATAAAATTCTAATAAGATATCTTTTGTTTTTCTCTAAAAAAGAATCTCAGGAGAAATTCTCCCAAGACTCTTTAATATTCAACAACTTTTTTATTGTTATAAACATCTCTGTCAAATTCACCTATTCTGTTAGCTACAAGCATAGCTACAAGAACATCTATATCGACATTATTTAAAGTTCTGAACATTCCTGAAAACCAGTCTATCCCTATGAGTACGACTATACTGTCGAGAGGCAGACCCATTGAAGTCGCAAGGAATGTAAAGACAATAATAGCTCCTCCCGGCACAACTACGCTTCCCATGCACATTAAACAGGAAAGTATAACTGCCATTACCATTTGATAAGGCGTAAGCTGCACTCCTGAAAACTGTGCTATAAAAAATATCGCTGTAACATTACACAAAGCCCAACCTGATGAATTCATAGACATTGTTATAGGACCTGTAAAATCTGATACTTTTCTGCTGACACCGAATTTTATAACTGTATCTTCCATTTTTGTAGGAAGACTTATCGCACTTGAAGTTGTTGTAAGTGCTATAATAGACATTTTTGCAAATTTCTTCGGCATTTTTAAAGGATTCACCTTGCATATAAAAGCTGTTATAAGTCCGTAAATTACTAATTGCAGTATATCTCCTATAATTAATATAATCAAAAATTTTATCATGGGTATTATTACTGTAAAACCTTTACTTCCGGTAACATCGGCAAGTAAACAGAAGATTCCTATAGGTGATACTTTCATTACATTTTTTATTATATTTACAATAATTTCATTTACCGATAAAATCCAGTCTAAAACAATGGTTTTTCCTGTATCTCTTATATGTTGCGACATTGCAATTCCGAAAAACAGAGAAAATATTATACAAGGGACCATTGCACTGCTTGCCATAGATGAGAAAATATTGGTGGTAAAAAAAGCAAGTATAGTATCTTTTAGTGAAGTATCCTGAAGTGCATTGGCAGTTACTGCATTTTTACCGACTTCCGTCATATGAGCAACACCTATTCCGGGTTGGATATAATAAGATAAAACTACTCCCATAAAAGCTGAAGTCAGTGTGAAAAATATAATCCATTTAAATGTATGAAATCCTATTTTTCCTGCATCACCTGTACTCCCTCTGCCGACTGCTACTATAACTGCGGACATTACAAGCATTATAACCGACATTTGTATCAATCTTAGAAAAATATCTCCAAATACTTTTAAATTTGAGGCCCAAGGACCGACAACACCGCCGAATATAATCCCTCCGAAAGTTGCTATTAATATTTGGCTTGTTAATGATAAATTTAATAATTTTTTCTTTTCAGACATCTTCTATCCCTCCTATTCTCTAATTCAGGAGTAAATAACAAATTATTTTCGGCTTTTATTTTTTACTTGCAAAAGCACTTTGTCCTCCGAATTTATCATAATGAACTATATCGCTTACTAAATATTCGTATATTCCTTTTTCTACAGGAATTCCTTCTCTCTGATATTTTTCATAAGTAATCTGACTTACTTCACCCGGATAAAATACCTGTTTAAAACCTTCAGCAGCTTTTATACTATGCAATTCTTTTTTTGTTTTAGTAATATTTTCTTTAAATTTATTTATATCCATAAATCTTGAAGGATCTATTAATATAAATGTGTGCCCTAAATCTCTTCCTTCAGACATTTTATCATACATTGAAGAAACATGTCCTCCGAAAGGCAATCCTAACATCAAGCCTGACAGAATATCCACTATCATCATAAGTCCATAACCTTTAGGCCCTGAAATAGGCAACAATGCCCCTACATCATGAGGATTTGTTGTGGGTACACCTTTTCTGTCCACAGCCCATGTATCGGGAATCTCCATATTTTTAGAACGGGCATCAAGGATTTTACCCCAAGCCTGAACTGACGTTGCCATATCAAATACAATAGGCAATCCTTCCGAAGCGGGAGCTCCGAATCCTATAGGATTTGTTCCGTAATAAGGCTCTCTTCCTCCGAAAGGAACTACCATAGGATCTGATTGACACATTGAAAGTCCTATTAAATCATTTTCAGCTATTTCGTTCAAATAGTACGCCATTGTACCGCTATGACTTAATTTTTCGACTCCCACTATAGCTACTCCATTTTCCTTAGCCATCTCAATCGCATATTTCAATGCTTTTTCAGCCACATATTGTCCTATTCCGTTATCTCCGTGGAAAATCCCTGTACAAGGACCTGTTTTCTCGAAACTCATTTTAGGATCTATCGTAACACCTTTTTTTGCAATTCTTTCGGCATAATAATCTACACGAACCGCTCCATGAGAATGAATACCGCAACTATCTGCAAATACTAAATGTTTTGCCACTTCATCGGCATGCTCGGATTTTAATCCTGCTTTTTCCAATTTATTTTTAATAAGATTATGCAATTTATCAGGAGACACTATGACTACATCATTCATTTGACTCACCTCTCTAAAATTTTAATAAATTATTTATAATATAATTTCTAATTTATACTACACTTTTTTATTTCCATTTTCACTTGCAGCACTGAATATTAACATCCCTACAAGCAATAGAACTGAAGCAAGATAAAATCCTGATTGCATAGAACCGAATTTATCTTTTAACCATCCCGTTATAAATGGAGCCGTAATAGCAGCAGACATACCTATAAAATTATATGCACTTAATGCTGTTCCCAATGCTTCTTTCGGAGAGTTTTTAGTAACATATGCTACCAGTATGGGATCTAATGCTAATTTTCCTGTTAATCCGTATAATATAAGCATAAGTATTAAAACTGTTCTGTTTGTTACATAAGCCATACTGAATGTAGAAATAAGTGCCAAAGGAACTAATGAATATACAAATATTTTCGTTTTTTTCAATTTATCCGATAATCTTGCAAATAACAATGCTCCCGGTATTGAAGACCAAGGAACTAATGAAGCTATAAATCCTACACTTGTTCCTGCAAAACCTCTTTCCTGTTTCAAAAATTCAGGAAGCCATGTTATTATAACAAAATTTGCATAAATTGAACAAAATAGCAGCAAAAATGCACACATTAAGTTTTTATTCTTGAATACGGACAATCCTGAAGTTTTTTCTTTTTTAATTTCTTCTTTTACTTCCTGTATTACTTCTTTTCCTGCATCTTCAGGTTTGATAACTCTTTCTTTCAAAGTCATAAACAGTAATCCTACTATAATTGTAGGTACCGACATGATAAAGAAAGGTAAACTCCAATGATGCCCTTTCTGTAACACAAGGTAACTTGACAGTAAATATCCTCCCGATGTTCCGAAAGCCATACCACTGTTTATAATAGCTGTTCCTAAAGCCAAGCTTTTTTGGGGTATTGCCTCACCCGACAAAGCATATTGAGGTCCGTAATATGCACCTTCTCCTATTCCTGTTATGGCTCTGTATATCATGAATACACCCAATCCGCTCGCTATTCCGCTTAAAAACGTAGTTACTCCGAACAAAACAAATCCGAAAGTAATTACAAGTCTTCTCCCTATTCTATCTCCGACTATTCCAAAAGGTATCTGCATAATTGCATATGTAAGGAAAAATATACTGTTTACAGCTCCCAATTGGGTATTATTTAAATTAAACTGTTCAGCTATATTTCCCATAACAGGTCCTAAAATAGTTCTGTCTGCATACATTAAAATCCATCCTGCAAAACATAATGCTACTACTTTCCACCAGTAACGCTCTGATACATTCATCGCTTTATAACGCTTTTCCAACATACTGCTCATTTTATTTCCTCCATTTTAAAAATTTTTTTATTCCTAAAAATATCCCGAATAGCAAATCATATCCCGAAGTATGTCCTATTTGAGTGATATTACAAATAGATTTTTCAATATTTCCGGAAAATAATTCAATCAAATATTGATTTGTATAGCCTTCATTAAATGCTTTAAAATATTGTCTACTTATATCAGTAGTCAAATCTCCGCATTTAAGTTCAACATTTCCTGTACATAAATGTTGTATTAATGCAAACCCTACTAAAATATCATCACCTGAAGGAGTAAGTCCTTTGCCTCTTCCCGTTAAATATCTTTGACTTTCTTCGGAAATTGCCTCTTGTAAATATTTTATAACTTCCTTATTTTCTATTCCTGTTTTTTCCTCAAAATTTATATTTTTTAAATGTCCAAATATTTCTTCCAATATTTTTTCAGATATTTTTATATTTTCGATTTTTAAATTCACTTTTTTCAATTTTAAAATATCAATTTCCCGAACACCTGAATTTGTATAGAATAAAAGATTATTACCCTTTTTTATTACAATATCGTCTATATCTGCATTTAAAATTATATTCTTTATTTTTTTTCCCGTTATACAACATCCGAAACATGTTAACCCTTTATTATCCCCTGAAATATGAATTAAATTTTCTCCAAATCGGATATTTAAAGAACTTTTAAATATACTGTGAATATAACCGATTTTTTGATTTTTGAGATACAGGAGCATCAATTCACTGATGCTTCCGTCTTCTCCATACTTTTCATGTGATTTATTCATTATTCAACATCCAAACCGATATGTTTTGCATAAGCTACCAGGGCTTTTTCAAAACATGCTAAAGGTGCTCTTACAGTTCCTGCTCCTACCTGCCCTACGCCTGCATTTTTATGAGCTATTCCTGTATTTATAACAGGTGTTATTCCTGTTTCTACTACTTTTCTTATATCTATTCCCAAAGGTGCTCCTTTAAAGTCCCAAGTAGGAATAGCAAAATTAGGATTATGAATTGTACATATTTCAGACATTTCATCACTTACTTTTAAAGCATCTTTAAATCCTCCGGCTCCTACAAATCTTGTTACTCCGGGAGCAGCTATCATAGTCATTCCTCCTACACCTACAGTTTCTGTAATCGCACTGTCTCCTATATCAGGATTGGCATCGTCCTGAGTAAATCCTGTAAAGAACAGTCCTTTCGGCGTATTAACCGGAGCCGTAAACCATTCATCGCCAAGTCCGCTTATACGTATTCCGAAATCTTTACCGTTACGTGTCATCGTTGTAACTATTGTTCCTGCCTTATTTACACGGGCTCCGTCTACTACGGCTTTTCCTGTAGCCATCATAATATTAAGGAAGAACTGATCCGTATTTGCTAAAAATTGAATAACATCTTTTTTCTTTTTATCATCTATATCCAATGTAACTATTATTGGAGTTACTTCTTTTAAGAACAGAAGACTTGCCGCAATATTACGTTGATGAAATTCATCTCCCATAGTAATAGCTTTTGCTATAATTACATTTAAGTTGATTCCTCCCTGAACCTGTTTTGCTGCCTGACCTAACACAGGACCTAATACATCTTTCATCCATTGCAGTCTGTTTACAACTTCTTCGGAATATGCTCCAAAACGTAATACTTTTCCTATACCCTCATTTAATGTACAATAAGAACGATTTCCTGTTAATCTGTTTTCAACTACAAGTACAGGCATGTTTGCAGAAGTTATTCCTCCCATAGGACCTACCGCTTTTACATGATGACAAGGAATAAATTTCACTTCTCCCGTTTCAAGCAACTTACGTGCTTCTTCTTCATTTTCCACCCATCCTTCAAACAATGCAGCTCCTATACATGAACCCTGCATAGGCCCTGTCATTTCAGCATATGTAATAGGCGGTCCCGCATGTAATAATACTTTTCCGTTTATTTCAGGTATAACTGTGTAAGCGGGAACTACATCTATCAAATAAGGTGCTGCATTTTTCATAGCTTCTACGACTAAATTATTTTCTTTTTCAAGAGTTTCAAGATTTTTTAACTGTTGTAAAATCTTAATGAGCTTTTGATTTCCGCCTGCTATCGGCTTCCATTCAAACTGAACGCATTTTCCGCCATACTGTCTTACAGGTTCTGTAAATCCTCCCACTCCTATATTAATTACTCTCGGTTTTGTCAAAAGTAAATCTTTTATTGCCTCACTTACTTCAGGTAAAGGAGTTTTTTCACCTTTGTATTCTTTAAATTCTTTCTCTGTTTCATCAACATCAGTTCCCATTAGATTCAACGCTGTTCTCAATGCACTTGCATTACTTTCTTTTACAAGCATTCCCGCTTCTTCGAGAACTTTTTGAGATTTTTCATAATTTTGCGGATCACCTTTAGTTCCACATACTGTACCTATAATATAAAGTTTTCTTTTTTCAGATTCCGCTTTTTTCAATATTTCTTTTATAACAGGAGCCAATTGTCCCGCCATATCTTCATGAGCACCGTATCCTAATACTACATCAAGTAAAATAACTCCTGTTTTAGGATCTACACCGAATTCACGAAGTTTTTCAATACGTACACTCGGATCTATCATTGGATGAGGTTTCCCTTGAGTATAAATATCATCTCCCAAGTCCATAATTTCAAATCCGTCAGTTTTTAACATATATCCTTCTTCTTTTACCGATGAAGATAATTTTAATGCTTCAGATACAAGCATAGCTGCTTCATAAGCCAATGTTCCTCCGGAATACAATCCTTTAACTGTTTTATCTGAAATTTCACTATCTTTTGAATGAATATCGGATTTATTTTGATAATTTGCTTTTACTTTTTCACCTTTTGCAAGATCTACTGCAATTTTTGCACATTCTTCCAATGTATGAGCAAAATACACATTTCCTTCATGACATTCGGGTTTCTCTCCGAGGAAAATAGCTACAACAGGTTTTCCTAAGCTGTGTAATAATTTTACTACATCATCTTTTACTTCTTTTGCAGGCGGTTTTGAAACTACTACTATTACATCTGTAGTCTCATGATGTGCAAGCCCTGCCAATGCATCTTTTGTAGTTATTGCTCCTACTTCGGTAGACAAGTCACGTCCTCCTGTTCCTATTGCGTGTATAACTCCTCCGCCAAGTTTTTCAACAATTGTAGAAATTTCCTGTATTCCTGTTCCTGAAGCTCCAACTATTCCGATATTTCCCGAACGTACCACATTTGTAAAAGCAAGAGGTACATTACTTACAATTCCTGTTCCACAATCAGGTCCCATTACTAAAAGTCCTTTTTCATGTGCTTTTTTCTTTAATCTTACTTCTTCATCTTTCGGAACATTATCACTGAATACAAAAGCATGCAGTCCGTTATCTATTGCATTTTCTATTTCAAGAGCCGCATAAATTCCCGGTACGGAAATAAGTGCCATATTTGCTTCAGGCATCACTTCTTTTGCCTGTTGCCAGCTTTTAACAAACTGTTGTACTCCTTCATCTTTTTTTACGGATAAATCTGCTAAAAATTTATCAATTGCTTCCATTACTTCTTTCACAACCGATTCATCATTACTGTCTACAACCACTACCATATCACTTGCTTTCGCTGCTTCAGCTTCTTTGGAAAGTAATCCTGCAGTATTGAAAATATCCTTATTGGCATCAGTTCCCATCATAATCTGTACTTTATTTACTCCTTTCATCGTACTGATATGATTTGTCAACAGCATCAAATTAATAGAATCCTGATAACTGTTTTCTTTTAATACAGTATAAAGCATTTCAATTCCTCCTTTGATATTTTTATATATTACATTTGTAAATTATATTTCTTGCTATAATTATAATATGAAATTTCAAATAGTCAATATTAACATCATAATTTATTCTATATTTTTAACATTGTGATATTTCAGTTATTATAAAAATCAATATTTATAATAAATCACGATTTTCATTTTAAACTTTATTTTTTTTAATTTAAAATTATTGACATTATTCTTAACCTGTGGTAACTTATAGTATAAAAATAAATATGTATAAAGAGAGGAGAAAAGATTTGTCTCAAAATTTTCAAAGATAACATAATCGGGGCAATCAAAAATATAAATTATGAAACAGAAATTAGATACATTAGCATATGAATATATAAAAGGCAAAATATTGAACAATGAATTCAAAGCAAAAGATACAATATCCGAAAAACAAATTGCAGAAGAGCTTTCTATAAGTAAAACTCCTGTAAAAGAAGCTTTATCTCAACTGGAAAATGAAAACTTTGTTATTATTAATCCGAGAAAATCCGTATCGGTAACTGAAGTTGATTTAAAATTAATTAGAGATGTTTTTCAGGTCCGTTCGAGAATTGAGCCTCTTTTAGTAGAATTGACTATTTTTTTTCTAAATAAAGATGAACTTAAAACTGCTCTTTCAGAATTTAAAAAAAGATTTGAGAAAATGGGAAAAAAAGAAAAAGTTTCGGGAAAAGAGTTTGATAAATTATATGACGGATACAGATATTTTTTTGCAGGAAACTGCGGAAACTTATTTTTTGCAAGACAAATGAATTTGGTTTATGACCATTTGCATCGAATAAGAAGAGTCTTATACGGAGAAAACAACCGTAGACTCGAAGCTATAGAAGAACATATAAGCATAATTGATCTGATTTTAAATGAAAATCCTCCTATTAAAATTATAAGGGAACTTTGTGAAAAACATGTAGAAGCTGCACAGATGGATTTTTTCAAAAATCTTAATAATCTGAATATATAAATACAACTTAAACCGATTTTATCTTCAGAGGAGAATATTTATGAGTACCCCAAACATTCGCAATGCAGATTTATCCGATTTGAAAGAAATAATGGATATTTATGAATATGCAAGGAAATTTATGAAACAGACAGGAAACAGAAATCAATGGGTAAATAAATTCCCGCCTGAAAGTTTAATCAAAGAAGATATAGAAAAGAAGCAACTTTATATTATTGAAAAATCAGGTTTTATTTGCGGAGTATTTGCATTTATAATAGGAAATGATCCTACTTATTCCATAATAAAAAACGGTGAATGGCTTTCATATGAAAAATACGGAACCGTTCATCGGGTTGCAAGTAACGGGAAATCAAAAGGAATTTTTAATGAGATTATCACATTTTGTGAATCGAAAATCAGTCATTTAAGAATTGATACACACAAAGATAATAAAATAATGCAGCATTTAATAGAAAAAAACGGTTTCTATAAATGCGGTATTATTTATGTGACTGACGGAACTCCACGTTTTGTTTATGAGAAGATATAGTTTTTGTGTGTTTTTTTAGTTTTGCCATCTATTTTCACACTCAAAACACACACTTTCTATTTTGATTTATCCCAAATATCTCCTCTCTTTGCTATTTTTAAAAATTCCTGCACATGTGTCGGCAATGTTATTTTTTTATTCCACACTAAATACAACTGCCGATATTGATGCGGATTTTCTTTTATTTCAATTTCCAAAAGTTCTCCCCTTTTAACCCAGGCTTCTACCGCAATTTTAGAAATAAGCGAAGTTCCCACTCCCCTTGCCACCAGTTGTTTCATAACTTCTATGCCGTTTACCGATGCAACTGTATTAATCGAGGCGGGATTTACATTTTGAGACTGAAAAATCAGTTCAGTGTTTCTTTTTACTCCCGATCCGTCTTCTCTCAAAATAAAAGGCTCTTTAACCAGTTCTTTTAAAGACGGATTACTTTCCTTCAGCTTTCTGTAATAATCGGTATTCGGTGCTATAAATACAAATTCATCCTTATAAATAGGATAAAATTCACAGTTTTCATCATGAATTTTCATTCCAACTATCCCTATGTCCACTTTATAATCGGATACTTTTTTTATAGTTTCGGCACTGTTTTTCTCGGATATATTTACATAAACATCCGGAAACTCCTCATTGAACTTTTTTATTAAAGGAGGCATAATATAATTTGCCGATATTGTAGATACTCCCAATATCATTTCTTTTTTTCGTTTATTTGAAAAGGATTTTACTATGGATTCTTTCTTTTCCAACAGTTCTTTTACCTGTCTGTATAGTTTCTCTCCTGTCAATGTTATTTTCAACTCTCTTGTAGAACGCACAAACAAAGGAGCATCCAGCTCCTCTTCCAACTGCTTTATATGCAGACTTACTGTAGGTTGAGATATTTTAAGCTCATTTGCCGTTGCAGAAAAACTCTTATTTTCAGCAAGCCGAACAAAGACTTCCAATTGTTTAAAATCCATATTTTCTCCGTTTCTTATATTGAATATACATAGATAAAAATGTTTTTTATGAGGGCTCATCGCCGCCCTCATACTCCCGCTACCCGGGACCTTCGCTCCTACGTCGACTACGGTAATGCGGGAGATATGAGATCAAATCTCCAATAAATATTTTTTGCTACTTTTTTTATAAAAAAGAAAAACACTTACATAATAAACTCATGTATTCCTTCCATTTCTATTTTTTTTTCTTCTATAACTTCTATAATCTTTTCTTTTAATTCTATATCCGAACACCATGCAATTCCGCAACCTGCTGAAATTTTTCTCGGAACAGGTATCAGTCTGCCTTCAATTCCGTATTCTTTAAATATTTTTTCAACTCTCATTGATTCAGATGTTGTATGAAAAGTCAGTATTATTTTTTCTTTTTTTTCTCTCATTCAGTCTTTTCCTTTTTAAGTCCTGTTATTGCTACGTAGAACAAGTAAATTATACATACTATAACCATTATTTTTCCGTTAATTCCGGGACCTCCTATTGCTGCCGGAGTTGTTCCTGTTGCTTTTGTAGCAGGTCCTGCTGCCAATTTAAAGTTATGTGCTGCTGCCGCTCCTACAAACATTCCTATTACGGTAATTACTGAATCTGAAGAACCTTGTCCTGCAAGAATTACCTGTCTTAGAGGGCATCCTCCAAGTAATATTCCTGCAAATCCTACTACATACAATCCTAAAATATTCCAAAGTGCTTCTGCATGTGCTACCGGACCGTAAGGTACAAATTTGAACTGTCCTGTTGCGATATTATAAATCATAACTGTAATAAACATACCGAAAATCACTGAGAATACTTCAAAATTTTTCAATAATATAATATTTCTGAAAGCTCCTGTAAAACATACTCTGAATTTTTGAGCTATTGCTCCCACTATAAGTCCTCCCAAAAGAGAAAGAATAAGAGGTGCATGAACACTTCCCGGTCCCTTTGTACTCGCTGCAAACAATCCTGTTGTTACTGCACTTAAAATTAAAAGTATTGCCATAACAATCGGGAAAATATATCCGTTTTCTTTTTTCACTTCCACATTTTTTTCTAATGAATACCCTTTTTTTATAAAGAATGAACCTGTCCCTATTCCTGCCAAAAATCCTACTAATCCTACATAAGAACTCATATCTCCGCTTGCCATACGAAGTATCATTCTTGTAGGACAACCTAAAAATACTAAGGCTCCTATCATCATTGCCATTCCCGAGAAAAATCTTATTACAGGCGAAGATCCTGCTGTAGCCTTGTATTCTTTACTGAAGATAGACATTATAAATGCTCCCAGTACCATTCCTACTATTTCAGGTCTAAAATATTGAACAACTGGTGCAGTATGGAACTTCATCGATCCTGACATATCACGTATAAAACATGCCAAACATATTGCCATATTTTTAGGATTTCCTGCAATAGCAAGCATTACTGCTACTAAACCCATCAAAATACCCATTAATAACCCTTTTTTTGAATTTGTAATTTCCATAGTATCACAATCTCCTTTATATTATAATTTTGTTACCAATTGTTAGAAATCGTATTCGGATATTTCTTTTACGGCCTTTACCGCTTCTTCGATATCTTTTTCACTATTAAAATATGAAAAACTGAATCTAACAGCCCCTGTTTTATCAGTTCCCAATGCTTTGTGCATAAGAGGAGCACAATGTCCTCCGCATCTTGTAACAATACTATATTCGCTATCAAGAATATCGCATATTTCAGATGAATCTATATTATTTAAGTTAATTGTTACAATAGGAGCTCTGTTGACCCTTTTCTCTCCTTCATAAAATTTGCCGTATATTCTGATGCCCTTTATATCCCTAATTCCTTCATAAAATTTCCACATTAATTCCATTTCTTTTTTATGTATATTGTCAATTCCGGTTTTTTCCAAAAAATCAAGTGCGGCATTTAAGCCTGCGATACCGTGTCCGTTTAACGTTCCCGCTTCAAGTCTTTCAGGCATTTCTGAAGGATGATCCTTTTCATAAGTATGAGTTCCGCTGCCTCCGACTTTTGTCTGTATAAGTTCTATTCCTTCTTTTACATATATCCCCCCCGTTCCCTGAGGACCCATAAGACTTTTATGTCCTGTAAAACAAAGAATATCGATATTATTTTCAATAACATCTACAGGAATAACTCCTGCTGTCTGAGAAGCGTCCACAACAAAAATAATATTATTTTTTTTACATATTTCTCCCGCTTTTTTTATATCCATTATATTTCCTGTGAGATTTGAAGCATGTGTACATATAAATGCTTTTGTATTGTCTTTTATATTTTTTTCAATTTCCGAAAAATCACATTCACCGTTTTTATCACATTTGAGAATTGTCAATTCAAGTCCCTTTTTTTTGAGATTATAAAGAGGTCTTAATACCGAATTATGTTCAGCTTCTGTAGTAATAATATGCTCTTTCCCTGTAAATATACCGTTTACAGCTACATTTAAAGCTTCTGTGGAATTTTGCATAAAAGCTATTTGACTTGAATTTTTAACATTAAAAAGTTTAGCTAATTTTTCTCTCGTTTCAAAAATTATCCTCGTCGCAGAAAGAGATGCTTTATTTACTCCTCTTGAACTGTTTCCCATAGTTTTTATTGCATTGTAAACTGCCGTTGCTACTTCTTCAGGTTTATAGTAGGATGTTGCAGCACTGTCAAGATATATCAATCAAATCATCTCCTTTTCTTATCTTAATGTTTAGACATTTATTTATTTTCTTAATATATTTAAAAATTTTTCTATAAATAGAATACCCCACTTTTTTTACTTTGTCAATAGCTGTATTTTCTACTTTTTTATGAAAAATCCGTTAAAGATTTTCCGTTACTTTCAAAAAAAATCCCGGGATCATTCTCTCCCGGGAAATTTTTCTAATTTATATTTTTTATACTCTGAATACTGTCTGACCGTCTACATCTTTTGTCAATGCATCCAATGCCACAGCTACTCTGTGTTCTCTCAATTCATACTGTTCTTCTTTCGGTGTAGCAGGATCTCCTAAAGGATAAGGTATTGATATAGTAGGAACTATTTTATTAACTCCTACTGTTAAGGCTACCGGTACCAAGTTACACATTTGAACTATAGGTATTCCCGCTTTTTCTATTTCTTTAACGATCGTTGCACCGCAACGTGTACAAGTACCTCAAGTGGAAACCATTATAACGCCGTCTACATTATCGGCTTTTAAATGTTCCAGCATTTCTTTACCCATTCTTGATGCTTCGGCCTGAGTAGTTCCTGTACCTACTGTACTGTAGAAATAATCATGAAGTTTTCCGTAAACACCTTTTTTCAATAAGTTTCTCATTGCATCCAAAGGAACGATTACGTTAGGGTCATTGTCTGCAGCTGCAGGATCAAATCCTGCGTGAATTGTTTTAAATTCTCCGCCTTTTAATCTGTCCATTTTGGATATATCATATCTTCCCCATCTTGTTGCAGATGCTGACTGTATTCTGTCAGGGTTATCCACAGGAACGATACCTCCTGTAGTTAAAATAGCAATTTTTGCATTTTTCAAGTTTTTTATAGGTGTAGCTACAGGTACTGAATCTTTTTTAGGTATAGGTAATTCAGTTTCAAATTTTTCTCCGTTAAGTTTTTTAACAAGCATATCTACACCACGTTTTGCTGCACTTACTTTTGAATCAAGCCATACCTGATGTCTTACTCCTCTCGGGAAGTATCCGTTTTCTTCGGCTCCGCCCAAAGTTTCATTTTTAGCTATTTTATCTATATATTTAGCCATAAGTTCTGCATCGTTTTTCGTTGCAGCTGCCGAATGTCCGCCTTCAAAAACGGGCATTTCTTTTTTAAACATTTCTACTCCCGGATTTTCCACGTTCATAGAAGTTACCACAGGAATATGATATTTATCTTTAATAGCCTTACATATGTTACCGCATGCTACTCCGTATCTTCCTGCCTGAAATGCAGGTCCCGCTATAAAGAAATCAAAGTCCAAATCTTTTATTAAATTCATGATTTCCGATATAGCTTCATCTTTATTAGATCCCATGTAGTTATCTCCACAAATGATTGTATGAGTTATCTGCACTTCTTTCATTAATGAATTAAGAGCCATTCCAGGACCTACGACTCCTTCCTTTAACTCAGGTTTAAAGTCAGCCTTGTCTTCTCCCCCGATTCCTCCAAAAAATTGATTTATATAATGAATTGCTTTTTTCATATTTTCCTCCTGTATAATGAATTTTTATATTTTCATTTTAAAATTCTTTCATTGTTTTTATAGACCATCCCGCTATAGCATCTCCGCAGAACATCGCATTATTTTCCATTATAATTGAACCGTCTTCTCTTACACTCGGACCTAATATCTCATCGTGAGCCCATCCTCCCGACAATCCGTCTCTTGCCAATGACTGAAGTTCTCCTATAACTTTTTTAGCTGCAGGAAGTTCTATCATTTCTGATACATTTCCTGTAGACACTAACGCATCTGCTTTTTCATCCAGCACAACTAACGGCTGACTTGCTCCGTCTCTACCTGTACACTCGTTACTTATTCCTACTACTTTAACTCCTACATCTTCCAATGCAACTATACATCTTATATAGTCAGTATCAGGGTTTCCGTAACCTTCTTCTGTAACTATCGCTCCGTCAGCTCCCAATGCTTTTGCAAGATTTGCAACAAAGATTGCGGATCTTTCTTTCTGTTCCAATGAAACGTTCAGATTGGAAAGGATAACTCCCAAGAAATTAACTGTCTTACCGTGTTCTTTATACAATTCTTTTATAATAGGGAAATTTTGCATATCGTATGTAGACCATTTTGATGAAGCAGGCATAAATGAACCGGATATAATAGCTCCGTCAAGTATTTCATTAGGATTTACAAATGTAGGAACATAGTGGTTTAAATCCCATCCGTATATTAAATCGTTATATCCCATTTCTTCCATTTGAGATTGAGGTTGCATTACCAATACTACACTCGGAAGTTTTTCTACATCTGCTTTTCTGTTTCTTACAGATTCAAAATCGTATTCTTCTATATCGTTTGAAGTCTGTTCCAACACTGCTTTAGCCAAATATTCGGAAAATTTATGACTTGCCCATCTGATTGCTCTGTTTTTCTTTTGTTGTTCATGTCTTTCAAATTCTTCATCAGTATCAGCAACAAGACATATATTTATAAGTTCTCCGTATATTGTATATTTCTGTCCTTCTCCCGACATATCGATAAGTCCGTCTCCGAAAGACCCCCAGTGCATACCTACACCGAGTACCGAAACTCCTTTAAGAGCATACAAATCTCCTTCTCCGCAAGGAGCAAGATCTCCTGTTACTCCCGGAAATGCAGCTCTTCCGTCTTTTCTCGCACGAGGCTCTATTGCCTCTTTAACAGGTACGATACGTATATCTTCTCCCGGTTTTGCAATTTCTATATCTGCACTTGTAATATGCTTATCTTCTTTTATAAAATTTAGTGCTTCTTCTTTGTTTATATACAAAACTCCATTTTCATATTTTGTCTTTTCACCGAATACAACATCTTTTACGTGAAAATTGTGAATTCTTAACTTTTTCATATATTCCTCCCAGTTTTATTTTAATTGATTGTATTGATCATCTTCTTTTAGAGCTTTCATTATAGAAACTATAGTCAGTAACATTATAAACGCAAAAGGAAATGCCGCTACGATAGATACTGTCTGTAACATTTTCAATCCGTTTGCCGAACCTATCATCAACGATAAAGCCAATGCCGATTGTATAATTCCCCATACGAGTTTTTTCGAGTTAGGCGGATTTAAATCTCCTTCATGAGACAACATACCTAAAACAAATGTTGCCGAGTTTGCCGAAGTAATAAAGAAAGTAAACAGCAAAGCTATTGCTATTACAGATATAACATTTCCCAATGTTATATTATTAATAACCATGAAAAATGCAGTTGAAGCATTTTTGGAAGCCTCTACCAATACTTCTTTTGCTACTGCAAAATCTATTGCTCCGAATATTGAAAACCAGAAAAACGATACTAACGACGGCACAATAAGCACACCGCTTATAAATTCTCTTATTGTACGTCCTTTGGAAATTCTCGCTATAAAAGTTCCTGTAAAAGGTGCCCACGCAATCCACCATGCCCAGTAAAATAATGTCCACGCTCCATACCAGTCGGTTTTGCTGAAAGCTCCTATTTCAAATGTATTGGATAACAAACTTTGCAAATAATTTCCTGTACTTTCACCGAAAATATTAAGAATATCAATAGTCGGTCCGAATATAATTGATAAACCTAATAAAGCCACAACCAAAATCATATTCAAATTTGAAATAAATTTTATTCCTTTATCAATTCCCGTTACAGCTGTCCAAGTATATATAATAGTAATAACAACAACTATTATTATTTGTATAAGAGTTGTTTCGGGAATTTTAAACATAAAGTTCAATCCGCTGCTGATTTGATATGTTCCCAATCCTAATGATGTAGCCATTCCCGCAGCAGTAGCAAATATTGCCAATATATCAATAAGTTTTCCGATATACCCTTTTGCTTTTTCTTCGCCTATCAACGGTATAAATAAACTGCTTATTAAGCCCGGTTTATTTCTTCTGAACTGCATATAAGCTAATCCCAATCCCAATATACTGTAATTAGCCCACGGATGCAATCCCCAATGAAGAAACGACTTCGTCATAGCAAATTTAGCGGCATCAACGGACATTGATTCGGCTCCTATAGGATTTACATAATGATATAGAGGCTCATATATTCCGTAAAAAACAAGTCCTATTCCCATTCCCGCAGAAAACAGCATTGCAAACCATGATAAATTGCTGTATTCAGGTTTAGAATCATCGGGTCCCAATTTCATGTTTTTATATTTACTAAAATAGGCTATCCAGATAGCAAATCCTACAAAACAGGTCATTGCAAATGTATAAAACCATCCAAAATTATGAACAATTCCTTTTAACAAAATATTTGCCGATAACTCAAATCCTTTAGGAAATATAAGACCGCATAAAACAACCAGAGTTATAATAGACACTGAAATTAAATAAACCGAATTGTCTTTTGTTTTTTCGCTCATATTTTTGTTGTATGATTGTTATCAATCACACTTCTCCTTTCTTTTATTTTTCAGTACCCTGATACTTTAACAAAAACAAATCTCTTTGTTCATTTTATAAACTGTTTCTTTAATTCACCTCCTTATTTCCAGATTTATATATCCAACGTTTATAAACTATAGTAAAATACAAAAAGCATTCTTATACTCCAACTCAAAAATTTAGAGCATAAAAATGCCTTGTGCATAAAAAATTATTCATATTCTGTAATTTCATTGCACCGCAATGATTACATACTTCTCAGCTTCAAAAGCATATATTTTCCATTTTTTTTACTATATTAAAAACTTTTTCATTATGATTAACTAACATTTCCATATTTGTTCTCCTTTGTATGCAATTTATTTGTTATGAATATTATTAATCTGTTGCTGCATTTCTTAAATTCTGTTCTGTTTTTAAAATAGACGATCAAATAAAAACTTTTAAGTTTCCGTTACTTATAGTATAACCCGATTTTTTGATTTGTCAATCTCTATTTTGATATTTTTTTAACTTGTCTAATTCTCAATATATACGAGGTATTATATTGTCTATTACAGATAAATCAATTATTTTAAAATCATCCGATATTTTTGGCTGATAATTTTCAGGTGTTTTGGCTATTTGCTGCCATTGTCTGAATGTTTCCAGACATTTTTCTATAAGAAGAATATCTTTCGTATTATCTTCTTTTTCTTTAGGATAAACCATTACAGATCTGTACGGTGTCTGATTAGGTTTTAAACTTGATGCCTGCGGATGAGTTAATAATATATGTCTGTCATAAACCAAATCTCTTACTTTTATTAAGACATCTTCATATTTTTCTACAAAAATACATTGCAGTTCACCTTTATATTTAGTATAAACTTTATCATTATTAGTAACAAGTATAGCTTTTTCTAAATTCCACATACGGTTTTTCCTTTCATTTTTCAAATCAGAAATTATAAAGAAAATACGAGGGCTTGATAAGCCCTCATTTAAGAATTTTCTCCTACTTCCTTTTATATTCCTATTTTTTCTTATCTTTTAAAACTTTAATATCCTTCCAAAGCATAAATACTATAAGTACCGCACCTACATAACCGTTCAAAACATATATTATGTTTACCAATGTTCTGAAATCAAGGAACAGACCTACAACCAATCCTATCAATGCCAAAGATATTGTAAGTATTTTAAATTGTAATGTTCCTTCTTTTGAAAAACATACAGCCGGATTGTAAAGTAAAGGTACAGCTGTTGTATAAATTCCTGCAAACACAACTAATGCAAATATAGCAGAGAAAGGCTTCCAAATTTTTGCAGCAAGTATAAGATTCGGTATCGGAGCATTCCACACATATTGTCCTTCACTTCCTAAATTAATATTTGCAATTTGCCCGAAAGAAACCAAAACTATAGCTACACAAACTGCAAGTGTTCCTCCGATTATACCGTATTTTAAATTTTTCTTACTGTTTTTTCCTGCAAGTGCAGTAGTGAAACTCGCAAACCACAAAAGTACGAATCCTGCATATGATAATCCTGATATAAGCCAGTTTGCTCCTGCATTTTTGATAGTTTCTCCTGCTTTTGCACCTTCATAAGCAGAAGTTTTTATAATTTCCAAGCCTTGAGGGATATTTACTCCGTCTCTAATACATGTTATTAAACCTATTGCTATACACAGTACAACTATTAAAGGTCCGACTATTCCTATAGCATCAACCAGAGAGTTGAGTCCTCCTATAACAGTAACTACAGTTATTACTGTCAATATAACTGCTCCTGCCCAAAGCGGCAATCCGTATCCCTGATTTAAAGTTGATGCAGCTCCTCCGACCATTACCCAAAATGACATATAACAGAATATTGTTGAATAATAATCAAAAAATGTTCCTATATATTTTCCGCAATAATATTTATAAATATCATTAGGTCTGTCAAAATTTTCTTCAGCTCCAGCTTTTGCAAAACTGAAATTATAATAAAGAAATGTTATTGCAAATACTGCGACAACTAAAAGTCCGCTCATACCGTAAGCAGTATAATATTGAACTATTTCCTGTCCTGTTGCAAATCCTGAACCGATAGTAAATGCAATAATTGCTCCTGCAAGTATTAAAACTCTTTTCCAGTTAATTATATTGCTGTCTTCTCCCATGTGTATCAGTTCCTCTCCTAATGGTTTTAATTAAAAATCGTCTTTTTCAAAAACTGTTTGTTCTGTAACAGGTGTTTGCAACGCTTTAAGTGCTCTTCTTACCATTCTTTTACGTATTTTTTTGGAATCTACTTCACCTTGAGTAGGATCTCCTAAAGGATATGGTATACCTACTCCCGGTATAATTCTGTTAGCTCCTATTGTTAATGATATAGGAACTACTGTAGCCATATGAACTACAGGAATGCCGTATTTTTCAATACCTTTTACCATCGTTGCACCGCAACGTGTACAAGTACCTCAAGTACTTACAAGGATAACAGCATCTACATGTTCATCTATAAGTTTTTGTCCTATTTCAGTACCGAATTTAGCTGCTGAACCTGTAGCTGTACCTGTACCTGTAGTAGCAAAGAATGTATTATAAAGTTCTCCGAATTCTCCGTCTTTTTCCATTTCTCTTAATACGTCCAAAGGTACTACAAGATTCGGATTTGCCATAACAAACTGTCTGTCATATCCTCCGTGAATTGTTGTAAAATCATTAGGTGAAAGTTCACTCATTCCTTCTATTGAATAAGAACCGTATTTTGTAGCATTGGAAGACTCTATATGATCAGGGTTTCCTGTAGGAACAACTCCTCCTGAAGTTACTACTGCAATTTTTGCCTTCTTAATATCTTTAATAGGTTCTGCCGGATCTACTCTATCAAATTTAGGCATAGGAAGATCTGTTTCAAATTCTTCTCCTTTTAATTTTTTCAACATCATTTTTATAGCTCTTTCAGATGCTCTTTCTTCAGCAAAATAGTTTACCCTTATACCTCTTTCATGATATCCTTCTATTGCAGGTCCAAGTATTTCTTCGCCTTTTGCAAGTTTTTTTACTATATTTGAAATACTTTTTACCACTTTTCTCATGTCTGCTGCAGAATTTCCGGTTTTCATTATGATAACGTCTTTTCTGAACATATCTACACCCGGATTCTCTTCGTATTCTGCCGTAACTGAAGGAACTCCCAATCTTTCTTCTACAGCTTTACACACTGTTCCGCATGCCACTCCGTAACGTCCTGCGTTAAAAGCAGGTCCTGCTACAAATACATCAGGATTATATTTTTTAACCATTTCAAGAACTGTATCTGTTGCAACTTCAAGATTTTCACCGAAATAGTTATCTCCGCATATAATTGTAGCAACTATTTCAAATTCTTCTCCCAATGCTTCTTGAAGAGCCTGTCCCGGACCCACAGATCCTTCTCTTAATTCAGGTTTATGATCCGCTTTTTCTTCTCCCCCTATACCGGCGAAGAATTGATTTATATAATGAACTACTTTATATTTTTTCATTTTTATCCCTCCTTAATATCCTCTCGCAGCTAATTTATTAAATCCGTTTGCTATAGTAGAAGCTATTATAATTTGAATTTCAGCTTCAAATGAACCGTCTTCGTTGACACAACCTGCCCAACCTCCGATTTGACTTTCTATATATTCCATAGTTCCTATTATTTTGTCCATAACCGGGAATTGTAAAGTCGCATTACCTTGTCCGCATGAAGCAAGTGCAGTTGCTTCTTCACAAGTATCTGCAAGTGATTGTGATTTACCGTCTTTTCCAGGAAATTCATCTGTTATAAGAACAACTTTAACGCCTTTTCTTTCTACTTTACGACAGTTCATCATAAGATCCGTATCAGGATTTCCGTATCCTTCCTCAGTTATAAGAACTCCGTCCAATTGCATCCATTCAGCAAGTTTTGCAACCATATCCGAATGACGTTCTTTATCCGCAAGGAATACATTTTCATTAGTAAGGATAACTCCCATAAAGTTAATGTCTTTTCCGTGATGTTTATAACAATCCTCAATAACAGGATTATGGAAGTGATGATAAGTAGTAACTTTATCACAAGGAGCAACACAGTTTCCTGAAACTATAGCACCATCCATAATTTCAGTCGGATACATAAATGTAGGAACAAATTGTTTAGCATCTACTCCATAGTAATAAGTATCATGTAAAAGTCCTTGTGATTGAAGCATATGAACATATCCTATTTTAGGGAGATCAGGATACATTGCAGCCTGTTCAAATATAGGTTTTGTTTCAAATACTTCTAAAGTATCAGGCTCAAGATTTCTTGCTGTTTCTCCAAGAAATGCCGCTACTTTTAGTCCTGCCATACGTCCTGCTTTTTCATATACATGTGTTTCAAGTCCTTCTTTAGGTTCAATAACTACACAAAGATTTACTGTTCCCGAGAAAGGACAATATTCAGCAGCAGGTCCGCTCATATCAATTACACCTTCCTGAAATCCTACTATACGTCCTACAGTAATTACACAACAACCGTCAAGTGCATGAGTTCTTCCGCCTCCTACTGTAGGGCTTACTTTACCTATAACTCCGGGAAACATTTCTCCTCCGCTTACTTTAACACGAGGTTCTATTACGTCCTTAACAGGAGTTATTCTTGTTTTTTCGCCGGGTCTTGCTATATCAAGACTGCATCCTATCAATTTGTCATCTTCCAAAACAAGTTTTTCTACTTCTTCTTTATTAACATAAAGAATGTGATTTTCGACATAAGTTTTATCGGAAAACTGTATATCGTTGATTTTAATTTTTCCTAATTCTAATTTCATAAGATGTTACCTCCTTCAATATTTTATAACCATTTTTAGAATTTTATCAAAATTATATTTTTATACGCCACCTCCTTATTTCCAGATTTATATATCTAATGTTTATAAACTATAATAAAATACAAAAAGCATTCTTATACTCCAACTCAAAAATTTAGAGCATAAAAATGCCTTGTGCATAAAAAGTTATTCATATTCTGTAATTTCATTGCACCGCAATGATTACATACTTCTCAGCTTCAAAAGTACATATTATTCAAATTATCATTCTTTATTTTTGTATTAAAGTTATTAACTACTATTTTCACAATAATTCTCCTTTCAATCTTCATTAATTTAAAAAGCTGATAACTTAAATTAAATTACTGTTTATTAATTTCTCACCTATCTTATGTTTATAGTATAACCTCATTTTTTGATTTGTCAAGTCAGTTTACGATTTTTTAATTTTCTGTTAGAATCTTTATTTTTCAAATATAAAAATATGTACCTCCAAACATGCAATTTTTACATTCCCGTTCTTCGGTACATTTTTAACTTCTTTCAATTTCAATTTTAAAATCGCTTCTTTTCAATTTTGTCTAATTACTTATCTTCATAATCATAATAGACATCATTTTTTTCATATTTTTTATTATAATCTGCCAGTAACTCTTTTGCTTCTCCTGATAACCATACGATTGCTATCAAGTTCGGAATAACCATTAAACTGTTAAATATATCAGCCAATGACCATACTATATCAACTTCCTGTAATGCTCCTACAATTATACAAACTATTACTATTATTCTGTAAGGAAGCAAAGCCGATTTACCGAACAGATATTTAATATTTGATTCTCCGAAATAATACCATCCTACTATAGTTGTAAATGCGAAAAATGCAAGACAGATAGCAAGTAAAATTGCTCCCGGCTCTCCAAAGGCATTTTTAAATGCACCTTGAGTAAGCTGTGCTCCTCTTAAATATTTATCGCCTGCATCTTTAAGGTTATATGCTCCTGTAACCAAGATAGATAAAGCTGTAGCTGAGCAAACAAGTATAGTATCTATAAATACTCCTACCATAGCTGATAATCCCTGTTCTGCCGGATGATTTACATGTGCTACGGCATGAGCGTGAGGAGTAGATCCCATTCCTGCCTCATTCGAAAACAATCCTCTTGCGATACCTTTCTGAACTGCTACTTTAACTATTGAACCTGCAATTCCTCCGACTGCTGCATGAGGTGTAAAGGCACTTTCAAATATCCAAATTACTGTAGGTATTATTTCTTTATGAAATATAATTAAAACTATAATACTTGCCAATATATAAACTGCCGCCATAATAGGAACTACGAGTTCTGCAAATTTTGCTATTCTTTGCATTCCTCCCCAGAATATCAAGGCTGCCAAAACTGCCACTATAACACCGATTATTCCTGCATTTATATTTTCCAGTCCACTTATTCCTTTAATTCCCGATGCTATAGAATTTGACTGTACGGCATTTCCCATAAAACCGAGAGCTAAAATAATAGACACTGCAAAAAATCCTGCTAAAAATTTACTTAAAATTCCTGCTTTTTTTAATCCGTAAGAAATATAATAAGCCGGTCCTCCTACAAGTTCTCCATGAATTTTTTTTCTGTACTTTTGTGCCAAAGTTGCTTCTGTAAAAATTGTTCCCATTCCTAAAAATGCTGAAACCCACATCCAAAAAATAGCTCCCGGTCCTCCTGCAGTTATGGCAGTGGCAACTCCGGCTACGTTACCTGTTCCCACTTGTGCCGCAATAGCTGTAGCAAGTGCTTGAAATGAAGACATAGAACCTTCTTTTGAATTTGCTTTTTTCTTAAACAGCCCTCCAAATACCATTCCAAATGCTCTTGACATTTTAGTTATCTGTGGAAATCCTAAAAAAAGAGTAAGAAATGCTCCCGCTCCCAATAATCCCCACATCAAAATATTACTTGCAATAAAACTATTTATTGTGTTTATTAAATCTACTAATTTTTCATAACCCATTTTTTTCACTCCCTGCATATTGAAATTTAATACACAAGCAAATAATAATTACCGTCTTCATAAAAATCCTATTTTATTCTTTAAATAATTTACATATTAATCAGAATATTTACAAAGTACCCAAAATCACTATTATTGTACTTCCGTATAGTAATAACTATATAATTTATAAAAACTTCCTATATCTTGTTAAAAAATTAACAAAGTATAATATAAATTTAAAATAGCAATATTATAATTATAATCCAAAAATAACAGCCTATAAATATTCCGAATAAAATTTATAGGCCTTATTTATATGGAATATTATTTTTTATTCTGATAAAAAACCGTCCGCTTTCAATATTTCTTTGGCTTTTTCTTTATTTGCTTTACTTACAAGAATAATCGGTCCTGTACATCCCATTCCGCTTTCAGCATATATACCGTGTTTCCAGATAGCTTTTGCAGCATCTTCCAGATCCATAATATCTACACCTGCTATTTGAGATGTTACCGCTTCTTTTTCAGGAACTTTTACTTCTTCCGAAGGTTTACTTTCCTGTTTTTTATTTTTCAATTCGGCAAAAATTTTATCCAATCCTGCCGCTTGAGCTTTTTTGTATTCTTCTCTGGCTTTTTCGTTTACTTCTCCTGTAGCCACTTCATAAGCATATTTCAATGCCTTTGCAACCACAGGTGAACCCGATGCTCTTGAAAGAATCAATATTCTTCTGTCATAATTTTCTCCCACTCCCGGACCGTATCCGTATCCTTGGGCTTCGTAATCTCCTCCTGTAGTAAATGACGAGAATATTTTCATAAGTAAATTTCCTGTTAATGAATCTGTTACCATCACATCAGGCGTACCCATCAACAAGTCATTTCCTCTCATTACCGCTCCGCCGTCGGCTCTTTGAGATTCTGTAAATTCAAAATCATATCCGTTTTTTTGAAGTTCGGACAATAATTTTTCTGTTTGTCTTGCACCTTCTATATTTATTATACCTACTGTCGGTTTTTTAATGCCTACTGATTTTGCAGCTGCTATACCGTATATCGCATTTCTGACCATAGCTTCCACTCTGTCAGTTGCCGACGTTCCGGTAGTCGTAGCTATAAACATTTCGTTTCCTTTTCCGGGAGTTACTACTCTTCCTACTGTGGAAACTCCTATAGGAAAATTATAGTGCATAGTAACACATGAAGCTATTTCGCCTTTATCCAATAATTCTTCCATTATTTTGTGAGCTTCATCTTCAGATTCTGTTTCATAACTTTCAAAATCCTCATGCCCTTTTCCTATAAGAACTATATCAAACAAATCATTTTTAGCTGCTATTGCACCTTTTATGATATTTTCACTACCGTGTTCACTTCCTAAAGTTGTTACTCCTACTTTTATTTTTTTCCCGAAATTTCCTGTTTCAATAGCATCGGCTAACTCAAGTAATACTTCGGAAATTATTTTTTTACTCATTATAGCATACACCCCCTACTCTTCTGCATCTGCGATATTTTGAGCAAGTTTTTTAATTGATTCTGCTATTATTTTTCTTATTTCTTCTTTAGAAACTGCTCCTTCTTCAGAAGATTTTTCTCCTGTATTTCTTTCAGCAACGAACGAAACACCGTCAAATAAGTTTGTCATTCTTCCTAAGAACAAGCTTCCTTTACCTACAATCATCGCTCTGTTTTTATTTCCTGTAGTCAAATCCTCACGCAAGAATCCTACATAAGGTACTCCTGAAGGAATATGACCTTGTGTCGGAGCCCATCCAGGCAATCCTTTTTCTTCTATAAACGATTTCAAACCGGCTTTTGCTATGTCTCCACGCATTACAGCCAATGCACCGATCATTTTATAGTTAGCCTCAGGTACATTCCCTGCTCCTGCAGCCATTGTGATGTCAGGATTCTGCATTTCTACAGAGAATACATCAATATCGGTAATTTTCAATCCTGCTTTATCCAAGCCCGGTGTTACCAATGCAGAAATAACTTTTTGAGGTGAAGAACCTGTTCCTACATTATGTTTTCCGACCAAGTCGGTTCTTATTACAGGGTTTACTCCGTCATTTTCAGAAATAAGTACTGCAAATCCTCCCAACACATCTTCCAATACAGGAATTCCTTTTTTAACGTGATCTTTTGCATTCATTCCCAATTTTGCAGTTGCTCCTCCGGCAACTACCATTACGTTTTTATAGATTCCCGCTTTAACCAATGATGCACCGCTTATTAACGCATGAGTAGGTGCAGCACAGAATCCACGTAAATCCGATCCTGTAGCATTTGTCAATCCTGCGATTTCAGCTATAGATTTTGCAAAGTTTCCTCCTCCACGTTGGTTTATATCTCCGCACGCTTCTTCAGAACATTCTATTACATAATCTATTTCTTCAGGATTGATTTTTGCATTTCTTAATAATTGCAATGCAGAAATAACTCCTGACGCTTTAACTACAAGATTTTCAGCCATTACGTGAGCATTTAAGTTAGGGTCTACGTCATGTGCTCTTTTTACATATCCTACAACTTTTCCTTCATGAATTAATTTTTGATCTTTAGGATCGATTTCGCTTATATCGGAACCTTTCAACTGTCCAAAAAACGGAGCCAATTCTTTATAGTTTTCCTCTATTTTCGGACGTACTGATGCTACAAATTCTTCGGATAATTTTACTAAATCAAAAGCATCCGATATTTGCATTATTCCCAAAAATTCATCCTGAGGAACTATTTCTCCGAATTTACCGTGACGATCACCTTTCTGATCTTTTATATTGTACCAAGGCATAGGGAATGTATTTAACTCTTCGGGAGTTTTTCTTCCTATATAAACCTGGTTCGGCAAGTAATTCACTACTTCTTCGTATGATCTTATATGATTTTTTATTTCTTTTAAAAATTCAGAATCAGGATTTGTTTCTCTTTCTATAGAACATGTAGAACCGTTTTCAATCATGTCAGGTGTATGAACCAGAACATATCCTGCTCCTTTAAATACTGGATAATTCATATTTTTATTTGGAGCAGTCTTAAAAAGACTGTTTTCTCTAATCAAGACCGCTCCGTCTCCTTTCTGAATTAACTAAGTTAATTATTCAAATACTGTTTGACCGTCTACTTCTGTCGTTAATGCTTTTAACGCCTTATCTATTAATTTTCTTCTTATTTTTCTTTCTTCTTCTATGCTGTCCAATTTAGGATTTCCTAACGGATGAGGTATTGCTATAGTCGGAACGATTCTGTTTGCTCCAACTGTAAGAGATATAGGTACTACTGTACACATATGTACTACAGGGATTCCTGCTCTCTCAATTTCTTTAACCATCGTTGCACCGCAACGTGTACAAGTTCCTCAAGTAGATGTTAAGATAACTGCATCTACCCCGTCAGCTTTTAATTTTTGTGCATACTCTGCTGCAAATCCTTTTGCACTCGCTACCGCTGTACCGTTACCTACTGTAGTGTAGAATTTATCGTGTAATTTACCGATTTTTCCTGCTTTTTCCAATTCTCTCATTATATCTACAGGTAACACACGGTCTGCATCTTCATTTGCGTACACAGGGTCGTATCCTCCATGAGCTGTTTCAAATGTATCAGCTGTCAAGTCATTAACTCCTGCTATACTGTATTCTCCATATTTTGATGCTGAAGATGATTCAATGTGATCAGGGTTTCCTTTAGGTACTATTCCTCCTGATGTAACCAATGCGATTGTTGCTTTAGTTAAATCTTTAACTGCCGGATTAGGATCTACACGATCGAAATTAGGCATAGGATATTCAGTTTCAAAAGGCTCACCTTTAATTTTTTTGATTAACATATCTACAGCACGTTTGGATCCTGTTTCTTTATGGAAGAAGTTTACCCTTACTCCTTTAGGGATATATCCTTCTTCTGCAGGAGAAAGTATTTCTTCTCCTTTAGCCAATTTTGTTGCTAATTTAGCTAATTTAGGTAAAACTTTTCTCATTCCTGCTGCACTGTCGGATGCTTCTACTATATATACATCTTTTCTGTACATATCTACACCCGGATTTTCAATATACATAGCTGTTACAGCCGGTATATGTAACTCATCTTGAATTAATTTTGTAATTGTTCCCGCAGCAACTCCGTAACGTCCTGCATTAAATGCCGGTCCTGCTATAAATAATTGAGGTTCTAAACCTTTAATCATTTTCAATAAAGTTGCCTGTGCTTTTTCCAGATTTTCATTGAAATAGCTGTCTCCGCATACTACTGCAGCCACTATTTCAAATTCGTCTCCTAATTGTGCTTGTAATTGCTGTGATATTGGCGGCAATTCTTTTCTTAATTCAGGCTCTATATGAGCTTTTTCTTCCCCTCCAACTCCAGCAAAAAACTGATTAATATAATGCACTGCTCTTATTTTAGACATTTTTTACCTCCTAGTTATCTGTAAGTTGGATTAGTCTCCACGTACTTCTTTCATTTCTTCAGAGATTGCATCTACATCCAATACCATTTCCATCATTCCAACCTGTTCTTCATAAACAGCCGGATCAACCTGTTCTTTTACTGCTTCTTCTACTATATGATATACTGCAAGATTTAATGCCACTCCTGCCAACGGCCCTGCAAAAGTCGGATCTCCTACAGTAACTGTTTCAGCTGCTAGACCAGCAGCTTCGGCTTCTGACGCACCTAATAAAACCGCAACGTTTTCATTACCGAATTTTTCGGCAGCTTCTTTAACACGTTTTTGATTTTCTAAGTCCATCGCACCTGCAGCCGTTCAGACAAAGCATTCAGTAGATGAAAATACTACTTCTGTTCCTTCAATAGTTTTTACACACTCTTCGATAGCAAGTCCGGGTATACCGTCTCTATCTCCGATAATGATTACTTTTTTATTTTTTAAACTACTCATTATCTTTCCTCCATTTATTATTTTTTTATTTGAAAATCAACTTATTTTTATTCTGTTAAATCTTTAGTAAGTTTTTGCACTTAAATAACCGAATCCTGTTTCATTTGTTGCTCCTGTGATTGCCTGAATTTCCAACACGATACTTCCGTCTGCTTGTAACGAATCATGATTTCCTCCTGCAATTACATTAACTACATCTATATGTCCGATTACTTTATCTAATTTAGGCAATGTAATTAATTGGTTAGCGTTTCCTCCTGTTACAACTGCATCAGCTTTAGGATCGGCATCTGCCAAGCTTTGGCTCGCTCCGTTTTGTCCTGCATATTCATCAGTAACGATAACAGTTTTAACACCTTCATTTTCAATTTTTTTACAGTTCATTATCAAGTCAGTATCAGGGTTTCCGAATCCTTCCTGAGAAACGATAGCTGCATCAAGTCCTAAATATTTAGTGAATTTTGCTGTCCAGTTTGAAGATCTTTCTTTGTCAGCCAAATATACATTTTCATTTGTTATGATTACACCTAAGAAGTTGATTTCTTTTCCGTGTTTTTCATACAATTCTTCTATTACTCCGTTGTTCAAATGAACGTAAGTAGGGTTTTTATCACATGCAGACACGCAGTTTCCGCTTACTATTGCTCCATCCATTATTTCAGTTGGATAAAGAAGTGTAGGAACTATTTGTTTAGCATCTACTCCGTAAACATAAGTATCATGTAACAATCCTTGAGTTTGTAACATATACACATATCCTACTTTAGGTAAATCAGGATATTGAGCTATTTGTTCAAGCAACGGTTTCGTTTCGTATACTTTTGTTTCTTCAGGTTTTAAGTCTTTAGCCAATTCTCCTATATATTTAGCCGCTTTAAATCCTATATAACGAACCGCTTTTTCATGCTCATGCTGTTTAATACCTTCAGCAGGTTCAGCAATTATTACTAAATTGTTTAATTTAGAAAAAGGTGTATATTCTGCTCCCGGTCCTGTCATATCTATGATTCCTTCCTGGAATCCTACGATTTTTCCTGTAGTTACTACAGCTATACCTTTCAATGCTATTGTTTTTCCTTCTCCTACTGTGTCAACTTTCGATAAAATTCCCGGAAAAATTCCTCCTCTTCCTTCTACCTTAACACGAGGTTCTATTACATCTTTTACCGGTGTAATACGAACACTCTCTCCCGGCTTCGCTATATCAAGGTCTACCGATACTATCGCTTCATCATCCCAAATTGCTTTGATTAACTCTTCTTTGTTAACATACAATACATTATTTTCAATCTTTGATTCTGAAGCAAACTGAATGTCCTTTATGAAAATCTTGCCTAACTCAAGACGCATAATGACTCCTCCTTTGCTTTAATTTAGATATATTTTTTGATTAATGCTTCTACATTTTCTACAGTTGCATCTTCTTTTGTTACTTCGTCAATTTTTTCTCCGCCTTTGTAAACAGCTAATGTAGGTAATCCCAATACTCTTTGTTTAATAGCAAGACGTCTTGCTGTTGTAGTATCCAAAGAAGTAAATTTCATTTTACCTTCATATTTTTCAGCTAATTTATGAACATCAGGCATTAATGCTTTACAAGGTTCGCATCCTTGACTCCAGAAATCTACAAATACATACCCGTCAGCTTGCAATACTTCAGCTTCAAAGTTATCTTTATTTAATTCTAACATTTTTCTCCCTCCTTTCTTTTTCAAAGATTTTTTAAATAATATATATATAATTATTATTTAATAAATTTATCGATCTATAAATTACTTTTTAAATAATCAAGAGCAAATTCTACAAATATTGCTGCCCCATATTTGAAATAGTCTTCATCAAGTTTAAATTTTTCATGATGCGGGAAATAAATACTTCCTTTTTCTTCATTTTTATATCCGATAAAAATGTATACACCTTTGGCATGTTCAAAGTAATAAGACATATCTTCCGATGCCATAGGTCTCGGTATTGGAACATTACAATTTTCTCCCAGTATTTCCGTAGCGACCTTTTTTGCAAGTTCCACCATTTCAGGCGAATTATAAAGGCTAAGTGTACTTTCTTCTATACGAACATCCACTTTTATCTCATAGGCTTCTGCAATAGATTTTGTATGTCTTATTATTGCTTCATGAACTGTTTTTCTTGCTTCAGGATTAAAATATCTCATCGATATTTCCAATTCAGTATATTTTGAAATAATATTGGCTTTAGTTCCACCGTTGAATTTTCCTACAGAAACAACTACTGCTTCTTGAGGATTCAAGTTTTTCGTAATTATTGACTGAAGGTCCGTCACAAAAAGGCATGCAGGATGAATTGTATCTTTTGCAAGATGCGGAGCCGAACCATGTCCTGAAACTCCTTCAAAATTCACATATATTGTATCACATCCTGAAAGTCTGTACCCTGATTCAATATTCACAGTCCCTGTAGGTATAGGCATTCCGTGCATACCGAAACATGCATCTACACCTTTCATTCCGCCTGCTTCTATAATCTTTTTCGCTCCTGCAAAAATTTCTTCACCTTCCTGAAAGAAAAATCTTATTTCTCCGTTTATTTCTTCTTTCATTTCGGACAGAATATTTGCCGCTCCTAAAAGCATTGCAGTATGTCCGTCATGACCGCACGCATGCATAACTCCATGATTTTTTGAAATAAATTCTACATCGGACTGTTCTATAATAGGCAAAGCATCAAAATCTGCTCTTAAAGCTATAGTTTTACCCGGCTTGCCGCCTTTCAGTACAGCTATAAGACTTGTACCGCTTGTTTCTTTTATTTCAAGACCTAATTTTTTTAATTCTTCAACTATCAATTTTTTCGTTTCAAATTCCTGACAACTGAGTTCTGGATTTTCATGTAATTTACGTCTTATTTTTATTATATAATCTTCGTATTTTTTAGCTTTATCAAGTACATTCGACATAATTCTCCGCCTCCTTTATTCTTTTTCTTTGTATACATTAGTAGCGTAAGTTTCAGTTGAAAAAAACGAGAATACAGTACTTAATCCAACCAGAATAATCAGTACAAAATAAGCTTTTTTATACCCTATTTCAGGCATATTTTTATAAGTATCAAGTACTTTTCCCATAATCACAGGAATCACCGCTGCTCCTAAAAATCCTATACAGTTTACTACTCCTGTAGACATTCCTGACAATCTTCTGTCATTTACTTCATTACCTACTGTCCAGCAGAGAGTAAATGCCGTCATTAAAAATCCGAATACAAACAGATATGAAGTTAATAAACCTAAAGGAAGTTTCACATAAATTAAAACTATCCAAAGAATCAAAGTGGCAATTGAAGAAAATATAAGAATAGATTTTCTTCTTTTAATTTTATCGGATAAATATCCTATCACAAGACCGCTCACCGCAGAACCGATTACAGTTGCAATAATATAATTTGCAGCCTGTATTTTTGTAATAGAATAATTGCTCATAAGAAAAGAAACTCCGAAAGTTCCTAAAAATACCGTATACCCTGTATAAAGCCCTATGTATACTAGAGATATTGTCCATGTCTTAGGATTTGACAATATAGAACCTAAGGCTTTCATAACATTTATATTTGAAGTTGCAATCGGTCTATTTTCAATCTCATCCATTCCTGGTAGTCCCATTTCTGTCGGATCATCTCTTACAAATAATAAAGTTAAAATTGCAAATATTACCATTATGATACCCATATATATGAAAGTTCTACGCCATCCAAAAGTTTCAACTGCTATAACTAAAGGCGTTTGTGCAATTATAGCCCCAAGATTTGCAGCTAATCCTGCAAAACCGATCATTAATGCAAAATTTCTTGAATAAAACCAACGTGACTGTATTTTAATCAAACAAACAAAAACTACAGATACTCCGATTCCTACGAAAAACCTTGAAATATAAGCTACTCCTAAAGCAGGTGCAAGTCCAAAACATATAGAACCTAATGCAGCTATTATCGAAAATATAAAAACTGTTTTTTTAGGTCCGATTTTATCTGCAAGTATACCTGACGGTATTTGCATTATAAAATATGCATAAAAATACATCGATCCTATATTGGCAAATTGTGCCGCACCTATCTTGAATGCTTCTTCCAAATCACTTCTTACTACACCCGCACTCATTCTGTGAAAGGTAACAAATACATAAGTTGCTGCAAGTATCAGCCACACTATCCATCTGTAACTTTCCACTTTTTTTATTTGCCTGCTCTTTTCAATATCATTCGTATTCATTCAGCCCTCCAAGTATTTTATATTATTCAAATTCTTTACTGATATATTTTTCAGCAGCTATCGCCGATACAGCACCGTCAGCAGCAGCTGTAATTACCTGACGTACTTCTTTGACTCTGCAGTCTCCTGCTACAAATACTCCCGGTACGCTTGTTTCTGTATTTTCTCCGGCTACTATATATCCGTATTGGTTTATTTCAACTTTTCCTTTAAACAATTCTGTTTGAGGCTGATATCCTATAAATACAAACAATCCCATAGTTCCGTCTTCTTCGTCGGCTTCAACTTCATATACTTCATTTGTATCAAGATTTTTAAATACTATTGATTCAAGTATTCCGTCTCCTTTTACTTCCTGAACTACTGTTCTCAATCTGATGTCAAGATTAGGAACACTCTTAGCTTTTTCCAATGTAATATTTTCACATTGGAAATTATCTAACATATGAACTATATGAACCTGTCTTGCAAATTTTGTAAGATAAATAGCTTCTTCTACAGCACTGTTTCCTCCACCTACTACGTAAACTTCCAATCCTTTAAAGAAATCAGCATCACAAGTTGCACAATAGGATATTCCTTTTCCTGAAAGTTCTTTGATTCCCGGAGCATCAAGTTTTCTAGGAGTAGCTCCTGTAGCTATTACTACAGCTTTTGCAGTATACTCGTTATCTTTACATTTGATAACTTTTTCTTTACCTGAAAAATCTACTTCCACTACTTCTTCTTTTCTAACTTCTGTACCGAAATTTTTAGCCTGCTCCAACATTCTTTGAGTAAGTTTCGGACCTGTCGGATCTTCAATAGCACCCGGATAATTTTCTATTAAGTGAGTAATCGCAGCCTGTCCTCCGTTTTGTCCTTTCTCAAGAACAAGTGTCTTAAGTTTACCTCTTGAAGCATATAGTGCCGATGACAAACCTGCAGGTCCCGACCCTATAATTACTAAATCAAAATGCTCTGCCATAATTATTATCCTCCTTATTTTTTAATATACTATTTTATAATTCTTTCTATAGCGTTAGTAATCAAATCATAGTCTATCACTCCGAAATCTTCTTTTACAGTATCTGTCCATAAAGGAGTTTCCTTATTTTTTCTGAACTTTACAAAAGTTTCTATTGCTTCGGATATCATTACAACAGAATTATGATCAAGATTATCGTTTGATTTCAAAACTATTGATCTGTATATGGTTTCATTGGGCTTTACACTTCCATACAAAGGATGAGTAAGCAACTCATAATTTACATGTATGTAGTCCCTCGCAATCTCCAATATTTTGAGATAATCGACATCTCTGTAATCCACTTCTATATCTTTCTTTTTATAATTCAAAAAATTCGGATTGTTTGTTATTAGTTTCACTTTGTAATTCTCCTTTAAAATTTAATTTATAAATAAAAAACAGGAAAAATGCCCTGCACTTATCCCTGTCATAAAATTTCAGAGTTTTGTCCAAATACGTTCTGTTTACCTGAGAATTTCATCAATAATTGCAGATTATCAACTTGTCCCTTCGGTGCTCTGATAATATCTAAGAGGCTCTCACGCATTTTTCATCCAAATATTTTAAATATTCTTTATTTTTGATTACTGCTATTTTCTATTTTAATTATACCTCGATTTTATATAAAAAGCAAATAAAAAATAATATTTTCATTTTACTTTACAAATCCTTAAAAATCAAGGAACACAAGTCAGAAAATAATTTCCGTCCGAAAAAATAATATTTTTTTAATTTTAAATATTTCTCTCAAATATAAATTTATTAAAAGCTTGAAGCCCCCCTTTTTAAGTTTTAATAATTTTTCAAATATTAATTATTACTACACCAAACTTTTTCCTGTAATTACTTTAGCAATCCAGTTACGTAAAACGTCTACACTCGGGAACATAACAGGAGCAGCAAAAGCGTCACGTAAAAGTCTTGCAAGAGGTCCTTTATTATTATAAGCCTGTCCTCCACCTATTCTCATTCCTAATGTTGCAGAATCCACACAATTTAATGATGACACTACTCTGGCAGACATAATTTTTTCAAATCCGTCTTTTTCTTCATTTTCTATTGCTCTTGTAGCGGCATCTATCATACTTTCACCTGCAAAAGCATTGCTGTAAAGTTGACCTAAATGTAATTGTACAGTTTCAATATCCGCCAATGATTTATCTCCCGGATATTTTCTGTTTAAAGCATGTTCTTTGGCAGCTTCATATATAGTTTTACTTAATCCTGCATATACTGAAGCAAGTCCCGCCATAAAGAATATAACATCTATATTTACAGGGTATTTTTGATTTGCTTTTTGTCTATCTATATAAATAGCATATTTATTGTCAAGTTTCATTTTTTCCATGAACATAGGACAAGAGTTATTTCCTCTCATTCCTAATCCGTTCCAGTCGCTTTCTTTAAACGAAAGTCCTTCAGCACCGTAAGGTATCAACCAATTTACAGGTCCTCTTTTTTCGTCAGCAGGAACTGAAATCAAGTAATAAGAAGCATAATTAGCAGAAGTAATCATACTTTTTGCTCCTGTTATAACGCTGTAATCATCATGATTTTCTACTTCCAGCTGAGAATTGAACACGTGAACTCCTGTACCGAATTCACTTCTTGCCAAAGTCATAAATTTATTATTTTCAATTATATCTTTTACTACCTGTTGTTTTATTTCTTCACGTCCGAAAGTAAGAGTAAACTTCAACGCAACATTGTGCATTGTATAACAAAGCCCTGCCGTTGCACAAGCTTCAGCGAATGCTTGAGTAACTTTTGCGTGAGCATATATCCCCTGTCCTTCTCCTCCTAACTCTTCCGGTATTACAATCTTAAAGAATCCCTCTTGAGAAATCTTTTTAAAAATTTCTTCAGGAAATTTACCTGTTCTGTCAATCTCTTCAGCATAAGGTGCTATGTTTTTATCAGCAAATTCCTTCGCCCATTTGTAATAATCTTTCATTAATTACCTCCTAAAGTTGTATGTGAAAATTTTCTATAATCTTACGTTTTTTTATAATAAAAGTCAATATATGAGTAATTTTTTGTTTTTGACTGAAAAATTTTTGCTTTTAGTTTATTTTACTGTATTAAGAGTTTAATTTCTTTTTTCGTTATTCAAATTTTGAATATTGTATTCTTTTTTTATTCTTCATTTATATTTTTTTTTAGAGGTATACTTTGTATTGAAAACATTTTTATTTTAGTTTAAGGAGGATACATATGAACACAGAAACAAAAATAAAAACACGAACACAAAGGAAACCTTTCAAATCACAAATTCCTTTTGCATTGGCTTTAACTGCATTAGTAGTAGTATTCGGTTTTTATTTGAAAGATGTGAAATTAGTAACATTCTGGATTTTCGGTCTTGCTTTCGGAATCATTTTGCAGCGTTCAAGATTTTGCTTTACAGCAGCGTTTCGGGATCCGATTTTAACAGGCAGCACTTCCCTTACAAGAGGTGTTTTACTCGCCATTTCTATAGGAACAATAGGATTTACAGCTATCAGTTTCGGATCCGTTCTTTCCGGAGGAAAATTTATCGGAGTGGATTCTGTCGAACCTTTATCTTTATTAACTATTGCAGGAGGAATTATCTTCGGAATAGGTATGGTTATGGCAGGAGGTTGTGCTTCTGGAACTCTGATGAGATTCGGTGAAGGATTTGAATTACAATGGGTTTCATTTATATTTTTTATGTTGGGATCTGTTGCAGGAGCATGGGCAATGGGATTTCTGGAACCTGTTTTCAGTAACAAAAAATTTGCAATATATTTACCTGAGCATTTAGGTTGGATTGGTGCTCTGGTTTTCCAATTTTCTATTATATTGATTCTCTATATTATTGCCCTCAAGTGGCAAAAGAAAAAAATAGGTTCAGATAAATAAAATAAATTTAAAAAACTAAAAATTTGGAGGTAAAAAAATGAAAGAATATACTTTAGACTGTTTAGGAGAAGCTTGTCCTATCCCTTTAATAAAAACTCAAAAAAAATTTGAAACTATGGAAACAGGAGATGTACTTATAATAAACGTAGATCATTCCTGTGCTATAAAAAACATTCCGGAATGGGCTCAGGAAGTGGGATATAACTGCGAAGTTGAAGAAGTCTCCGAAGGAGAATGGAATATCATCGTAGAAAAAAGTAAATAATCGGAGGCAAACAAATGGAATTTTTTAATAAACTCAGTCAAAACGAAACTTATAAAAGAATAATGAAAACACCTCTTTCTTACGGTGCAGGAGCTATGCTCCTCGGTATTGCCGTAACAGCTTATCTTGTAATATTTAAAAAAGCATGGGGAGTTACAGGCTCTATTACTGTCTGGGGAGCAAAATTATTTAACCTTGCAGGTATTGACACTGCAAAATGAGCGTACTTTATTGCTCACAAAGGATTGGGAAAATCTATTGCTACTCCTATCCTGAAAGACGGAGGATCATTAAGAAATATCGGAATTATAGTCGGTGCAACTTTGGCTACTCTTTATGCTTCAGAATTTAAGATTAAAAAGATTAAAGGAAAAAGGCAACTTATAGGAGCTGTTATCGGAGGATTTCTTATGGGATTCGGTGCCAGACTTGCAGCAGGCTGTAATATTGCCGCTTTATTTTCGGCATTATCGGCATTATCATTGACAGGATGGTTCTTTGCAGCTTCACTTTTAATAGGAGCTATTATCGGAAGCAAAATATTGGTAGGCTACATTATGAACGAATAACAATATTAAATAATACTTTCATATTCCCGTTAATCCCGATTTTGTAACTATGCAGACTCGAATAACACGGGAAACTTTTATGAAATAGCAAAACTGTCAAACATTATATTAAAAACAAGGAGAAATATCTGATGAAAACAAAATCAAAATCAATTTTACTTATATTAATTATTATTTTAGGGATTTTTACCGCTTGTAACAATAATTCCGTCAAAGAAATTAAAACAGAGGAACTTATTAAAAACCTTGATAATCCTGAATACGTTATTATAGATACGCGTGAAGACAGCTTATATAACGGATTTAAAGACGGAAAAGCTGAAAGAGGCGGACATATTAAAAATGCAATTCAATTCAGCTGTTCATGGATGAATTATATACAGGATGATAAATTTGAAAGTTTTGCCGCAGGCAAAGGAATTACTAAAAAGAAAACTCTTGTATTTTATGATACAAATTTGGATAATCTTAACTGTGTGAGTGCAGAATTTGCATCAAGAGGTTATAAAGTAAGAACATATACCGACTTTATAAATTATGCAAATAATAAAAACAATCCCATGGAATCTTTCCCGAACTTTGAACTCAGTGTTTCACCTCAATGGTTGAATACTCTTCTTCAAGGAGGAAAACCTGAAACTTATAATAACGATAAATTTATGTTATTTGAAGTTTCATGGGGTCCTTTAGAAAAAAGTAAAGGATATGTTCAACACATTACAGGTGCTTATCACTTTGACACAGACTGGATAGAAAACGGTCCGGTATGGAATTTAAGTGACCCTAAAGTTATCGAACAGAATTTATTGAAAAACGGAATTACAAAAGATAAAACTGTCATACTTTATTCGGCAGAAAATCAGCTTGCCGCTTACCGTGTATTTTGGGCTTTGAAATGGGCAGGAGTACAGGATATAAGAGTACTTGACGGTAATCTTGTTACATGGATGGATGCAGGTCTTCCTACTGAAACTAAAGTTAATACTCCGAAACCTGAAACAAACTTCGGAACTCAAATTCCTGCAGATACAAGTGTTACAATAACTACTCCTGAACAGGCTATGGAAATGCAGCAAAAAGAAGGATTGAAACTCATAAGTAACCGTTCATGGGATGAATATACAGGAAAAGTCAGCGGTTATGATTACATCCCGGGAAAAGGTGAACCTCAAGGTGCAATTTGGGGATTTGCAGGGACAGATTCTTCAAACGTTGCAGATTACTATGATCCTGACGGAACTTTACGTAATCCTAAAGAAATATTTGAATTATGGGCAACTCAAAATATTCATCAAAATGATAAACTTGCATTTTACTGCGGAACAGGTTGGCGTGCTACAGTACCTTGGTTTATGACTCAAATGGCAGGATGGAAAAACAGCTATATTTATGACGGAGGATGGAATGCCTGGCAAATGGATTCTAAGTTTCCTGTACAAAAAGGAGCACCGAATAATATGAAAAAACCTGATGCTAAAAACGATTACGGAAAAGCAAACAAAAAATCAGGCGGATCTTGTAAAGCCTAATTATAAAAGGAGAATTTGCAAATGACTTTTTTTAATAAACTCAGTCAAAACGAAATTTATAAAAGAATAATGAAAACTCCCCTTTCATACAGTGCAGGTGCTGCATTATTAGGTATTACAGCTACTGCACACTTAATGATTTTTAAAGAAGCTTGGGGCGTTACAGGTCCCATTACTGTATGGGGAGCAAAAATATTTCAATTAATAGGAATAAATACTACCCGATGGAGTTATTTTATAGCTCATCCCGGTTTAAAAAGAGCAATAATGACACCTATTTTAAGAAGCGGAGGCTCAATAAGAAATATCGGAATTATAGTCGGTGCAACTTTGGCTACTCTTTATGCTTCAGAATTTAAGATTAAGAAGATTAAAGGAAAAAGGCAACTTATAGGAGCTGTTATCGGCGGATTTCTTATGGGATTTGGTGCCAGACTTGCAGCAGGCTGTAACATTGCCGCCCTATTTTCGGCATTATCGGCATTATCGTTGACAGGATGGTTCTTCGCAGCTTCACTTTTAATAGGAGCTATTATCGGAAGTAAGATACTGGTAACTTATATAATAAATGAATAAAATACATGAGGGCTCATTGCCGCCCTCATACTCCCGCTACCCGCGTTCTTCGCGACTACGTCGACTACGAAAATGCGGGGGAGGGTAATTTTTTTAAATCATATATTGGAATGTGAAAAATGGAAAAAATAAAAGAATTTTACGATGTTATAATTATAGGCGGAGGAAGTGCCGGACTTACTGCCGGAATTTACTGCGGACGGTCCAAACTGAATACTCTTATTCTCGAAAAATCTCTAATCGGAGGTTTGGCAACATATACAAACGAGATAGAAAATTATCCCGGTTTTCCCGAAGGAATTACAGGACTTGATTTAATGAATCTATTTCATAAACAGGCTAAAAAATTCGGAGTTAAATTTAAACAAGTTCCTGTAAAATCTGTCAGTTTAAGTAACGAGAAAAAAGTTATTGAAACTTTCAGAAATATATATGAAGCTAAAGCTGTAATAATCGCGACAGGCGGAAACCCCAAACTGACAAATTCACTCAATGAAGAGAAATTTTTATACGGAAAAGGGATTTCTTTTTGTGCTACATGTGATGCAGCTGCAAATATTGATAAAACTGTCATGGTTGTCGGAAATGGTGATTCGGCTATTGAAGAAGGAATTTTTTTAACTAAATTTGCTAAAAAGGTCATCGTTTCGGTAACTCGTGATACAGGAAATCTGAAATGTCATAAAGCCGCAAGAGAACAGGCTCTCAACAATAGAAAAATGGAATTTATATGGAATACATGTGTACATTCTTTTGAGAGCGAGGGCGAATTATTGGAAAAAGTTATATTGAAAAATACGAAAACCGAAGAATTGATACCTTTTAATATAGATACATGTTTTCTTTTTATCGGATATAATCCCGATACGGAAATTTTTAAAAACTCTGTAAATATGAATTCGGGCGGATATATAATAACAAATGAAAAAATGGAAACAAATATAAATGGTGTATTTTGTGCAGGAGATGTTCGGGATAAGCCTTTAAGACAAGTCACTACTGCTGTCGGTGACGGTGCTGTTGCTGCTTATTATGCAGAAAAATATATCAGCGAATCGGAATAACAGATTTCGTTATTAAGTATTTAAAAATATCTCCTGTATTATCAGGAGATATTCTGTGTATTTATATAGACTATTTGAATATTCTGTTGTATAATAACTTTATTAACAGATTATCGAATAGTCTTCTATTTATGAAAGGAAATTTTTATGATTAAAATAAACTGTATGGGTTATAATTGTCCCTTGCCAGTAATAATGCTGAGAGAAAAATATCCTCTGATCATGAGCGGAAAAAAAATTCTTCTCGTAACCGATCACAATCTGGCAGTCCAAAATATTGAATATTACTGTTCTTTAAATAACCTTGAATATAAATCCGAAGAAGTTCTTAAAGGTGTGTGGGAAATTACTGTTTCTAAATAAATTTGGAAACATGCTTTTCTATATAGGAAATAATTTTTTTCAATCCGTCAGTTTCCGAAACTCTTTTTACCAAACTGATATTTTGAACGATTGACAAATTATCAATATTAATAATTTTCATTTCTTTATTATAAAGTTCCTTTTTTATTGTAGAATAAGGCAAAAAAGCCAATCCATAGCCGTTTACCACACAAGACTTTATTGCATCTATGCTTTCAAGATTATATGTAATTTTATAACTTTCAAAATCATTTATATATCTGGAAACTGTTCTTGTAATTTCGTTTTCAGTAGCCATATTTATCAAGTCATATCGGCTTAATTCCCTTTCAGTTATAAAATCGGGATAATTGATAGATATATTTGAAGCGACAAGCAAAATTTCTTCTTCAAATATTTTTTTACTTGTAAGAACAAGATCATTTTTAATGTCTTCGGCAACAAAGCCTATATCACATCTTTCGCTTACCAGCTCCTCTTCGATTTTAAAGCTGTCACTTCTGCTGTAAAGCTCTACCGATGTATTAGGATAGTGCTGCTTCAAATGATAAATCATACAAGGCAGCGAATAATTACACATTGTAGGGACCGCAGAAATCCTTATCTTTTTTACATTATTTTTCTTATCCCTTATTTCTTTTTTCATCTCCTGCAAAAGTTTTTCCGACATGGAAAAGTATTTGTAAACGATTTTCCCTTCTCCGGTTAATTCTATTCCCTTATTACTTCTTATAAATAAAGAAGCATCAAGTTCTTTTTCAAGATTTTTTAATTGCTGAGATAAAGCAGGTTGGGAAATATATAATTTATCCGCAGCTTTGGAAATACTTCCCATTTCAGACACTTTAAGAAAAAATTCGTAAATTTCATTAAGCATACATCCCTCCTGTTTTATCTTTTTAATTATAATAATTCTTCTTTAACTTTATTTACCAATTCATTTACATATTTATCGACTATTTCTTCAGTTTCCGCTTCAACCATAACTCTTATTAAAGGTTCTGTTCCCGATGCTCTGACAAGTATACGACCTTTTCCGTTTATTTCCTGTTCTTTTTCTTTAATAAACTCTGTCAATGCCTTATTATTTTTCCAATCGGCTTTTTTCTCTTTGGAAACTGTAATATTTTTCATATCCTGAGGCCATAATTTTATATCTTTTACGAGTTCACTCAATGTTTTTCCGCTTTCTATCATTGCCGAAACAAGCTGAATAGACGATAGCACTCCATCTCCTGTAGTATTGTAATCAAGCATTAAAATGTGCCCTGACTGTTCTCCTCCAAGATTTAATCCGAATTCTTTCATTTTTTCAAGAACATATCTGTCTCCTACGTTGGCTCTTATCAAGCCTATTCCGTTTTCTTCCAGATATTTCTCAAATCCCATATTACTCAAAACCGTAGTTACCACTTTATTGTTATTTAAAAGCCCTTTACTTTTAAAGTTTTTGGCAATTATTCCGATTATAAGGTCTCCGTCTATTATTTTTCCTGTATGGTCTACAGCTATGAGTCTATCGGCATCTCCGTCATAAGCGAGTCCCAAATCGGCTTTATAAACCTGTACTATCTCCTGCAACAATTCAGGATGAGTAGAACCGCAGTCTACATTTATATTTTTACCGTTAGGTATGTTATTTATAACTATTATATCGGCACCAAGTCTTTGGAAGATTTTCGATGCAACTCTGTAAGCAGCACCGTTTGCCGCATCAATGACAATTTTTGTACCTTTAAAACTTTTTTTCACTGTTGAACTCAAAAAGTCCAAATATATTCTCATATCGTCTTCAACATATTTGAATCTTCCCAAATCATCACCTGAAACCTGATGCTTCAAAAGCTCGTCAGTATTTTCCATAAGTGTTTCCAATTCTTCTTCTACACTGTCAGGTAATTTATATCCGTTTTGGCTGAAAATTTTTATTCCGTTATCTTTTACAGGATTATGTGATGCAGATATCATTATTCCGGCATCGGCATTTAATTTTCTTGTCAAATAAGAAACTCCCGGAGTAGGCAAAACTCCTACAAAATCTATATGAACTCCCATAGAAGTAAGTCCCGCAGACAATGCTGATCTTATCATATATCCCGATATTCTTGTGTCTGTACCGAGAATAATCTTAGGCTTTACAGTACCTTCTTTATTTTTTTTCAAATAATATCCCAATGCCAGTCCTAAATTTGTAACAAGCTCAATTGTTAAATCTTTATTTGCTTCTCCACGCATTCCGTCAGTTCCGAAATATTTTCTTGCCATTTTTCCTCCCGATATTTTTTTACATTTTTATTTATTTTTATTATTTCCTATTTTTAATATTGATTTACCGCTTTTCGGTTTTTCTTCGGTTTTTTCCTTTACTAAAGGTAATATAATCGATATTTCCGTTCCTTTACCGAGTTCCGAATTTACTTCTATTTTACCGTTATGTATTTCCACTATTCTTTTTACAATAGCAAGACCGAGTCCCGTACCTCCTGTAGCTTTAGTTCTCGACACATCCACACGGTAAAATCTTTCAAATACTCTTTTGGAGTCTTCGGGAGTCATTCCCACGCCTTCATCTTTTACGGTTATCCTTCCGAAATCTCCCTCTTTTTGGGAAATAAGATATATATTAGTATTTTTATCCGAATATTTTGTCGCATTTTCTATTAATGCTCTTATTGCCTGCTGTAACAATGTCGTATCGGCTTTAATTTTGTATTCTTCGGATTTTTCAAGATTGAATACATGATCTTTTACTGAAACTACAGTATCTGTATATATCTGATGAACCAGTTCTCCTGCGTCTATTTCACTGAAATTCGTATTTATTTTTGTAATTTCACCTTTTGCAAGGAAAAGAAGTTTCTGAACCAGACTTTTCATATTTTCCGCTTCATTAATTATAGAGTCTATCGACTCTTCAAAGATCTCTTCATCAGTAAGCCTTCTTTTCTTTATAATCTCGGCATATCCTTTTATTATTGCCAAAGGTGTTCTCAACTCATGAGAAGCATCCGACACGAATTTTGACTGATTATCAAAGGAAAACTCAAGTCTGTCAAGCATTTCATTTATTATCAGTGTCAGATTCTGAAGTTCATCTTCGGTTTTCGGAACGTCTATTCTTTTACTCAAATCATCGGTATTAATCGTTTTTGCAGTTTTTATTATACTGTTTACCGGTCTTAAGATTCTTTTACTTAAAAAGCTCGATACAAGCACAGTTACGATTACTCCGATTAATGAAAACAGTACTATCAGCCATTGAAGACGACTGTATATTTTCGTTTCCTGACTTATGTTTTTCAGCACATAAATCTCGACTTTATAATCTCTTGCTCTTGATTTTATTGTTCTGCTGACTTTAAACACATGATAAATATCGTTAGTCTTCTCATTTTCCGAGGTTTTATCTTCGAGTTTAATATCTTTTCCTTTAATGCTATTATCCTTGATATTATTTTTCTCAACAACATCTATAATTTCTTTTCCTTTGGTTACCATATTTTCTCTGTCAATACCTGTTTCCAGTATTTCTACAGGAGTTATACTGTTTATAAGAATCTGCCTTGAATCTTCAGAGCTTACCTGCATCAAATAGAGATATTCGTTATCTCCGGGATTAAAAGGTTTTCTGAGATATACAATTCTTTCTCCCTGAAGTTGTCCTGCAGGAGATTCCCACTGGAACTGATCTGATCTCGAATAAATCTCCCACTTATCCAGATATTCATTAAGTTCTTCCTCTTTAGCTGTAGCCGCCATTTGAATCGATTTTGTATTCTCTTTTTTCAAGATATAAACCAGCACAAAATTGGAAATCAGTATTAATGCTAAAAATAGAAGAACGTAACTTATTGAAATACGATCTTCTAATTTTACTTTTTTCATAGGTTATCTCCTTATTTAAAAATGAATCCTATTCCTCTTACAGTTTGGATAAATTTTCTTTCATAAGGTTTATCTACCTTATCTCTCAAGTACTTGATATACAAGTCCAGGATGTTGTCATTTCCTATATAGTCAAATCCCCAAACTTCTTCCAGTATTTTATCTCTCGATAAAACTATTCCTTTATTTAACACAAGGAAATCCAATAATTCAAATTCTCTTTTGGAAAGAGATATCAAAGTTTCTCCTCTGAATACTTCGTATGTAGAATAATTAATTTTTAAATCTTCAAATTCAAATATTCCTTTATGATCTACTGTTTTTTTCGTTCTTCTCAAAAGTGCTTTTATTCTCGCAAGAAGTTCTTCATTTGAGAACGGTTTTGTCATATAATCATCTGCACCGTAGTCAAATCCAACTATTTTATCACTTATCTCATCTTTAGCAGTAAGCATAATAATAGGTACCTGAGAACCTTCTCTTATTCTTTTACAAACTTCCATTCCGCTCATTTTAGGCAGCATTACATCAAGCAAAATCAAATCATATGAACCGTATTTTGCCATGTTAAGACCTTCTTTTCCGTCATAAGCGAAAAATACGTCAAATCCTTCAAATTTTAATTCGATTTCCAATAATCTTGAAATCTTAGGATCATCTTCAATTACTAATATTTTCTCTCTCATCATATCACCAACTTATTTTATATTTTTTTTATTATACTACACTTTATGAAAAAATAGTAGAGTCTAACACTCTACTATTTAAAAATCGTGTATTTACCTCTTCAACTTAGAGTATATGTTATGAGGCTTTGATTTATTTTTAGATTAACTTTGAAAAAACTTAAATTCTTTATAAAATTCACTTTAAAGGGTATTTTCTCCCATTTCCATGTCACTGTCCGACTTTCCTTCGGGAAGTTTTACCCTTATCAGATCCATCGGCTCCATTTCTACATCAGTTTCTATTATTGCTACAGTATTCGGATGAGCAACATCTATGTATTCATTATTTTTTGTATTCAAAAAATTCTTTATTTTAAACTTCACAGGATCCTGATGAGGTCTCACCAATTCCAGTTCATTACTTGCAAAAACACGGTTTCTTATTTGCCACACATATTTGTTATCATCCAGTTTTTCAGCTACTTTGGCTACAAGCTGATAAGTCTGACTGTAAGACGAACCTGTATTATAGTTCTGATCCTCTTCAGTAGTTACTCCGAGATAAAATCCTTTGGAATAAAGTCTGTGACTTATAGTTTGAAGCTCGTACAACCATTTCGGATCATATTTGTAATTCCCCGAATAATATGAGTCGAGAGCCTGTCTGTATTGTTTTACTACTGTGGAATTGTAATAGATACTTTTCATTCTTCCTTCTATTTTTAAGGAATCTACTCCAGTTTCAAGGACTTTATCTATAAATTCTATAGTACATAAGTCTTTCGCATTAAAGATAAACGTACTTCCGTGCTCTTCGATAATATCGTGAGCTCCTGTTTCCTCATGCCCTTCTGCGATTACTTTATAATTCCATCTGCAATCCTGTGCACATATACCTCTGTTGGCATCACGTGAAGTAAAATAATTACTTAAAAGACATCTTCCCGAAATAGCCATACACATTGCACCGTGTATAAAGACTTCTATTTCCACATCAGGAACTTTCTCTTTAATAGTCTTTATTTCCTTTAAAGACATTTCCCTTGCCAAAATTACTCTTTTAGCCCCCATATCTCTCCATGTTTTTACACTCATCCAGTTGACATTATTCGCCTGTGTACTCACGTGAATAGGTAAATTCGGAGCGTGTTCTCTTACAAGCTGAAACACTCCCAAATCAGCTACTATTACCGCATCGGCTCCATATTCATCAAGTAACTTTATAAATCTCGGCATATATTCTATTTCCGAGTTATGTGCAAATATATTCAATGTTACGAATATTTTTTTTCCTAAACTGTGAACATAATCTATAGCTTGTCTTAATTCGCTATTTTTAAAATTCGAGGACATTCCTCTTAAATTAAAAGCACTGCCGCCGACAAAGCAGGCATCTGCTCCGAAATGAAAAGCTGTTTTGAGTTTTTCCATATTACCCGCAGGTGCAAGTAACTCAACTTTTCTTTTTTGCTGCATTTTCCCTCCTTGAGTTTATATTAATTAATTATTTATACAATTTTTTGTATACAGATTTAAAATTTTATTCAGGATACTGATTTACACGGGCATCGCTTATTATATTTACAAATTGCTGATAACTCGGTCTGAATCCCAATCTTATCGTACCTGTAGGTCCGCTTCTGTGTTTTCCTATTATTACTTCTACTTCTTCCAGTTCAGGTGTAGAACTTACTGTCGGTTGGCTTGTATACTGCTGAGGCATATTCGACTCATTAGGATTTTGACCGTTCGGCTGCATTCCGACTTTTGACGCATAATAAGCCTCTCTATACAGGAACATTACCATATCGGCATCCTGTTCTATGGCTCCCGATTCTCTTAAGTCTGAAAGTATAGGTCTTTTATCATTTCTCGACTCTACACCCCTCGATAATTGTGATAATGTTATAACAGGTATATCCAGTTCTTTGGCAATAATTTTAAGTGATCTGGAAATTTCCGAGATTTCCTGTTCTCTGCTCTTTTTAGAGCCTTCTGAAGGGGTTATTAACTGCAAATAGTCAATCAACAGAAAATCAAGTTTTCCTTCGGCTTTCAATCTTCTTGCTACTGCCTTTATCTCAAGTATATTCACACTTGACGAATCCGAAATATATAAAGGCAACTCCGACAGTCTACCCATGCTGTTTCCCAAAAGAGTATAGTCATCATCGGCTAAAGTTCCGTCTTTTATAGACTTTAACTTTATTTTTGAGTCTATGGAAAGAAGTCTTTCAAAAAGCTGCTCATTTCCCATTTCCAGACTGAATATCAATACGTGTTTCCCTCTTTTTGCCACATTCAATGCCAAATTCAGGGCAAAAGCCGTTTTCCCCATAGCAGGTCTGGCTGCGAGTATTATCAGATCTGAGCCGTGAAATCCGCTTGTAAGAGAATCATAATCGGTAAATCCCGAACTTAATCCTCTCAATCCGCCTTTATATTTAGACATTTCATCCAAACTGGAAATTTTCAATCCTGCCAGTTCCTTTAAAGAAACTACATCTTTTTTCTGTTTTGACTCGGCGATTTTAAATATCATACTTTCAGCTTTATCGAGCATTTTTTCCACATCATCATAGCCCCGATAAGCCATTCTCGTGATTCTTTCTCCTGTTTCTATCAGTTGTCGCTGAACCGAACGTTCTTTAATAATTTGAGCATAAGTTACAGCATTTGCAGCGGTAGGCACTACATCAGTCAATCCGTAAAGTATATCTTCTCCGCCTATTTCGTCAAGCAAATTCTGATATTCAAGAGAATCCTTGATTACAAGAGCATCTACGATTTTTCCTGTATTGTAAACATTCAGCATTTCACCGAATATTATCCGATAATTGTTTTTATAAAAATCATTCGGCGTTATAATTTCCACAATATCTCCGATAACGTCCGGCTTTATAAAAATCGAACCTAACAATGCCTCTTCAGCCTCAATACTGTAAGGTATTTTTAAATCATTTTCACTTTTACTTTCATCAAATAATGCCATGATTTTTTATTCCTGTCCTTCCAATTTTACTTTTATAACGGCTTTTACTTCAGGATGTAATTTTATTTCTATAAAGTGTTCTCCCAATTCTTTCATTCTAGCATCTGTAGACACTTTCTTTTTATCCACTTCAAGATTTAACTGCTCTTTTATGGCATCGGCTATTTCTTTTCCTCCTACCGAACCGAATACTTTTCCGTTATTTCCCGCTTTTACTTTTAACAGTATTTCTTTTGAACTTAACAGTTCTTTTAATTCATTGGCTTTTTTCACATCATTATCGTGAGTCTTTTTTATCTTTTCATTTTTACTTTTCAATTTATTTATATTTTCAGGTGTTGCAGGTATTCCCTTATTTTGAGCAAATAAAAAGTTATTTGCATATCCGTCTTTCACTTCCACTATCTCGTCTTTTTTCCCTACACCTTTTATATTTTCTTTTAATATTACTTTTACTTTCATTTCTGCCTCCCGTTTTTATATTAATTTTCTAAATATGACTATTTACTATCAATTATTGTTCCTTCGAAAAAATCTATTACTTTATTTACAAATTCGTCTTCGGAACTGTTTCCGTCATTTCCTCCGAAAGTCGTATTTATAAGGATGTACGAATTACAAAGTTTATTTATAATTTTTTCGATTTTTAACTTATTCTCCGTTTCCATAATTCTGCTGCTGTGGAACTTATGACCCTCGGGAAATCTTATTGTCAAAGTATTTCCTTCAAGTTTTTCAGGATATGTGTCTGCCATTAATGCTTCTATCATGACGCTTTCCTTTTTTATCCCCTTTTTTATCTCTTTCCATTTACTTTCAAACAATGAAATATCATGATTCTGCTGTTCTGTAATAACATTTTCAGACTTTTTCTCTGAAATTTTTTCGCTTTTATCAGACATTACAGGATTAATTGAAGAAATCGACTCCGATTTTTGCACAGGTTGTTCTGTATAAACCGTTTTCTTTACTTTATCTTTATAAAACTCATGTACAAGAACATATCCCAAAAGCCTTTTATCTTCTTCATATTTAAATTCATTCAGTATAAAAAATATGGAACTTACAGTATTCAGTATAAAATCTATCGACAATCCTCTGTCTTTCTTAAACTGCTCTTTCAGATAATAAGCAAAATCCTTCAAAAAAGTTTCTATAACAAGACCTTCTTCCCATATTTTGTCCATAAAATCAAGTAATTCTTCTTTATTTCCTTTTTGAATAAGCTCCAAAAACTGGTTTAATACAATATCGGGAACTACTCCCAACGCTTTCTGCGTCTTGGAAATATCAATATCTTCTCCGTTAAAATTGGAAATAACCTGCTCAAATATAGAAAAACTATCCCTTGCACTTCCTTCGGATTTTCTGTAAATCAAATCCAGACTTTCATCATCTATCGTTATATTTTCCTTTTCTGCCACTTCTTTTAATAATTTCGTAATATCTTTTTCGTCAATGGGCAAAAAATCATATCTCTGACAACGGGAAATTACCGTATCCGGTATTTTATCTATTTCCGTTGTCGCCAATATAAATATTACATGTGCAGGCGGCTCTTCCAAAGTTTTCAGAAGGGCATTAAAAGCTTCTTTGGTAAGCATATGTACTTCGTCTATTATATATATTTTTCTTCTGCCTTTTACAGGCTGATAATTTATTTTCTCTTTAAGCTCTCTTATTTCATCAATACCTCTGTTTGATGCGGCATCAATTTCAATCATATCCATTGAGATCCCCTGAGCAATTTCGCGACAGTTGTCGCACACGCCGCAAGGATTATCAGTAATACCGTTATTCAGACAGTTTACTCCTTTGGCAATCAGTCTGGCAATAGTAGTTTTCCCTACTCCTCTAGGCCCTGTAAATAAATAGGCATGAGAAAGTTTATCTTCTCTCAATGAATTTTTTATAGCTCTCGTTACAAATTCCTGTCCCGCAATCTCATCAAAATTTTGCGGTCTGTATTTTCTGTACAGTGTTATATTCAATATTCTCACCTTCATATATAAATAAATCTTATTTTACGGGCTTTGATTTATTTAATAACAAAATTAGTATAAAATTATATCATTTTTTTGACTATTTCTCAATTGTCTTTTTTTATTTTTTGTTGATTTTATACTTAATATTATGTATAATACTGTTGAGGTGGTTAAATGCCAATGAAACCAAAAGAAATGATCCGATTTCTTTTAAAAAACGGTTTTGTAGAGATAAAAGGCGGTAAAGGCTCACACAGACGTTTTTTTAATCCTACAAATGGTAGAATTACCGAAGTAGCCACTCATTCCAAAGAGTTGAAAAAATTCACGGAACAGACTATTTTAAAACAGGCAGGATTAAAAAAATAATCTTGCTTGTCCTCAAAACTAAAATTAGAGGTGATTTTATATGTTAGTTATTTATCCCGCCATATTTCATAAAGCTATTGAAGGTGGTTATGTCGTTGAATTTCCCGATTTAAATAATGGAGCAACTCAAGGTGAAACATTAGAAGAGGCTGTTGAGGCAGCACAAGATTATATCGGTACATGGCTTTATGATGATTTCGTTAAAGGTAATGCAATACCTAAAGCAACAGATATATCTGAAATTCAAATAACTGACAATGATTTTATAATTAAAGGTGAAAGTTTCAAATCATTAGTAAGTTTAGATATGAAAAAATATGTAAATGAATCTAAAAAACAGGTTGTTAGAAAAAATGTATCCATTCCAAGTTGGTTAAATGAAATAGCTATGAACAATAATATAAATTTTTCAAATGTTCTTCAAAAAGCATTAAAAAAAGAATTAAATCTGTAGTTTAAAAACTGAATTTAAAAGATTATATGAAAAGAGCAGCAATCAAGCTGCTCTAATTTTATTACTATTTATACTTTCAAAAACTCTATTACTTCTTGAACTTCATCTTTAATAAAACAGGACACTACTTAATTTTTCAATTATAAATTAAATAATTTCTCAAATCCTTTTTTTGAAATTTCGATAAATTTTAAAAGCTCTTCCTGTGTAAATGTAGCTTCTTCACCTGTTCCCTGTAATTCTATAAATTCACCTTTATCGTTCATTATTATATTCATATCCACATCTGCACGAAAATCTTCCTCATATTCTAAATCAAGAAGTATTTCATTCTTTATTTTTCCCACACTCACTGCCGCAACTCTTGAATTAATCGGTATTTCATTTAATTTCCCTTTATCAATAAGCTTTTCAATAGCAAGTTCCAAAGCCAGATATCCTCCTGTAATAGAAGCTGTTCTTGTTCCTCCGTCTGCCTGTATCACATCACAGTCGATAATTACAGTTCTTTCTCCCAATTTTTCCAAATTTACTGCTGCTCTCAATGCTCTTCCGATCAATCGCTGAATTTCCATAGTTCTTCCCGAAAGTCTTCCTTTGTTTGCTTCTCTTTGCACTCTGTTATTCGTGGCTCTCGGAAGCATACTGTACTCTGCTGTAATCCAACCCGAGTTAGTTCCTCTCAAAAAAGGCGGAACTTTTTCTTCAACTGTGGCATTACAGATTACTTTTGTATTTCCGAACTCTATTAAAACCGAGCCTTCAGGATGCATAATATAATTTTTTGTTACTTTTACTTCTCTCATTTCATCGTTTTTTCTATTTACTCTCACTTGTACTCTCCTTTTAACTATTCAGCTTCTCTATAAGGGAAATTTTTTTGTCAATTCGTAAACTTCATTTTTTACTTCTTTTATTTTTTCTTTATCATTTACATTCTCAAGAACTTTTAATATCATTCGTGCTATTTCGGCAGTTTCCTTTTCTTTCATTCCTCTTGCTGTAATTGCAGGTGTTCCCAGTCTTATACCGCTTGTAATAAAAGGTTTTTCGGGATCGTTCGGAATAGCATTTTTATTACATGTAATTCCCGCCTCTTCAAGTTTCTCTTCGGCTAATTTACCCGTAACTCCTTTCGGTCTCAAATCCACAAGCATCAAATGATTGTCAGTACCTCCGCTGACTATTCTAAGTCCGCCTTTTACAAGTTCTTCAGATAATACTTCGGCATTTTTCACTACCTGCCTTTGATATTCTTTAAATTCGGGACTTAAGGCTTCTTTAAATGCAACAGCTTTAGCAGCAATTATGTGCATTAAAGGTCCTCCCTGTATTCCCGGAAATATAACCTTGTCGATTTTTTGAGCTATTTCCTCGTTATTTGTCAATATTATTCCTCCACGAGGACCTTTTAACGTTTTATGAGTTGTAGAAGTTACAACATCTGCATATTTCAGTGGATTAGGATGTTCTCCTGCCGCTACAAGTCCGGCAATATGTGCCATATCTACCATTAAATACGCTCCGACTTCATCGGCTATTTCTTTGAATTTCTTAAAATCTATTATTCTCGAATAGGCACTTGCCCCTGCAACTATTATTTTCGGTTTATTTTCCAACGCAAGATTTCTGACCGCTTCATAGTCTATCATTTCAGTTTCGGGATGTAATCCGTATTCTATTCCTTTATAGTTTTTACCTGAAAAATTAACTTTATAGCCATGAGTTAAATGTCCTCCCGAACTTAACCCCATTCCTAAAATTGTATCTCCCGGTTCAAGCAGTGCAACATACACTCCCATATTTGCCTGAGAACCTGAATGAGGCTGAACATTTGCATACTTTGCACCGAATATTTCTTTAAGTCTGTTTATTGCCAACTGCTCAACCGTATCGGCATTTCTGCAACCGCCGTAATATCTCTTTTCAGGATAACCTTCTGCATATTTATTTGTAAAAACCGAACCTGCCGCTTCCATTACAGCTTTTGACACAAAGTTTTCCGAAGCTATGAGTTCTATCCCTTCTTCCTGTCTCTTTTCTTCACTGACTATTGCATTGTAAACTTCCGAATCAAATTCCTTTATATAGCTCATTCATGACCTCCCGATTACTTCACTTTGTTTTTATTATATAAAAAATATACACATAAGTCCAGTATGATTTAATATTTTTATAAATACTTTAAATTAAGTTCAGCAATCATTCTTTATAACTTCTGTTTATCAATTTCAACAGCTTGAGGATAAATTTCTTTTATTTCCTCTGCTATTCTCTCAATTTCTTTTTTAATATTTTCAGTGTCAGTTCTCGAACCTTTCATTGCGATTCTTAAATGGACACATTTATCTTTAGCATAAGGAGCTACTGTCGGATTGGACATTTCACAATATTCTTTCAATCTGTCATCTATTTTCCCTTCGGGAACTCCTGATATTTCCAGTGTTTTCATTAACAGTACACTATCCGAACACTTACTTAACAGAGGTAAAACTTCATTATCCACCATCCATGTCAATTCTTTCGGAGGTCCGGGAAGTACAATTATTTTCTTATTTTCTTTTTCATAGAAAAATCCCGGTGCAAGACCGTTTTCATTTTCAAGAAGTTTGGAATTTATTAATATCGATGCCTCTTTTTCTCCTCCCGTAGAAACTTCATAACCTCTGTCTTTATACCTTTTAGCTATTTCTTTATAATGCTTTTCTGAAACTTCCAATTTTTCATTAAAATATTCCGCAATAACTTCTTTTGTAATATCGTCACCTGTAGGTCCCAATCCTCCCGTAGTTATTACGAGATCTACTCTGTTAAAAGCTGCTTCTATACAGTTCTTCAATCTTTCAAAATTATCTCCTACAGTTGTCTGATAATATAAGTCCACTCCTATACTTGTCAATTTTTCCGAAATATACTGAGCATTGGTATTTACAATATCTCCTACCAGCAATTCAGTTCCTACACATATAATTTCTGCTTTCATTTTGTCCACTCTTTCTTTGTCAGTTTAATCCTTTTGAATTACTAAAAGACCATTTTCATCAAATTCAAAATTCGATCCCCACACCACTTCCCAGTAGTATCCGTCCAAATCTGAGAAATATGCATGATAACCGCCCCAAAATACTTCTTGAGGTTCTTTAACTATTGTTCCTCCGGCTTTTCTCACAAGTTCAATTGTTAAATCTACATCTTCTTTATTCGGAACATTATAAGCCAATGTAAATCCTCCGAAACCCTTTTTTATTTTAATATCATTCGCTTCCGAAATATCCGTTACCAATAAATCAAGCGGATAAAGCTCAAACTTTGTTCCAGGTGTATTGAAAAATATTACAGGAGGATAGTCAGATTTTTCTTCTGTTTGAAATCCTAATTTATCTCTATAGAATTTTACAGCTTTTTCCATATCTCTTACACCTAAACAAATACACGTTATTTTATTCATATTTACTTCCTTTCATAAATTTCTGTTTTATCGTCTTACCTGAAATAAGAAATCATTCCGCCTTTTTCAAGTTTTTTCATATTAAGTGACTGATAAAAATGATTGGCAGCTTCATCGGCAATATCTGTAATAAGAACAAGCATTCTTACATCCTTGTATTTTTTATAAATTCTTCTAAAAAGTTCCGAACCTGTTCCCTGTTTCCGATACTCATTATCTATAATCAAATCCTGTATTAGAACAACATGTTCGCCGTCACCTACACAACGGATAAATCCAATTAATCGGTTTCCGTCAAAAGCTCCTAATTTATATAAAGAATTATCAAATGCCCGTTTGAGCTTCAAATCATTACCTAAATAAGCACTCCATTCCTCTTTTTCATATATCTGCTTCACATTTTCATGAAAATCATCATAAGAAAACTCTTTAAAAATAATCATAAAACTCCTTTTCTAACCCCATCTTTTAATCTTTTTTAAATTTGTTAATACAAATTAAAACGATTTATTAAAAATTTAAAAATTATCTGAACCTAAAACACTTTCTTAAAAATAATACTTTCATAAGGTTTCAAAACAATTTTTCCGTCTTTAAATTCAGGATTCGTTTCATAATTCGATAATAATATTTCAGTTTTTTCCAAATCACCAATTTCGTTATTTTCCAACTCAAACGGAACTTCATTTTCATAAAAGTTACTTATTACGATTAGCTCTCCGTTATCTCCTACTCTTTTGTATGCATATACACTTTTATTTTCCAAATCAATATCTTCGTATTTTCCAGTTACTAATAAATCTTCATTTTTTCTAAGTTCTATCAGTTTTTTATAATGATAAAATATCGAATTTTTATCTTTTAAAGCCGTTTCGGCATTAATAAATTTGTAATTTCCAGGTATTCCAATCCAAGGAGTTCCTTCACTAAATCCTGCATTTTTACTGTCATTCCATTGCATCGGAGTTCTCGAATTATCTCTTGATTTCTGCATCAATATATCGAGTATTTCTTTATCCGAAAGTCCTTCTTTTTCCTTGATTTTATAAATATTATGAGATTCCACATCACGATATTTATTAATATTATCAAAGTAAGGATTAGTCATTCCGAATTCCTCTCCCTGATATACATAAGGTGTTCCCTGCAATCCGTGAAGAACAGTAGCAAGCATTTTTCCCGACTCATTGTGATACTTCCCGTCATTTCCGAATCTCGATATTGCTCTCGGCTGATCATGATTATTCCAGAATGTAGCATTCCATCCATTTCCGTCATACATTCCTTTTTGCCATTTAGAAAATATTTTCTTCAATTCAACAAAATCAAAAGGAGCTTTTACCCATTTTTCGCCGTTAGGATAATCTACTTTCAAATGATGGAATGAAAATGCCATGGACAATTCTTTTTCATCAGGATTTGAATATCTTATACAATTATCAATGCTTGTAGACGACATTTCTCCCACAGTAATAAGTTCCCCTCCGCCGAATGCTTCTTTATTCAGTTCTTTCAAAAATTCGTGAATTCTCGGACCGTCCGTGTAAAATCTTCTTCCGTCGGGAACAAATCTTTTATCACTTCCGTCATCATTTAAAAATCTCTGATCTTTGGAAATAAGATTTATAACATCCAGTCTGAATCCGTCTACTCCCTTATTCAGCCAAAATCTTATCATCTCGTACACTTTTTTTCTGACATTTTCATTTTCCCAGTTCAAATCTGCCTGTGTTACATCAAACAAATGTAAATAGTATTGTCCTCTTTTTTCACTGTATTTCCAAGCGTTTCCGCCAAATTTGGACTGCCAGTTTGTAGGCTCTTTACCGTCTACAGCATCTTTCCAAATATAGAAATCCTTATATTCAGGATCTCCCGCTTCGGACTTTTTAAACCATTCATTTTCCGTGGAAGAATGATTTACAACTATGTCCATTACTATTTTTAATCCTCTTTTATGGGCTTCCTCCAGTAGTTTTTCAAAATCCTCCATTGTTCCGTAATTTTCGTCTATATTATAGTAATCACTTATATCGTAACCGTTATCAGCCTGAGGAGATTTGTACATCGGTGTAAGCCACAGCACTTCCACACCCAACTCTTTTAAATAATCAAGCTTTTCAATAATCCCTTTAATATCCCCTTGTCCGTTTCCTGTAGTGTCATTAAAACTTTTAGGATAAATCTGATACACTGTCGATTTATGCCACCATTGTTCTCTAAAATCTTTTTTCATACATTTTCTGCCTTTCGTTTATTTTTATTTTAATAATTCAAATTCCTCACACAATACTTCCATACTTTCATTAAAATTTCCTTCAGCTTCTTTTATGAAAAAGTCTTTATGAACTTTTTTCCAGTATTCAAGACTTTTATCTCCTTCTCCTTCTTTGTAAGCATATTCTTCAGATATATCTTTAAAAGGAAGACTATAAACTTTTGTATTTACAGTTACACAAACCTCGTTACTGTTACCATCCAAAATTACATTAATATCTCCAACTTGGGGTATTCTTTCATTTTCAAAGTCATACAGAGAATACAACGAAGTCGTTGCAGTCTTTTCTCCTTTCAATACAAGTTGTGCCAAATCATTCTGCATTTGAATATCATTTTCATCTCCGAAGCTGAACTTGGATATATAAATATTTTTTCTTTCTTCTTCTGTTAATGTTTCTATATATTTTTCTATAATTTTATTTATATTCATTTTTTCGATTTTCTCCACCTGTTATTTAATAAACAGCTTTACTATATCAAACATAAATATTGCCGCAATCGACACGGGAACAACTATTCCCAAACTGAATTTTTTCAGTGAAAGCCAAACTATTATAACTATTCCTGCCAAAACCTTTATCAGATTGAAAGTTCCCGTTCCTGTAGATGTAAAGATATCGGGAAAAATCAGTATTGTTAAAACCGTGTAAGGCAATGCCTCAAAAAATTTATTTATTATCGGATTATCATCAGGAATTTTTATAAATAACGGAGCCAGTTTAATAAAAGCCGTTATTAAAGCTGTAACCAGAATCAAAAGCACTATTGTAAAATTATTCATTTTCCTTCACTCCTTCTTTATAAGTCATAAGAGCATATACCAAACTCGATAAAAACATAATAAAAATCATGGCCCATCCGTTACTTACGGGTATATATTCAAATATTTTTTTAAATACTATAACTATCAGTACGACTTTTATATATTTAAAATTCGCTTTCAGGGCACTTACAAGAAGGCTTAAAAATGCTGCATACAATATAAAATTCATGCTTGCAGAAAAGATTTCCGGTATTAAATCTCCGAATAAACTTCCTATTACCGATCCGGCACCGAAAAGTAAATAGGGAAGAGTGTTTACTCCCTTTATATAATAAGGATTTTTAGCCTTTCTTATTCTCAAATAAGCTACAGTTTCATCTGTAAGTCCCAATCCTACGAAGATTCTTTCTCCCAATGTAGTATGATTTTTGATTTCTCTGTATATTATTAAGTTCAGCAAAGAATATCTCAAATTAATCATAAATACAGAAACTGCTATTTCTATAAAAGTCGATTTTGATATATACAATGCTTTCAACAATATCGTCTGAGCACTTCCCGCATACAAAGTCAATGACATCAATGCCATTAATATCGATTTCATTCCGAAACTGTTTGAAATCAGTCCTAATGTCATCCCTGACGGAATATAGGCTATACCTATCCCCAATCCGTCTTTTACTCCTTTTAAATAATTTTCCAATTTTCCTTTATGTCCCACTTTAAAATTTATTCCTTTCCATAATTATAATTGCTGTCTGCCAATTCCGATTTTAACTTCTTACCCGACTTTTGAATTTTACAACTAAAAAATGTGTCAGTGAGTAAAAATATCCCCTTACTATATTTTCCCAGTCAACAAAGTCGCGTAAAATGCTGTCAACAAGAGTATTAGAATGTCAACGATCCCTCAACAAACATTATTTCAATGCCCCCCAATCCTTCGCCACAGATCCGTTTGCACTTAATTTTATGTCTTCAAAATTTACAGTATTTTCCATTATTTCTTTGATTTTATCTGTATATTTTTCTATTGCATCGTCTTTCACTTCAAAAATAAGTTCATCGTGTACTTGAAGCAACATTTTTATATCATCCTTATTTTTAAACTCATCATACAGTTTTATCATTACTTTTTTTATAATGTTTGCAGCTGTTCCTTGAACAACAGTGTTTACAGCCATTCTGTTTGCCTGTGCCTGTAAATTTTTATTACTTGAATTTATTCCTTTTATATATCTTCTTGTCCCGTATAGTGTTTCCACAAATCCGTTCAATTTTGCATTTTCCAAAATATTTTCGAGGAATCTTTTTACTTTCGGATACTGCTCAAAATAAGTTTTTATATATAACGAAGCATCTGCCACAGGTATTTTCAGCTCTTTCGACAATCCGAAAGGAGTTTTTCCGTATAAAATACTGAAATTTATAACCTTTGCTATGCTTCTTTCTTCTCTCGTAACCTGTTCTTCATCAGCTTTAAAAAATATTTTTCTCGCTGTCAAATCATGCAAATCTTTGTCTTTTTTATATGCAAGTACCAAATTCTCATCTTTAGACAATTCTGCCAAAACTCTCAATTCTATTTGTGAATAATCAAAAGATACAAGGCTCCAACCCTCTTCCGAAATAAATCCTTTTCTTATTTTTATCCCTTCATCTGTTCTCACGGGAATATTTTGAATATTCGGATTTGTTGAAGAAAGTCTTCCTGTAGATGTACCGTTCTGATTAAATGTAGTGTGTATTCTGTCTTTTTCGTCTGCCAACTTCGGCAACGGCTCTACATAAGTGGAAAGCAGTTTTGTAAATCCTCTGTATTCAAGAAGTTTTTCCGCTATTTCTATTCCTCTTAAAGCCAGTTCTTCCAATACTTCCACATCTGTAGAATATCCCGTTTTCGTTTTTTTCACAGGCTCTATCCCCATTTTATCGAATAATATTTCTGCCAACTGTTTAGGCGATCCTATATTAAAAGCCTCTCCCGAAAGAGAATATATCTCTCCTTCAAGTTTTTCAATATTTTCCTGCAATTCTTTTTTATAATTTTCAAAATATTCTTTATTAATTTTTATTCCATACATTTCCATACTTGCCAATACGGGCACAAGTTTATTTTCAAGATTTTCAAAAACATTTGTCAGGTCTTCACTTTTCAATCTATTTTCCAATATTTCTTTCAGTTCTTTTACATAAAAGGCTCTTTCCCATAAAAATTGAGTTTTCTCTTCTTCACTTATTTCTTCAGGTTTTCGCTTTTTAAACTGCTCTTCAAATTTTTCAAGATTTACTCCCAATTCGGAAAAAATGATATTTTCCAAATCTTGAGAGCTTTCAGTCCCTAAAACATACCAGGCAAGCATTATATCAAAATACTGTCTATATCCCATACCTTTTTTCAGGTATTCTTTTATATTATAACCTATTACGGACTTTTCTTTTAATTTTTCATACACTTTATTTATCGAGCCGTAATCGGTATTTTCATGATTCAGCAATACAATATTTCTTTCACCGTCGCATATTGCAAATCCGAATTCATTTCCGAAAATCGATACTTCCTCTTTCATTCCGTTTAAAACATTTTCCGCGTCAGACCATTCAATCTTTTCTCTGGTTGTTTTATCTTCAGTTTGTCTATTTTCATTAGAAATCTTGTTATCAGAGGCATCGGGATGATTAACTATTCCTCCGAAAAGAGAAATTTTACCGTTACTTTCATCATTTACGGCTTTCCCCTGTTTTTTCATTTCATTTTCGATTGTTGCTGCAAATTTTTTAAATTCCATTGTTCTATATATTGAAAGCAGTTTCTCCGTATCTTTACTTTCCATTTTCAGTTTATCTTTATCATATTCCATTTCGATATTTCTGTGTACTGTTGCGAGTTTTCTGCTGAGAAAAGCTTTTTCCTTATCTTCTATAAGTTTTTCTTTTCTTTTCCCTTTTATCTCGTCAATATTTTCATAAAGACTTTCCAAATTACCGTATTTTAAAATAAGTTCTACCCCTGTTTTAGGACCTATTCCCGAAACTCCCGGTATTCCGTCGGAACTATCCCCCATTAATCCGAATAAATCCGGTATTTTATCGGGAGTAACCCCTAAATACTCTATAACATCATTATCATTTCTTATATATCTGAATAAAGATTTTTTATCTCCTTTTCCCAATAAAGCTATATTTATCTTACCGTTTACGAGCTGTGCCAAATCTTTATCTCCGGTCACTATATATACTTCTATTTCCTCTTCTTTATCTTCGGAAAATTTTGTAGCAAGAGTAGCTATTACATCATCGGCTTCATAGCCGTTTATTTTATATTTAGGTATTTTATAGCTGTCAAGAACGGACATAATCATATCCTGCTGAGCTACCAAATCATCGGGCATACTTTCTCTGTGAGCCTTATATGTTTCAAGTTCCTCAGATCTTTTAAGTTCACTTCTTTTTATATCAAGACATGCAACCAGATAATCGGGATTAAACTCTTTTATTATTCCTTCAAGAGTGTTCACAAAACCGTAAGTTGCCCCTGTCGCCATTCCTTTGGAATTTCTCATTCCCATAAGTGCAAAATGTGTTCTGTACATAACAGCACTCGTATCAAGTATTACCGCTTTTTTCATATATTTCCTCTCATTTTTAAATCTTTCTCTATTTTTTGTATTATATCATATTTAAAGGGGGACTGTTATACTTATTTTTCTTTTTCAACTTTTTTTAAAAAAAATTCGAAAATATTGCTTCAAATCTCTTGACAACTGACATTAATAAGGTATAATTTATTTAAAAGTGAAAAAAGTTGTTTAGAAATATTGACTTTTGCAGTTTTATATAGTATTATTCAAGTATCGGTAAACATAATTAAAGTTGCTTTATTTAAGTTTAAGAAAATAGGTTTTTATTGAAATAGATTTTAATTTTATGAAAAGAAAGGAAAAACAAAAATGACAGAACGTGAAAAGCAGATTATTAATTTAATCAAAGAAAATCCCCTCATTACTCAGGAAGAAATCGCAGCTACGTTAAATTGTGCGAGAACTTCCATCGCCGTTCACATAAGTAATCTTATGAAAAAAGGTATTATTTTGGGAAAAAAATACATCATTAATGAAGATCCTTACATTCTTACTATCGGGGGAACGAATGTGGATATTCAGGGTAAATCTTACAGTACTGTTGTACGTTACGATTCAAATCCCGGTTCGGTCACTATTTCTTTCGGCGGTGTTGGAAAAAATATTGCGGAAAATATAAATAAATTGGGGATAAATTCAAAATTTGTAACAGCTTTGGGAGATGACATATACGGAAAAAACATTAAAGAATATTTGAATAATCAAAATCTTGATATTTCCGATTCGTTATTTTTGAAAAATCAGCAGACATCAATGTATGTATCTATCTTAAACGACGATAAAGAAATGGAAATGGCAGTTTCATCTACAGATATATGTAAAAATATTACTCCTGAATTTTTGGAAACAATAAGAAAAAAAATAACTAATGCAAAACTTCTTGTGTTGGATACAAATTTGGAAGAAGAAGCATTGAGATACATTGCTTTCTTAAGAAGAAAACCTAACCTTATACTTGATACGGTCTCTACAAAAAAATCGTTAAAAGCAAAAGAATTTATAGGAAGATTCCATACTATAAAGCCTAATAAACTTGAAGCGGAAATTTTATCAGGTATCACAATTTACAGTAATGACGATCTTGAAAGAGCAGGAGAATACTTCCTTCACAAAGGAGTTAAAAAAGTCCTTATTTCTTTAGGAGCAAAAGGAGTATTTTATATGACTCAGGATAAACAGGGAATTATAAAAATACCGAGAATAAATACTGTAAGCTCCACAGGAGCGGGAGATGCCTTTGTTGCTGGACTGGCATACGGAGAATACAATGATTATGATATAGAAGAAGCTTCAAAATTCGGTTTGGGAGCTGCTATCCTTACTTCATTGAATGAAAAAACAGTAAGCGATCATATAAGTGTTAAAAATGTAGAAAATATTATTAAGGAGATGGAAATATAAATGTTTGAAAAATATCTTGAAATAAGCGAAGAAGTACAAAATGCCCTGAAAAATAATCAACCTGTAGTAGCTTTGGAATCTACTATCATTTCTCACGGAATGCCTTATCCTCAAAATGCCAAAACTGCATTAAAAGTTGAGAGTATCGTGAGAGAAAACGGAGGAATTCCTGCAACTATTGCTATTATAGGCGGAAAACTCAAAGTAGGATTATCTCCTCAGGAAATCAAGCTTCTAGGAAAAGAAGGGGAAAAAGTTATTAAAGTCAGCAGAAGAGATATTCCGTACATTGTGGCAAATAAATTAAACGGTGCAACAACTGTTGCTTCTACTATGATCATAGCAAATATGGCAGGAATCAAAATCTTTGCAACAGGAGGAATCGGAGGAGTTCACAGAGGTGCTGAACATACTATGGACATTTCTGCCGATTTACAGGAACTTTCCAATACAAATGTAGCGGTTATCTGTGCAGGAGCAAAATCTATCCTTGATTTAGGATTGACACTGGAATATTTAGAAACTAACGGAGTTCCCGTTTTAGGATATAAAACTAAAGAATTGCCGGCTTTTTATACGAGAAACAGCGGATTTAATCTTGACTATGCTATTGATACCCCTAAAGAATTTGCAGAAATACTTAATACAAAATGGAAATTAGGCTTAAAAGGAGGAGTAGTTATAGCAAATCCTATTCCTGAAGAATATTCAATGGATAATAATGTTATTTCCAAAGTTATCAATGATGCTGTTGAAGAAGCTGAAAAATTAGGAATAAAAGGAAAAGCATCTACACCTTTCTTACTCGATAAAATTCAGAAATTAACAGGCGGATCAAGTTTGGAAGCAAACATTAAACTTGTATTCAATAATACAAAACTTGCTACTGAAATCGCAAAAGAATTGTCTAATTTAGGAAAATAGATATAACCTAAATTTCCGAAGAAATAAACATATGAAGTAGAAAAAAGATTAATTTTATTGCTTTTTTCTACATTTTTTTCTTGACTTTTTCTTTATTTCTATGTATAATTATACATAGGTGATAATCTTATGGCTTCTTTAGTTTTTCTATATAATAAAAAATACAATAAAACTTATGTTTATGAATCTATTAACTATTGGGATAAATCTGAAAAAAAATCTAAATCTAAAAGAAAATTAATCGGTATTAAGGACCCTCTTACTGGACAAATTGTACCTACTTCCACTCAAAAAAAAGAAATTGGAAGAAAATAAAGCTCAAAATGATAAGCGTAAATTTTATGGTGCTAATCTGCTTTTAAATCTTATTGCTAAAAAATTGGGACTGACTTCTAATCTTAAAGAATGTTTTCCTGATTTGTACAAAGAAATTTTATCTGTTGCACAATATCTGATATTAGAAAAGATAGTCCTATATCAAGATATGAAAAATGGAGTAAAATTCATAAAACATTTAACAGAAGTGAACTAACTTCTCAAAGAATAAGTGAAATGTTTTCAGAAATAAATGAAAGCGGAAAAAACAATTTCTTTAAATTACAGGCTGAACAGTTGAAAGAAGATGAGTATTGGGCTTATGATACAACAAGCATATCATCTTATTCAAAAGCTATTAATCAAATGAGATACGGATATAATAAGGAAAATGATACATTAGCACAAATCAATCTTGCAATTTTGTATGGAGAAAAGTCAAGATTGCCTTTTTACTATAGAGTTTTACCAGGAAACATTGTTGATGTGTCAACAGTTAGAAGATTAATAAAAGATGTTCAGTATATAGGAGTTAAGAAACCTAAATTAGTGATGGATAGAGGATTCTACAGTAAAACAATATAGATGAACTCATGAATAATAAATTTAAATTTATTGTAGGAACAAAGTCATCATCAAAAATAATAAAAGAAAAGAATAGAAAAAAGTAAAAGATATTAAGAAATTTACTAATTATATAGCTGAATATAATATATATGGTAAAAAAGAAATACTTATGTGGGACGATACAGACAAGGAAAATAAGAAGTATCTTTACTTGTATGTGTTTTTGATGATGAAAAAGCTTTAAAAGAAGATAAAGATTTTACAGAATACCTGATTAAATTAAAACAGATATAGAAAATAATGTAGAAAATGAAAAAAGAGTCGAAGACTATAGGAAATATTTCGATATTAAAGTTGAAAAGAAAATATAATTGCTGTAGCAAAGATGATATTATAGAAAACATATGAAAAAATATGGTTATTTCAGTTTGATAAGTAATGAAAATCTTGAAGCAAGAGAAATATTAAGTATATATAGACAAAAGATGTAGCAGAGAAAGCATTTCATAATATAAAAGACCGACTTGATGCAAGAAGATTAAGAGTATCATCAAAACCTACAATGGATGGAAAAATATTTGTAACATTCGTGTCATTAGTAATGCTATCGTATATAAAAAATAAGATGAGTGAAAAAGAATTATATAAGAAATACACAACACAGGAACTTCTTGATGAATTGGACTTGATAGAAAGTTATGAAAGAGGTAATGAAAAACTTAAATTGGGAGAAGTAACAAAGAAACAGAAAGAAATATTTAAATATATGGATATTAAATTTCCTGAAGAATTATTATAGAAAAAGACTAATTCTATGTCCTTTTTTCATATGTATAATTCTTCGGAAATTTAGGATATAAGTTATGAGGGCTTTTGCCCTCTTTTTTATATTTTAAAATCTGAAAGTAACAAAAAAGACCGTTAAAATAAAGTTTTCTTTATCTTACAGTCTTTTTTAAGTTTTTCTTTCGTATTTTGAAAAATCCCAATCTTACTTTTTCAAATATCCGTAATTAAATGTTGCTATTCCGGTAATCGGTCTTCTTATAATTCCTTTTATTGCAGAATCTCTATAATGATTTTCCACAGAAAAATATAAAGGAGATATTACAGCCTCATCGATTAATATACGCTCTGCTTCATTTATTTTTCTGTCTCTTTCTTTCGCATATCCCATAGATGCTATTTCATTTACCAGTAAATTATATTTTCTTTTTGACCATATATCCTCATTTTTTCCGTCCTCTTTTTTCCACCTTTCTAAATATGACAGAGAGTCATCATATTTAGGTGACCATGTATTCAAAACTATATCATAATTTCCTTCTCTTGTCTTTGTGAGTCTTTCTTTAAAAGGAACTATGGTTACTTCCGTTTCCAATCCTAGCTTGACCCTTAACTCTTCCTGTAAAAACTGTATTTCAAGTCTTTCAGGATCGGAGTTTCCCGACAAAAGTCTTAAATTTATTTTTTCTACTCCTAATTCTTTCAGTCCTTCTTCATAAAGCTTTTTAGCTTTTTCAACATCTCCGTCCTTGAAATAATAAGTATCAGGATAATTTTTTCTGTAATTTCCGTTATATCCGCTGATTATACTGCTTATAGCTGATTTTGCAACAACAGAACCGTCTTTTTTGATTTCTTTTACATACTTATCTCTGTCAATCACAAGGGAAATCGCCTGTCTTATTTTTCTGTTTTTGAGATATGAGTTATCCAAATTAAAGTCAAGATACCATACTCTCCCGTTTGAAAAAGTGTCTAATGTACCGTTTTTCTTATACTGCTTCAAATTATAATTTTCCACTCTTGACATATCCAGCTCTTTATTTTTTATAAGATCGTCTACTGTTTTAAAATTTTTGGATACAACATATTTTATGCGGGAAATTTTTATTTTATCAGCATTCCAATAATAAGGATTTTTTTCGAGCAGGATTTCCTCTTTTTTCAAACTGCTTATTTTATAAGGTCCGTTAAAAAGAAAATCTTCAAGTTTTACCGCATATTTGTTTTCTCTCGATTTATAAAATTCCTCTTTCAAAGGAACTGCAATCGGCAATGTAAGTATATATTTAAAATAAGGGGCAGGATGTTCAAGCTCTATTTCGAGTATATTATCAGTTATTGATTTTATTCCGAGTTCATCTTCTGTTACTTTACCTTCATAATATTTCTCGGCATTTTTTACAGGAAACAGCATTTCCGAAAATTGAGCTGCCGTCTTAGGATTAAGAACTCTTTTAAATGCAAACACAAAATCCTTTGCAGTTATTTTACTTCCGTCACTCCATTTTGCATTATCTCTGATTTTAAAAATCATTTTATTTCCTGTTTCGGTAAAACTTTCGGCTACTCCTCCTGTATAATTATCTTTCTCATCAAGTATCAGCAACCCCTCATAAATAGTGGAATCTACCTGTGCAGCTATCATTTCTGTAAACAAATGGGGATCTAAAGTATTATAATCACTCCCCAGATTAAATACTATCGGAGCATGACTGTCGCTCTTCTTCTTATTTGTGAAATAATAGAACAATATCGAAAATATTGCAATTATTCCGACCAGAAGCAACAACTTTTTTTTCATATTTTTTTCCATTGTCTTATCCTTTTTCCCAATTATAAATATTTTTTTATTTCTTCTACTTTATTTAATCTTTCCCAAGGCAAGTCTATATCAGTTCTTCCGATATGTCCGAATGCCGCCAGATCCTGATATCTGAATTTTGGATTTCTTAATTCGAGTTCTTTTTCAATTCCTCTAGGAGTAAGATCAAATATTTTTTCAACAATTTCTTCTATTTTGCTTTCTTCGACTTTTGACGTTCCGAATGTTTCCACTCTCACAGACACAGGCTCTATTACACCTATAGCATAAGAAAGCTGAACTTCACATTTATCGGCAATTCCCGAAGCTACGATATTTTTAGCTATCCATCTTGCAGCATATGCAGCCGATCTGTCCACTTTAGAAGGATCTTTTCCTGAAAATGCTCCTCCTCCGTGTCTGAAATATCCTCCGTAAGTGTCTATTATTATTTTTCTTCCTGTAAGTCCCGAATCTCCGTGAGGTCCCCCTATCACAAATCTTCCTGTAGGGTTTATATGATATTTTTCAACTTCATCAGGATTCAAATTGTACTTTTCAAGCACAGGTTTTATAACAAGTTTTTTTAAATCCTTTTCGATTTTCTCTCTTGTTATGTCTTCATCATGCTGAACTGAAAGTACTACCGTATCCACATTTAACACTTTTTTCCCTGTTTCATCGTAAGCCAGTGTTACCTGTGCTTTTGCATCGGGTCTTGCCCAAGTGAGAGTTTTATTTCTTGTCAGCTTTGTGAGCTGTATTATAATTTCACGTGCCAAAGTCATAGCTAAAGGCATTAATTCTTCGGTTTCATTGACAGCACCTCCAAACATTATTCCCTGATCTCCTGCTCCTCCTGTATCCACTCCCATTGAAATATCAGGCGATTGAGAATGAACTGTATTCATTACTCCGCAATCCGAATCAAATCCCATTCCCGGTCTGTATCCGATTTCTTCTATTTTACTTCTCACTATACTTTGTATATCCACATAAGTCGTTGTTGTAATTTCTCCCCCTACTATTACAAGCCCTGTTGTAGCAAATGTTTCACAAGCCACTCTTGCATTAGGATCCTCTTTTAAACACGCATCAAGCACGGCATCTGAAATCTGATCACATATTTTGTCGGGATGTCCCGGAGATACAAATTCCGATGTAAAATAAATTTTTTTAGACATTTTTTCCTCCCTGATTTTTGTTTTCATCTTCTGATTTCTCTCTATTTTTAAGCCGTTTTTTAACGGCCTCTTCCGTCTTTCGTCTTACAATGATCGCAATATAAACCGCAAGTCCTATTCCACATAAAGTACCTGCTATTCCTGCGATTGATACCAATACTTCCTCTAAATCCATTTTTTCCTCCTTCATTTTAAATTTACAATTCCGAAGTTTTTCACGATAAATAAAAAACTCTTCGGCAAAGAAGAGAAATTAATTCTTATCTTCGCATTTAATATGCCGGGAATTGGCACCTTGTATTTTTATACAGGTTGCCGGGTACTAATAACGAGCCGCGTCTCTCATACCTCTCTTGATAAGTTGCATATTTAATTGTTAATTTATTATAATACATTTTTTTTATTTTGTCAAAAATTCTTATCATTTTTGTGTATTTTTAGTAACCAAATTATCGAAATTAAAGTAGATACTAGAGCAATTATCCATCCTGTATTATATCCCAAATCCTGTATTACTTTTCCCAAGAATACCGACATAATAAAACCTGAAAAAGCCCGTACAGAATTTAATGCTGATGAATATGTCGCTCTGACTTCTTCAGGGATGTAATCATATACCCAAGTAAAATATGAAGTATTAGCTATGCCTAAGCTAAATTCAAATATTACAAACCCCAATATAAATAAATATATATTTTTACTATATATAAAAATTATCAATCCAAAGCTTATAAAAAATAATCCTAATATCGTAACTGTTATTTTATTTAATTTTTTCATTAAGTATCTTGAAAAAAAACTTGATAAACTCATGAGTAACAACATTGCTGTATAAAAATATCCAAGTTTACTGTGAGATAGCCCGATAACTTTTGTAGTAAAAATTTGCCATAACAGTATAAAAATTGTAAACATTATAGTTTTTAACACTTCAAATACTGATAATATTCTCATTTTTGAATTTCTGAAAAAATTCACTGAATTTTTATTAATAGTTTTTATTAAATTTCCTTCTCTATTTCCGTAATTTTCTACAAATAATATTCCGATAATTACTCCGGAAACTATCATTATAATTCCTCCGATATATATTGGAAGTGAAATATTAATTTCCGATACTTTTCCTGCCATTATACCGCTAACCGAACCGAAAAACAACCCTATTCCCCTTATAATAGGTAAAAACTTATCTTTATAAGAAAATTTATTAATTTTAGAAAGTTCGCCAAGATACCATGCTTCAGGTGTTCCGCTAATTAAGGAACTTCCGAAAGCTCTTACAATACCTGAAATTAAAAAGAGAGCAAAATTATTTGAAAATCCAAAGACTATTAATCCTATACCGTATATTATAAAACCTGAACTGCATATCTTTTTTCTACCGTATTTATCCGCTATATTTCCTGAAGGATAATCAAAAAGCATTATTGCAAAATTTGTTAAACCCATTAATAATCCTATTTTAGCCAAATTTATCCCTTTTTTAAATATAAATGACGTAAAACCGTATCCGAAAAAACCTTCACAAATAACATAGCATATAATTATAAAACTATACATTAAATTTATTTTTTTATAATCTTTTTCTTTATTCATCAAAAATTACTCCTTAATCACTACATTAGAAAATCAAAAATCCCACTACTCCACTTCGACTCTTCCTTCCAGAGATTTTCCCAATGTAGCCATATCCGTATATTCGATATTTCCACCCATAGGTATTCCGCTCGCGATTTTGGAAATTTTTATATTTTTTCCTTTCAGTATTTTAGTCAAATACAGATTTGTAGTTTCTCCCTCCAAATCAGGATTTAAAGCGAGTATTATTTCAGACACCGTTCCGTCAAGTCTTTCCGTTAATTTTTCGATATTCAGATCATCAATAGTAACCCCGTTCAACGGATCTATTTTTCCTCCCAAAACATGATAAAGTCCGTTGTATGTTTCGGATTTTTCAAAAGCTATTATATCTCTTACTCCTTCTACTACACATATCACATTTTTGTTTCTTTTTTCATCGATGCAGATTTCGCATACATCCTTTTCGGATAAATTCCCGCAAACAGAACAGTGCTTTATATTGTCATAAGAATCTTTTATTGTATGAAGAATATCATCTATTTCTTTTTCATCTTTTTCAAGAATATCAAAGGCTATCCTCATTGCACTTTTTCTGCCTATTCCCGGCAATTTTGCAAAAACATTTACCAAATCATCCAATTTTTTCATTTTTAACTTTTTCTCCTGTTCTATAAAAAAAGCGGAAAGTTCAATGAGAGCTTATTTCAGCCCTCATACTCCCGCTACCTGCTTTTTTAGTCAAAACAAATCAACTCAAAATGCAGGTTCTGTCTTAAAGTATCTGATAACAGATTAACAAAGGAACACAATGAACCCTCATAATCATATAATTAATAATCTTCACCTATTCTTGCTACTTTAAATGTATTAGTTGTTCCTGTTTCAGAAATTCCTGTTACTAGGACAACCAGTTCTCCTCTTTTTACTTCTTCGTGTTTAGAAGCTACTTCTTTAGCTTTTCTAAAGAAATCGTCAGTTTTATCAAGATTTTTCTCAACATAAGCTCTGACACCTCTTACCAATGCCAACTGTCTCGCTGTCTGTTCACTGTCTGTAAGAGCTATTATAGGTACAGTAGGTCCGTATTTTCTAAGCATTCTTGCAGCTCTTCCTGTTTTTGTCCAGCAAATTATCATTTTCGCATCTAATAACTGAGTAGATTCAACAGCTCCCAAAGATATAGCTTCTGTAACTGTTACTGATCCTACTTGAGGAACTACTATATTTTTAAATTTCTTAAATTCATCTGTTCTTTTAGAAATACTTGCCATCATTTGTACTGCTTCTACAGGATATTTACCTTTTGCAGATTCTCCCGATAACATAACCGCATCAGTTCCGTCCAATATTGCATTGGCAACGTCTCCCGCTTCGGCTCTTGTAGGTCTCGGATTTCTAATCATTGAATCCAACATTTGTGTAGCTGTAATTACAGGCTTTCCTGCAGCATTACATTTTCTGATCATCATTTTCTGTACGAAAGGAACTTCTTCAGCAGGAATTTCCACTCCCAAATCTCCTCTGGCAACCATTATTCCGTCACTTAATTCCAATATCTCGTCAAAATTATCTACACCTTCCTGATTTTCTATTTTAGGAATGATTTTTATATTTGCTCCTCCGTTTTCATCCAACACTTTTCTTACTTCTGCAACGTCCGAAGCCTTTCTTATAAATGAGGCAGCAACAAAGTCTACACCCTGTTCGCATCCGAATTTCAAATCAGCAATATCTTTTTCCGATAATGCAGGCAATCCTACTGAAACTCCAGGCAAATTAACTCCTTTAGTTTCTCCGAGTTCCCCTGTATTTATTACTTTACATATTATTTCATTTCCTTTTATTTCCGTAACTTCAAGTCCTACAAGTCCGTCATCAAGCAAAACTGTATTTCCCGGCTTCAAGTCATCAACTATTCCAGGGTAGGAAACCGATATTTTATCTTTATTTCCTACATGAGAATAATCAGTAGTTATTGCTATAGTATTACCCGCTTCAAGTAATATATCTTTTCCGCCTTCCAATTTTCCTGTTCTTATTTCAGGTCCTTTAGTATCAAGTAATATTCCTATATTTTTACCTGTTTTTTCCATTACTTCTCTTATTCTTTTAATTCTTGTTCCATGTTCCTCAAAATCTCCGTGTGAGAAATTCAATCTCATTACATTCATTCCGCTTTCAACTAACTTTGTCAGCATTTCCACACTCTCAGTTTTTGGTCCTATTGTACAGACAACTTTCGTCATTTTTATTTTCATATTTATCCTCCTTTAAAATATTCCTTAATTTATTATAATGAAAGCATATTAGCTATAGCATAATCGTTAAAAGAAGTCTTAGTATAGTAATTTTCCCACGCATAAGACAAAGGATGAGTAGTAACTTTTTCACTTTGAAGTCCTACCATAAGTCCTCCTTTTCCTTCTACAAGAAGCTCTACAGCCTTAACTCCCAATCTTGTCGCAAGTATTCTGTCAAACGCAGTAGGTGCTCCTCCTCTTTGTACATGCCCCAATATTGTTACTCTTATACTTGTATCTACTTTTTTAGCAAGTTCTTTCTGTATTTCCATTACATTTCCTACACCTTCGGCAACTACTATTATATCATACAGTTTTCCTTCGGATCTTCTGTATTTTATTACTTCCGCAATATCATCTATGGAATTTTCAACTTCAGGTATAAGAACTCCGCTCGCTCCTCCGGCTATTGCTGAATACAGAGCCAAATCTCCGCAATTTCTTCCCATAACTTCCAATAAATAAGTTCTTTCATGGGAAATCGCAGTATCTTTTATTCTTGATATAGCATCAAGTATTATATTCAAAGCTGTATCATATCCTATTGTATAATCAGTTCCCGCTACGTCGTTATCTATTGTTCCCGGTATTCCTATTGTCTTTATTCCATGTTCCTCATACAAATAATGTGCCCCGTGAAAAGAACCGTCTCCGCCTATTACAACAAGACCGTCTATTCCTCTTTTTTTCAAATTATCTGCAGCAACAGCTCTTACAGCCGGATCTTTAAATTCGGGTAATCTTGCAGAAAGAAGTATTGTTCCTCCCTGATCGGCTATTCCGCTCACACTTAAAGGACTCATCTCAAATATCTGGTCTTCAAGCATCCCCTTATATCCTCTTTTAATACCGAAAACATCTATTCCTTTAGTCATAGCTGTTTTCGCAACAGCTCTCACAGCAGTATTCATCCCTTGAGAGTCTCCTCCACTTGTTAAAACTGCAATTCTTCTCATCATCTTTTCTCCTACCTTCTCTTCTTTCTAATTCTTTAACGACTAAATAGTACCATTTTTTCGGATTTTTTTCAATGGATATTTTGATATTTATATTAAAGTTATAAGGATTAGCACTTTTGCTCTCTTTTCAGCAACAAAGAATTTTACTTTTATTATTGAACAACAAAAAGAAGTTTTTAAAAATATTCATACAAGAGCTCGTATTCTTTTTACTCTCTCTCTTTCAAATTAAGAGCAATGAATAATTTTTTTAAACTTCTTTTTTATGATCGATTATTAAAACTGCTATTTTCTGATAATTAAAAATCTTCTCTTTATTAAATTTCAGATAACTTCATTTATCTGAACCTTTTCTATTTGAGTCGCTTTTTCTTTTTCTTTTTCTTCTTCATTTTTCACAAACACTGCAGTTACTGCAGCTATTGCTCCGTCTCCTGTGACGTTACACGCTGTTCCCAGCGAATCCTGAGCAATATAAAGAGCTATCATAAGAGAAAGCATTGCTTCATCAAATCCCAATACAGAACTCAAAATTCCCAAAGCGGCCACAACTGCACCTCCCGGAACACCCGGAGCAGCTACCATCGTTACTCCTAACAACAAAATAAATTTAATCATCAATCCCCAGCTTGGAAGCATTCCATGCTGCATAAAGAACACAGCTGTTGAACATGAGACCAAAGTTATCGTACTTCCCGACAAGTGAATAGTCGCACACAAGGGAATAGCAAAATTGGCAACTTCTTCTTTTACACCCATTTTTTTAGCTGATTTCAATGTCACCGGTATCGTAGAAGCTGATGATTGAGTTCCTAATGCCGTAAAATAAGCAGGCAACATAATTTTAATCATTTTAAACGGATTTTGTTTCGTCATTATTCCTGCTACTGTATATTGGAAAATAAGTATAGTCAAATGGAGAATAAGAATCATTACAAATACTTTTATAAATACATTTATTATCCCTGTTATCTGACCTGCAGCGGTCATATTGGCAAATACACCAAGAATATAAAAAGGCAAAATCGGAACTATAACTTTTTCAAGCATATTCTCAATAATTATCCTGAATTCATCCATAACTTTAAATAAAGCGTCTGTTTTTAAAACGGACATTCCCAAGCCCAAGACAAACGATAAAACCAATGCTGACATGACTTGCATAGGTGCCGGAATTTCTATTATAAAATAACCTTTCAAAAGAGCCTCTTCGGGATTTCCGAAATTTGCTATTGATTGTCCCTGCAATATAATCGGATATAAAACCGAAGCCGTAATAAAAGCAGTTAATCCTGAAATGACTGTAGAACCGTAAGAAAATGCTGTAGTAATACCTAAAAGTTTTCCTGCACCTTTTGCCAAAGCACCTATACCGGGAGCTATAAAAGCCAAGATAATCAAAGGTATTAAAAATTTAAGTAACTGTCCGAATATATCTGAAAAAGTAACCAGAATTCTGACAAAATTTATACTGAACGCTTTACTGATAACCAAATCCTTAGATGCAAATTTTCCGAGTATAATACCTAAAAGAATTGCTATAATTATTTGAATTAATAACGGAATTTTTTTTAACATAATACTCTCCTCATCTCTTAATTTGTTTTTATTTATATTTATAAATTCAAGTTTACTTTAACATCCAGTTTTTTGGATAATTCTTTTAACATAGTTTCAGTCATTCTGTTTAAATCATATTTAGGAGAGAAATGCCACTCTTCTCTTGCACATGTGTCATCCAAAGAATTAGGCCATGAATCTGCAATTTTTTGTCTTACAGGATCCACATCATATTTTAATTTGAATTCCGGTATATATTTTTTAATAGTAGCCGCCAACTGTTCAGGCTCAAAACTCGTTGCCGTAATATTAAAACTGTTTCTATGTTTAAGTTGTGAAGGATCGGCATTTAAAATATTGATAATAGCATCAATGGCATCATCCATATACATCATGTCCATATAAGTTCCTTTATCTATAAAACTTGTATACTCCCCTTTGGTCAATGCATCATAATAAATATGAACTGCATAATCGGTAGTTCCACCTCCTGGAAGAGTTTTATGAGAAATCAATCCCGGAAATCTTACGGACCTTGTATCTACACCGAATTTAGTATAATAATAATCACATAATAATTCTCCTGAAACTTTTGTTACTCCGTATATTGTGTTTGGGTGCATTAATGTGTCTTGAGGTGTATGATCTTTTGGAGTATCATCTCCGAATGCTGCAATAGACGAAGGTGCAAATAATTGAGCATGACATTCTTTTGCAGTTTCCAAAGCATTTACAAGTCCGTCCATATTTAATCTCCATGCACCTAAAGGATTTTTTTCAGCCGTTGCCGAAAGTATAGATGCTAAATGTATAATAGTGTCTACTTTATTATTTTTAGCCAATTTTAAAAACTTATCATAATCTTTTACATCTAATATTTCAAAAATTCCTTCATCGGCTATTTCTCCCGTTTTTATGTCTGTTGCTATAACGTTTTCTATTCCCAAATCTTTTCTAAGTCTGATTGTAAGTTCCGTACCTATTTGCCCCGTTGCACCTGTAATTAAAACCTTTTTCATAATAAAATTCCTCCCTGAATTTTTTATTTTTATTAATCATATAAAATTTAAATTACTTTAAGTTCTTTTCCTACTTTTTCATAAATTCTCACAACTTCATCAAGCATCTCTTTTGTGTGACTTGCTTGAGGCATATTTCTTACACGTCCTGTTCCTAAAGGTACTGTAGGATATGTAATAGATTTTGCATATACTCCTTCTTCTATAAGTCTTTTAGAAAATAATTGAGTTTTATTTTCATCTCCAATAATAACAGGAGTTATAGGAGTTACCGATACACCTGTATCATAACCTATTTTTTTCAATTCCTGTTTTAAATATCTACTGTTTTCCCAAAGTTTTTTAACTAAATCTTTTTCAGTTGAAATTATTTCTATAGATTTTTTTGCTGCTGCCGCTGCTCCCGGTGTAAGAGATGTCGAAAATAAAAATGGACGTCCTCTAACTTTTAACCAATCGATTAATTCCTTACTTCCGGCAACATAACCTCCAACAGCTCCGACAGCTTTTGAAAGCGTTCCTACCTGTATATCTATATCAGCAGAGCATCCAAATTCTTTAACTGTACCTGCTCCTTCACCCATTACTCCCGAACCGTGAGCATCATCAATATAAGTTATTAATCCGAATTCTTTTGCCACTTCAACTATTTCTTTTATTTTTGCTACATCTCCGTCCATAGAAAATACTCCGTCGGAAATATACATTATTTTATTATAAAGTCCACTTTCTATAGCTTCTTTCGCCTTCAATCTTAAATCATTCATATCTTGATGTTTGCAACGGATTATTTTTGCACCTGACAGTCTGCATCCGTCAATAATAGAAGCGTGATTTAACTCATCTGATAAAATCGCATCCTGTTTATCCATAATAGCCGATACTGCAGCCATATTACAGTTAAATCCCGATTGAAATGCAATAGCAGCTTCAGTATGCTTAAACTTGGCTATAGTTTCTTCCAATTCTTTGTGAATAACCATTGTTCCGTTAATAGTTCTGACAGCACCGGCTCCGGCTCCGTATTTTTTGGAAGCTTCTATTTCAGCCTGTTTAACATCTTCTCTTGTAGCCAATCCCAAGTAGTTATTTGAAGAAAGATTAATCAATTTTCTTCCGTTAATAAAAATTTCAGGCCCGTTTGCACCGTCAAGGACATCTATCTCATTATAAAGTCCTTTTTCTTTTAATTCCCTAAGTTTGGGAGACAAAAATTTTTTTAATACACCATTACTCATTTCTATACCTCCATTATGTTTTGTAGAAAATTTAAATATTTCCGTTAAAAATTTAGTCAGTATAATAATTTTTTATACTGATAATTTTCAACAATATGTTATACCTCAAAATAAATAAAAGTCAAGTATATAAAAAATCAATCCTAAAGCTGCTTTATCAAATTTTTTATATATTCAAAATAAAAAATACCACTTATCTATATATAAAGACAAAGCAGTATTTTAAAATTTTAAATTTATTTCTCATTTTCTTCAATATTTTCTTCATTTTCAAAATATTCGCCCATTTTTCTGAACTTTTCGTATCTTCTTTCAAGCAATTCTTCTACTGTCAGTTTATCTATTTTCTTAAACTCTTTCAAAACAGCAGCTTTTAAATTTTGAGCAGTCTTTTCAAGATTTCTGTGAGCACCTCCGAGAGGCTCTTCAATTATTTCATCTATTATTTTCAAACCTTTTAAGTTTATAGCATCCATTTTCAGACTTTTGGCAGCTTCGGCAGCTCTTGTTGCATCATTAAAAAGTATAGATGCACAACCTTCAGGAGAAATAACGGAATAGACACTGTTTTCAAGCATCAGAACAGAATCGGCAACTCCTATTCCCAAAGCTCCTCCGCTTCCTCCTTCTCCAATAACTACAGAAACAACAGGAACTCTTAAACTGAACATTTCAGACAGATTTTTTGCTATAGCTTCTCCCTGACCTTTTTCTTCAGCTTCTATTCCCGGATATGCTCCCGAAGTATCAATAAGAGTAAGTATAGGCAACTCAAATCTTTCAGCCATTCTCATAAGTCTTAATGCTTTTCTGTATCCTTCAGGACTTGCCATGCCGAAATTTCTGTACATATTCGATTCCAGATCCCTACCTTTCTGATGCCCGATTATCATTATATTATAACCGTCTACAGAAGCCAATCCTCCGATTATCGCATGATCATCTTTGGACAGTCTGTCTCCATGCAGTTCTACAAAATCCTGAGTAAGTTCATTTATATAGTCAAGAGTATAAGGTCTTTTGGGATTTCTCGAAATTTGAATTCTCGCCCATGAATCCATTTCTTTTTCACTAAATTCTAAATATTTTTCTTCAAGATTTTTTTCCAATTCCCCTATCTGTTTTGAGAAATCAATTTTCTGTTCAGCGGAAAAGCGTCTCAATTCTTCTATTTTATCTTCTAATTCTTTTATTTCCTCTTTAACACTCATTTTTCCTCCAAAATTGTAAAATATATAAATAATCTTATATAAGTTTTTCAAGTATACGATAAATTGTCATTTTTAAATCTTTTCTTTCACTTATGACATCTACCATACCGTGTTCAAGCAAAAATTCAGCTCTTTGAAATCCTTTAGGTAACTTCTGATTTACCGTCTGTTCTATAACTCTCGGACCGGCAAACGCTATTAAAGCATTAGGCTCGGTTACTATAATATCTCCAAGCATTGCAAAAGATGCAGTTACACCTCCCGTTGTAGGATCTACCGGAACCGATATAAAAGGTAATCCCGCTTCATTAAGTCTTTTAACGGCTCCCGAAGTCTTTGCCATTTGCATAAGAGAAACTATTCCTTCCTGCATTCTTGCTCCCCCCGAGCTTGAAACTATAACAACAGGAATCTTTTTCTCTATCCCTCTTTCCAAAGCCCTCGTTACTTTCTCACCGACAACGGATCCCATACTTCCTCCCATGAAGCTGAATTCCATAGCGGCAATACTTACTTCAATTCCGTTAATCTTTCCTATTCCGCTTATTATCCCGTCGAGCATTCTGCTTTTTTCTCTTGAGTTTTCAAGTTTTTCTTCATATCCCGGGAACTTTAAAAAATCTTTTGAATTTAAAGTCATATCTTCTTCAATAAAAGTATCTTCATCAACAAGAAGCTCTATTCTCTCAAAAGCTGTTAATCTGAAGTAGTTTCCACATTTAGGGCAGATATTCAGATTATTTTTTAAATCTTCGTTGTATATTATTTCATTACATCTGCTGCATTTTTTCCATTTGTTATCGTCTACAACATCCATCGTCAACTTTGATTTTGAAGTAACTGTTGCATATTTATTTTTTGATTTTTTACTTGAAAAAAGTCCCATTTTCTCTCACCTTTCCGAAAATTACAGTTTGTTTTACAATTTATATAATTTTTATTTAATAAATAACTTACGTTATTTCAAAGTTTACTCTATTAGTATTAGATTTCACTTTGAAATTTACTTATCTTACTTAAAATACTCATTTTCATTTTCCAGTTTAAATTTATAATCGTCAAAAGATACAGAATAACAACACAAATATAACTTGTTTTCTTCTTTCTTTTTCCCGTACTTTCTGTCTCCGATTACAGGATTTCCTATACTCGAAAGCTGTACTCTTATTTGATGCTTTCTTCCTGTTACCAAATCAATATCAAGTAAAGTTACTTTTTCTTTTTTAATATTATTTAAAATTTTATCAAAAAATCTGTTATTTATCTTTTTATATTTTGTAATACTTCTTTTTGCATCTTTATCTGAAACATACGACTGTATAACTCCGTTTTCAGTAATTTTTAAATAATTCTCTATTATAAATTTGTCTTTTTCGATTTCTCCGTCAACCGCTGCCACATATTTTTTTTGAACTTCGTTATTTCTTATTTTTTCAGAGATGTACCTCAAAAACTTCAGATTTTTACATCCTATTACCAGTCCGGAAGTTTCATAATCCAACCTGTTTGCAAAATTTATATTATCATTTTCATAGATTTTTTTGAAAATTTCAGAAAGACCGTGTTTATGTCCTGTTCCTTTGTGCATAGGAACGTTTCCCGGCTTGTTTATTATAAAAAAATCGTTATTTTCAAAAATTATCATATTTTTATATTTTTTTTCATCGAAATCAAATGTTTTTTTTGTTTTTTCTTCTTTTTCCGAATACAAATATTTGACAGTTATTTTATCGCCCAAGCAAAGTCTATAATTTTCTTTTGATTTTTTCCCGTTTATTTTCACATCTCCTTTACGGAGAGCCTGAAAAATTTTACTCAAAGACTCATTTTTGAAAGTTTTCTTTAAATATCTGTCCAATCTCATTCCTTCGGACTCACTGTCAACAATATATTCAAAAGTTTCCATTTTTTCTCCGTAATTCTTAATCTTCAATATTTATTTTTATACTTTCGACCAGTCCTATCATAATAAAAGATGATAAAAATGAACTTCCTCCATAACTCAGAAATAAAAGAGGTTTTCCTGTTACCGGTACAAGTCCTATAGTCATTCCTATATTTACTATTACATGCATAAAAAATATTCCCGATATTCCGTATAAAATAAGTCTTGCAAATCTGTCCTGAGTGAGTCTGCTTATCCTCATTATATTAAATATAAGCAGAAAATAAAGTAAAATTACCGTTGTAGATCCTATAAATCCCGACTCTTCGGAAATTACCGAAAATATAAAGTCCGTTTGAGGCTCAGGTAAAAATTCAAGTCTGCTTTGACTTCCTTGCAATACTCCTTTTCCGTAAAGTCCGCCCGCTCCCACGGAAATTTTTGACTGAGTTACGTGCCAACCGCTTCCTTTTCTGTCTTTTTCAGGATCGAGAAATGTTTCCACTCTCGTTCTCTGATAATCACTTAAAACAAATCTGTAAACAGGATATGCCGATAAAATGACAATTATAGCTATAACCCATATAGGCTTCATATCCGCTCCGTATAAAAATATCATAAATACAAAAGAACACACAGTTATAAGAGTTGTCCCCAAATCCGGCTGAAGCAGAATAAGCAATATTAAAGGGATAGCAGGTAAAAAAGAACCTATTATATCTTTAAGATTATTTATCCCTTTGGCATATTTTTCCACAATCCAGAAAGCTATAATGACTATTATCGCTATTTTTACAAACTCTGAAGGCTGCAGCTGAAACGGTCCCAATTTTATCCATCTTTGAGCTCCCAATGTTTTCTTCCCTGCAAATCTTACTAAAAGTAACAGAGCTGCACTTAATCCGTAAATTTTCCATATATGTTTTTTCATATCTCTATAATCGATAAAAGATATTCCTATCCAAAGAAGTGTTCCGATACTTATCCATATGAGATTCTGCACTACAAACTTAGTTGACCTTGTGGCACTGTATACAAAAACTGTACTTATCATCACAAGAGCATAAACAAATAACAACAGCATTTTATCCATTTTTACTATATTACTTTTTATTATTTCAGTCAATCTCTGATTTTGAAACATATTATTTATCTCCTTTTATATTTCCCAAAACGGTTATATTCGGTTTTAAATACTGACTTTTCAAAAATTCATTTATATTTTCGGATTTTACTTCGTGAATTTCTTTTTTCATTTTGTCTATATCTATAATTTCTCCTCTTCTCACGAAATAATTTCCGAGAATGCTCATTCTCGATCTCGGATTTTCCATCGAAAAAGCAATTTTACTTAAATATTTGTTTTTCGCTTTTTGTAATTCCGTTTCCGTAATTCCTTCTTTACGCATTTTACTAAATTCTTTAAGTGTAATATCTATTGCTTCTTTGTAACTTTCTATGTTCGTTCCTATATAAGTAGTTACAACTCCGCCTTCTCTATAATACTGATTATAAGTATATACAGAATAAGCAAGTCCTTTCTTTTCCCTTATTTCCTGAAAAAGTCTCGAACTCATAGAGCCTCCCATAATATTTGCAAGAATGTCTGTGTATATTCTTTCACTGCTGTTATAGGATTTTCCTTCAAAAGAAATACAAATATTTACCTGATTTATATCTTTTTCATGAGTTTCTCTGCCCTCTTTGAATTCAAAACTTATATTTTCCCTTCTGTCAACTTTATTTTCCTGTAATTTTGAAAAATATTCGTCTATTTTTTCTATTATTTCTTTTTTGTCAAAATTTCCCGAAACAACAATCAAAATATTATCTTTAGTATATCTTTCTTTATAATATTTTTTTATCATTTCCGAAGTAAAACTTCTGACACTTTCTTCTGTTCCTATAATAGGCTTACTGTACTGCCCTTTTATGCAGTCGGCATAATTAAGCTCAAAAACAAGGTCATCAGGACTGTCCTGATACATTTTTATTTCTTCTACTATTACATCTTTTTCTTTTTTCAGTTCATCTTCAGGAATCAAAGAATTTGTTACGATATCAAACAAAATATCTACTGATTTCCCTAAAAATTCAGTCAAAGCATTTATATAAAATACTGTTTCCTCTTTTGTAGTATGTGCATTTATACTCGCTCCCAAATAATCCACTTCTTCGGATATCTGAAAATAATCTCTTTTAGATGTACCTTTAAATATCATATGTTCCAACACATGTGAAATTCCTTCTTCCTGATCGCTTTCATCTTTTGAGCCTGTTTTCACAAAAACTCCCACAGAACATGTGGATATATTTTCAAGTCTATCAAATATTACTCTTATTCCTCTATTTGTAATTATTTCTTCCGGCATTTTTCCTCCCTTATTTTTTGAGGGCATGTTACTTCCCTCATCCTCCTGCTACTATATTTTACATTCCTTAAGTTGTATATTTAAAATCTATTTCCTGATTTTCTCCGACATTAAAATTTTACTTCGAGAAATACGATACGAAACGTTATAAAAACAACTGTTTGAGCGTAGCGAGTTTGTTGTTTTTATAGTGCAGTGAGTTATTTCGAGTTAGTAAAATTTTAGTCGGAAATTTTTTGCTACTTTTTTCTAAAAAAGTAGTATCAAGTTAGTATTCCGCCTCCATAAACAGCTTAATACCCACTCCCAAATAAATCAGAAGCGGCAAAAAACAGGCTATATACACAGGTATAGTTCCCGTAGAAGCAAGAGATTTCATTATGGTACTGAATCCGTAATAAGAATATCCTATTATTACCGATAAACCTATATTTACAGCTGCTCCCCCTCTCACGTAACGGCTTCCCAGTGAAAGTCCTATGAAACACATCACAAATGACGCAAGAGCAAAAGAGATTCTGTAATAAAAATCTATAAGCAAATCTATAGAATCCGCCCCTACCCGAGTAAAATATACTATTTTTTCTCTTAATTCAGGCATAGTAAGATTTTTCGCTTTCACAGGATCTGCCAAAATATCGTCTATAGGAATTTTAAGTTTGAAAACTCCCGGATCAATATTTTTGGAAACATTGGTCATTATATTATGCTCTTTCAGATTCGTAAAAGTCCAATTATCAGTTCCTTTTTCCAAAGCACCTTCAGATGCAGTGTAAACTGTTTTTACATTCTTAAATTCATCCGCCATTTCTATTATTTCCACTTCTCTCATAATTCCGTCTTTTTTATTTACATATCCACTGTAAAGTATTCTATTTTTGTCGATTTTTACAAGTATAAAGTTTTTTTCCACTTTTACAGGTTCCGCCTGTTCCAGTTTAAGAAGTTTCATGTTACTTTTTTTACTGTTTGATTTTCCCAGTATGTCCACATTTACATATAACACTGACAAACTCACAAAAAATGAAAAAATTAAAGGAAATTTAGCTATTCTTAAAAAACTTATTCCGCCTGTTTTCATCGCTGTTATCTCGAGCTGCTTAGCCATTTTGCTTATTGCCAGAAGGCTTCCCAAAAGGATACCTAATGGAGCAGTATTCGTTACTATTTCAGGTATTCCGTAAGACAGGTATTTCACTGCTTCTCCTAAAGTAAACTTACCGTCCATTATCCAGCCTGTCAGATTTATACTTTCAGCAAGAATAAATATAAGAAAAAACATCATCATTCCGAGAAAAAAACTTTTTATATAATTCAAAATTATATATTTATCCAATTTATTCATTAAATTAATGTCTCCTATATTTTTTTATTGAGAAATAAACGCAAAGTAAAAATAATATAAAATTAGGTATCCACATTGCTATTGAAACAGGAACATTATTTTTAAGTATCATAATTTTTGCATAATTGACAATGGCAATATATCCGAATATTACTATCAAACTTATTCCGAAGCTTATCCCTTTACCGCTTCTTCTGTTCCCTACCGACAGCAAAACTCCCAACCAGCATAAAAACACACTTGCAAGAGGTCCTATTACTCTTTGATAGGATTCTATAAGGGCTTTCAATGCAGCCTCCTTCATTTCAGGATTACCTATATTATTATTGTAAAATTCTCTCAATTCTTTCAGATTCATTTCGCTACGTTTTTTTTGTCTTTGCTCTCCTTCTTCAGAAGTAAAAAATGTAGAAACAGGAACATTCTGTTCCTTATATTCAGCTGCTACCTGACTGTTTCCTTCTTTATCAAAGGAATAGCCTTTCACATCACTTAAAACAATAACTCCCGGATCAAATCTTGCACTTTTCGCAAGAAATATAACCGGATAAGGATTGTTCCCCTGTTTATTAAGCAGTAAAAACTGACTGGCAGTGGCTTTTTTATTGTCGACTTTATCTATATAAAATCCGAATCCTTTCTCAGGATTTGTCAAAAATATTTTTTCTTCAGTCAAAGAGTTAGGTCTTGTAGCTAAAAGCATCTTTGTCTGTTTATTTATATTTTCCAACGCTCTCGGATTTACATATATTTCCAGTCCTAATCCAATAAAAGTCAATATAAGCCCGAATATAAATGCCGGTCTTATAATTCTGAAAAGACTTATTCCTGAACCTTCCATAGCAATTATTTCATTTGTTTCGGAAAGCCCTCCGTAAACAAGCATTACTCCCAAAAAAGCTCCCATCGGTATAGTCTGCACCAAAATTCCCGGAACTACATAAAAGAAATAATCTACTACCGATAAAAACGGCAAATCGCTTGCAAACAGCCTTTCCATAGCCTCAATAAGAACATTCAGCATCAGAATAAACGTAAATATACTGATTCCGAATACTGACGGTAATATCAGTGAATTATAAATATATTTATCTATTATTTTCATTATTTTTTATTCCTTCATTCAAGTTATTTTCCTTAAGCTCGTTTAATACATTTCTCTTCAGTTTTTCTTCCGCTCTTTTTTTTCTGTATCTGTTTACATCATTTTTTATAAAATCCGGAAATACTTCCGAATACACGTATAAATATTGGGTTATACCTTTCACCGCAAGACTCTGATGTTTTATTTCTTCCAGTCTTTTGCTGTGAGTAGAACCTATTAACACTATTATATATATTATAAAAATTACAAAAGTCGTTTTTATTATTCCTAATATCCCTCCAAAAAACTCGTTAAGTCTTTTCAACTTTATACTTTTTAAAAAGTTGGCACTTAATTTTAATATGATTGTAAGCGAAATATATAATATTGCAAATGCAATGATATATATTTTCAGCTGATCTCTCGAGTCTTTTTCTGCCAATTTGAACAAAACCTTTACAGCTCCGTAAGTGTATTTCATAAAATACAGTATCAGCAGGTACTTGAATACATTGAAAAATTCCAGTGTAAATCCTCTTTTTCTTCCTAACAGAAATGACAAAATCAACAATATTAAAAATCCTATATCCAATATCATTTTTTTCTCCCGTCAACTTTATTCATTTTCATTGATGTATATTCTCGGAACTCTCTGACTTATTCCGCATAAAATTTCATAGGATATTGTATTACAAAGGTTTGCGACATCAACTACATTTATATTTTCTCCGAAAAACTCTACTTTATCTCCTTTTTCGGCTTCTTTTACCAGTTCTTCAGGCAGTTTAATCACAAGCTGATCCATACAGACTCTTCCTACTATATTGCATTTATGCCCTTTATAATATACATAACCTTTATTGGACAAATCCCTTCTTACCCCGTCGGCATATCCTATAGACACTGTAGCCAGTGTTTCTCCCTTTTTTGCAAGATAAGTATTTCCGTAACTTATATAACTGTCCTCATACAATGTCTTTATGTAACTTATTTTTGCATAAAGGGACATTACCGGCTTAAATTTATAAGGCTTCGTTTCTTCTTCGGTAACACCGCCGTATATTATTATCCCCGCTCTTATAAAATCATATTTACTTTTTTGAAATCTCAAACTCCCGAAACTGTTAAGCAAATGTCTGTACTTAACAGTCGGTAGTTCTCTTTTCAGATTATCCGATACTTCTTCAAATCTTTTTATTTGCAAATCGGTATAATTTACATCCGAATCCGAAGAAGAAAAATGAGAGAAAACGCCTATCGGCTTCACATATTTACATCTTTTCAGAGTTTCTGCAAGTTTTTCAATTTCCTGCAACTGAAATCCTACTCTGCCCATTCCTGTATCTATTTTAATAAACACATCTGTATTACATTCATTTTTCTCAAGATAATCTATCTCCTGAAAATCGGTTATCATAAAATAAATATTTTTTTCTGAAACAGAATTTGCATGATCATTTTCAATAGGACCCAAAATAAGGATATTTACGCTGTCGTCTATTTCCCTTATTTTATGTGCTTCTTCACTTGTCGCTACTGCAAAATTTTTAATACCTGTCTTTATAAGTGCTTCACATATTTTTTCCATTCCGTGTCCGTAACCGTCAGCTTTTATAACTGCCATTATATGATCTTTGGAAGTTATTTTTTCGATTTCTTTAATATTATCATACAGATTTTTTATGTTTATTTCAGCCCAACAACGCATCTCTCTTCACCTTTCGGAGTTTTTTATACTAATACTTTTTCATCTTCATCGTAACCGTTAATCGTTTTTTGTCTGTGTTTTCTCGATTTATCTTTATTATCCGTATCTTTTCTTTTCTTTCTGTATTTTCTCATCAGATAAACAAGAGGACTCGCTACAAATATCGAAGAATAAGTTCCGAATATCATTCCTATAAACAATGCGGTATTAAATGTTCTCAAAGAATCTCCTCCGAATAACAGCAATACAGTTATAGAAAGTAATGTAGTCAAAGAAGTAAACAGTGATCTCATATAAACCTGATTTGCACTTTCTTCGATTATTTCCGCAAAATCTTTTGTTTTACCTTCTTTAGCATCATTTTCCCTTATTCTGTCAAATACTACAATCGTGTCGTTCATTGAATATCCGAGTATTGTCAATATTGCCGCAATAAAAGGAGTATTTATCTCATATTTCAGAAATGCTATAAGTCCCATCGCTATTATTACATCGTGCAATACCGCTGCCACACCTGCAACTGCATAAACAAACTCAAATCTTATAGTAATATAAATGATTATAAGTAAACTTCCTATAAGCAGTGCTGTAAGAGCGTTTGAAGTCAATTCTTTTCCGATCGTAGGTCCTACAGTATCGTATTTTACTAATTCATATTTTCCCGTTTTTTCAGTTAACTGTTTCAAAACAACATTTTTCTGAGCATCTGTAAGCTGCTCTGTTCTTAAAACTATCGTATTATCTTCGGAATACTGCAACCTTCTGTTTTTAAGCTGGGGAACTTCACTTATAATTCCGTCCAAAGTACCGTTTAAAGTATCCTTATTTATCGCCTGACTGTAATGAAGCTGCAACAAATCTCCACCTTTAAAATCTACTCCCAAATTAAGTTTTATAGTTAGGAAGAAAATAATTGAAATTACAACCATTATTGCCGAAAATCCTAAATAATATTTTTTCAGTTGTATAACTCTTAAATTCATTATTTTACTCCTTTCCAGAACAGCTGTTCTTTTTTTACTTTAAATGTGGATATTACAAGTTTAAATAATACTTTTGTTATAAATAAAGCCGTAACTATCGTTATCAACACTCCCAATGTAAGAGTTACTGCAAATCCTTTTACAGGTCCTGTACCGAAAAAGAATAGCACCGATGCTACAAGCAATGTTGTTATATTTCCGTCAAGTATTGCCGGAAGTCCGTTTTTAAATCCGTTTTCCACTGCATCTTCAAGAGAATATCCTTTTCTCAGTTCTTCTTTTATTCTTTCAAAAGTAATAACGTTGGCATCCACTGCCATTCCTAACGTAAGGATAAATCCTGCTATTCCCGGTAACGTCAATGTTGCCCCTATCATACTGAAAGATGCCAATACTAAGAATCCGTATATTGCCAATACTATATCGGCTATAAGTCCCGGTATTTTATAAACTGCAAACATAAATAAGGAAATTGCTATCATCGCTATTACTCCTGCCATTTTTGTCTGCTGAATGGATTCATTTCCCAATGTTGCTCCTACAGTTCTTGTTTCCATTATTTTTATACTCACAGGCAACGCTCCCGACTTAAGCAGGTTTGTCAATGCCTGAGCATCTTCAGGATCATTCGTAGTTATTACTCCTCTTCCTCCCGGTATTTCAGTATTTATTACCGGTGCCGACTGCTCTTTTCCGTCAAGCATTATCGCCAACTGTTTGTGTACATTTTCTCTCGTTATTTTCGCAAATGTTTCCGCTCCTTTTGTATCCAACTCGAAAGCTACTTCAGGCTGTCCGAACTGTCCCTGAACAAGAGTCGCATTTTTTATAGCCGATCCTTCCAGTAAAGTCGGTCCGTATGTCCCGTCCTGATTTTTAATCTTAAATTCAAGTTTTGCAGTAGTACCTATTAAATCTATGGCTTTTTGAGGATCTTTAATTCCTGCCAGTTCGACTATCAGTCTGTCTTTTCCGTTTATCTGAAGGACAGGTTCGGAAACTCCCAGACTGTCTATCCTTCTTTCCACTATATCCCTTACCTTATCCATAGTATCATTCTCTATTTTACCCTGAGCCTGCAATACTACATATGTTCCGCCTCTCAAATCAAGTCCCAATTTTATTTTGTTACGATATAATATTGCTCCCGGAATAACAATTATTGCCAATAACAAAATATAATGTATTGTTTTATTCTTCATTACTAACCTTTCCACAAATATAAATTTGTTAATTTTATTTATAAATTTATTTTTTATTTTATTCTGTCCAGATATTTTTGAAGTATTATTGATGCAGCTACCATATCTACCACTTTTCGTCTTTCTTTCCCGTTTTTCTTTGAATAATTTTTTAAATAATGTTCAGCTTCGGTAGTTGTGTATCTCTCATCTACCATAATCACTTCTATATCGGGGATACTTTCTTTTAATTCCGCAACAAACTCCTCCACTTTTTCAGCCTGACGTTTTTTCGTCCCATCAAGACTTTTAGGAAGACCTGCAACTATTTTTTTCGTTCCTTCATCAGAAAGTATTTCTTTTATTCTCTCTACAGGATTTACAGTATTTCTGTCTATTACTTCAAGACCTGTAGCCAAAATACCCAAAGGATCGGACTTTGCTACTCCTATACGTACATCTCCTATATCAAGTCCTATAAATTTTTTCATATTTGTCCTCTTTGTTTATTATGAAAGTTGTGAAACAATATATTCTTTACTTTTTTCCATAGCTTCTTTTACAGCACTTCCGTTTTTACCGCCTGCCTGTGCAAAGTCGGGTCGTCCTCCGCCGTTTCCGTCAGCAGTTTGTGCTGCGACTTTTACTATATCTCCTGCTTTGATTTTGGAAATCAGATCTTTTGTAACTCCTGCCACAAATATTGCTTTTTCATTATTTGAACCGAGTATTATTATTCCGCTTTGAAGCTTTTCTTTTCCTCTGTCGACTATTTCTTTCAGCTCGTCAATATTTTTATTTTCAAAAGTTTTCGCAAGAACTTTTACTCCCGAAATTTCTTCCACTCCTTCAAATATTTCATTTATTTCATATTTCAAAAGTCTGCTTTGAAGCTGCATATATGCTTTTTCCAAATCTTTAAACTCGTTTTTGTATTTTTTCAGTACTTCAACAATATTATTTTCATCAGATTTCATAGTTGCCGATATTTCAGCAAGTTTTTCCTCTATTCCGTTTACATACTCAAGACTTTTATGCCCTGTTGTAGCGATTATTCTTCTTACTCCTGAAGATATTCCCGTTTCCGACTCTATATTGAAAAATCCTATTTCTCCTGTGGATTTTACATGAGCTCCTCCACATAACTCTATAGAGAATCCCGGAATTTCCACTACTCTTACTATATCTCCGTATTTATCCGAGAATAATGCCATTGCTCCTCTGTTTTTCGCTTCCTGTATATTTTCATAATCTATTTTCGTTTTTATATTTGAAAGTATTACGTTATTTACTTCATACTCGATTTCTTCTATCATTTCTTTGGATATCGGCTCATAATGAGAAAAATCGAATCTGAGTCTGTCACTTTCCACAAGGGATCCCGACTGCTCTACGTGTGTCCCAAGTTTTTCTCTTAACACTTTATGAAGAATATGCGTAGCAGTGTGATTTCTCTGAATATCTTTTCTTCTTTCAACATCAATTTCAAGTTCTACAGTTGTATTTTCTGCAGGTATAATTCCTTTTATCACTTCTACCTGATGAATAAATACATCTCTTTTCTTGACAACATCCACTACTCTTCCTTCAAACTCTCCTGCGGTTATTTTCCCTGTATCCGAAACCTGTCCTCCCGACTCGGCATAAAAAGGTGTTTTATCGAATATCATTTCATATCCGCTCATTCCCTCGCTTTTAGCCGCATACAGTATTTTCCCTTTATCTGCAAAATTTTCATATCCTGTAAATTCTGTCTTTCCGTGTTTTTCAAAAAATTCGTCGATAAAATCATCTTTTATCATATCGGAAATAGTGACTCTGCTTCTTTGAGATCTTGTTATCTGTTCTTCCAGTCTTTTTTCAAAGTCTTCTTCGGATACTTCTATTCCCTCGTTATTAAGTATCAATCTCGTAAGCTCGAAAGGAAATCCGAATGTATCATACAATTTAAACGATATTTCCGATGACAATTTTTTCTTATTCTGTTTTTTCAGTTTTGCTATTTCTTCAGAAAGCATTTCCGTTCCATTTTTCAATGTTGTTGAAAATCTTTCTTCTTCTATTTTTATTACTTTTTCAATATATTCACTTTTTTCAACTAAATCAGGATATCCGTCTTTCATAGTTTCCACAACATAAGACACAAGCTTATGAAGGAATATATCCTCTTTTTCAAAAACTTTTTCTTTAGCTACACTTCCCACTCCGAAAGCTCTTCTTATTATTTTTCTTAATATGTAACCTCTTCCCTCGTTGGACGGCAGCACTCCGTCACCTATTAAAAATACTGACGCTCTTATATGATCTGCTATTATTTTAACGGCTTCGTCATGTTCTTCTTTTTTTATATCCAGAACTTTTTCAATCCCTTTAATAATAGGCATAAACAAGTCTGTTTCAAAATTACTTTTCTTATTTTGGATAACCGAAGCTATTCTTTCAATACCCGCTCCCGTATCTATATTTTTTTCAGGCAGAGGAACAAGTGTTCCGTCTTTCAGTCTGTTCCATTCTGTAAACACAAGATTCCATATTTCAAGGAATCGGTCTCCTTCATCTCCCGGCTTGCAGTTTATTTCTTCGTTATTTTTTCCCATATTTTGAGTATCATAATAAATCTCGCTGCACGGACCGCATGAACCTACAGGACCTGCTGCCCACCAGTTATCATCTTCTCCCAGTCTTACCATTCTTTCTGCAGGAACTCCGATTTCTTCGTTCCATATTTTATAAGCTTCATCATCTGTTTCAAAGACAGATACCCAAAGTCTTTCTTTATCAAGTTTCAAAACTTTTGTTATATATTCCCATGACCATTCAATGGCTTCTTTTTTAAAATAATCCCCGAAAGAAAAATTTCCCAACATTTCAAAAAATGTATGATGTCTCGGTGTCTTTCCTACATTTTCCAAATCATTTGTTCTTATGCACTTCTGATAAGTAGTTATTCTTTTAAAAGGAGCTTCTTTTTCTCCTAAAAAAAACGGTTTAAACGGTACCATCCCCGCCACTGTCAGCAATAAACTTTTATCGTCGGGTATTAACGAAGCACTTTCAAAATGCTTATGTTCTTTTGATTTAAAGAAATCGACGAAACTTTTTCTTAACTCATTCCCTGTCATTTATTTTCTCCTTTTTTGATTTTCCCTAATTTTATTTTTAGTCTAATATATATTATATCTAATTGAGTAAATTAATACAACTGAAATTTTTATTTTTTTGAATAAAATTTTTCGTTGATTAATAACATATCTGCATAACAACTGTTTCAAAGTCTGTAAATAAAAATCATCGGACCTTTAATGCCTCTTTTATCCTGCACCGGCAGATTCTTTAATCCAGCTTAAAGTTATCTCCCAAATACACTTTTCTTGCAGTTTCATTGTTGGCTATTTCTTCGCCCGTTCCCGATATAAGTATCGTTCCCTCAGCCATAATATACGCTCTTTCAGTAATTCTCAAAGTTTCTCTTACGTTATGGTCTGTTATAAGAATACCGAGCCCTCTCTTTTTCAGCTGCATAATAATATTCTGAATATCTTCTACCGCAATAGGGTCTACTCCTGCAAAAGGTTCATCAAGAAGTATAAAATCAGGATTTGTGGAAATTGTTCTTGCTATTTCCACACGCCGTCTTTCCCCTCCTGAAAGAGCATATCCCAAACTTTTTGCCACGTGAGTAAGCTTAAATTCTTCTATAAGACTGCTCATTTTTGCTGTTCTTTCTTTTTTCGGTATTCCTCTCATTTCAAGTACCGAAATAATATTTTCTTCTACAGTCAGATTTCTGAAAACCGAGGCTTCCTGTGGAAGATAACCCAGACCAAGTCTGGCTCTTTTATACATAGGAAAATTTGTAATATCTTCGCCGTTATAAGTTACTCTCCCGTTATTCGGCTTTATAATTCCTGTTATCATATAAAAAGTAGTTGTTTTTCCTGCTCCGTTAGGCCCTAAAAGACCTACAACCTCACCTTTTTCCATACTTAAGCTGACATTTTTTACTACTTCTCTGTTTTTATATATTTTCTTTAAATTGTCGGCTTCTATGCTGATTTTTCTACCCATTGTTTCTCCCGTTTAAAATTGTTTTTTATATTCAACTCCCTGATATCTTAGCGTCGCTACAAGACCTTTTTCTTTAGATCCGCTTCTTTCCCAAGTAACAGGTATATCCAGAGTCCCTTTTGCCACATTGACTTTTACGGTACTCGGTAAATTATTTTGAGATTCAGGCACATAAATATTTTTTGCAGCTCTTTCAAGCATTTCTCCTACTGTTTCCACAGGAATATTTACATTGAAAGTTTTTTCTTTTTCTTCGGAACCTGCTCTTAAAAGAGCCTTCAACGTAACATTTCTTCTGTTTCCTCCTAAAAATTCCTTGTTTACTTTTCCTGTAACAGGCAAAAATCCCGAATTTGAAGAACTCCATTTTATATTCACATTCGTTCCGTTTGAAGCTGTCATTGCTCTTGGAAGCTCTATTTTATCCCTATTATTTATATCGTTTTGTGATACGGACAGTTTTTTCAAGATTTCATCCACAGCCTGAACATCCGTAGCATTGGTTTTACCCGTAGAAACGGCACTGTTCTGAACAAAGTATTCCATTTTGATATTTCCGTCATTTTCCAGTATTTTTTTATTAATATCGTACACTGCTTTTTTAGACGATATTTTTGTTTTTCCCTGATAACTTACTACATTTCCCAATAAAGTTACTTTCTTTTCTTTCATATTTACAGTCGCTTTATCGGAACTCGTATTAAGGTTTACAAGCTGAGGCAACTTACTTACTATTTTTACGTTATTTTGTGCATTTCCGATTTCCTGATTTAAGTCAAGATAAAGAAAATTCGATGTCATCTGAGTTTCATTTCTGAAATCCAGTATTACTCTGTCTCTGGCTAAAACAAGGTTTTTCGATGTATCTATTTCATTGTATTGGGAATCAAGATTCAGCTCTTTATATATCATATGAACATTTTCTTTAATTTCACTTCTTGTAATACTCATATCGTTATTACTGTGAGAAAGAAAATACACTTTTGCAGTATTTCCTCTAAAATGAACAGCTTCCGAATCCACAAGTTTTGTCGGATTGGTTACAAAGTTTTTTACATTTCCTCTTATTTTCCCGTTTATATTTCCGTCAAATCTGAATTCTTTCTTTTCAAAACTTCCCTCTCCCGTTCTGGAACTTATTCTGTCTCCCTGAACACTTGTCATCAGCATATTGTTTGCAAATATATTTTTTACAATAGTATTCATCGTTCCGTCTGACCCACTGACTGTGAAATTCTGCTTTGTTACCGAGAAATTGCTCTTTAATGTGGCATCTCCCGTTTTAAAAAGATAAACAAGTCCGGTTCCTTTCATCTTATAGTCATCATAATTCATCGTATAATACTGATCCGTTGTCAAGATTTCATTTACAAGGTCATAAACTCCGCTTTGGAAAGTCCCCGTGGACTTTCTCGGGAAATAACTGAAAGTCCCGTTTCCGTCAGCATTGGCTATCTGTTTAATTTCATCATAAAATACATGATTTGCTTTCACATTTAGGTCTTTATTTCTGTAATTGACATTTCCCGTAGCGTCTACCTGTTTTTTCTCAATAAAATAAACTCCTCTGTTTGCAGCAATATCACTTTTTTCATCTTTATATTTTACGTTACCTTCGGCTTCCGCCTGTTTGTTCACATCGTTATACTTTATTTTATCGGCTTTAAGTTCTTTCCCCTCTTTTTTGTATACGACATTTCCTGTTCCCGTTATTTCCTCAAATTTTACAGTTGTTTGGACTTTATCGGCTTGAAGCTCGGTTTTATCTTCGTTATTTATGATTTTTGTTCTCGTATCGGAAATTATCAGATCTCCCTCTTTTTTATAGTCCACATGTTCTGTAAATATATTCCATTTATTGTCTTTGGTTCTTCCTTCTACGGTATTTTTCAAAGTAATATCCGAAGTTTTTGTATTTACTTCGGCTTCTTTTGCCGATATGAGCATATCTTTTTTCAACAGATCTATAACAACTCCCTTAAACTTTATAATTCCGTCTGTCTGCGTTCCTATCTGCTCGTCGGCTTTTATAATCGCATCATCTTTCAATTTATAAGTAACATTTTTTGCGTTCATTTCCTGTTTCATTTTTTCCACAGGAGATGTATCTATTTTTTTTAAAAATACTGAATACAGAAAATATCCCGCTATAACGATTAAAACTCCGTAGGCTGTTTTTTTCCACATTATTTTTTCTCCTCTAATTTGGCTTTTATTTCGGATAAGAATTTCAAGGCTTCCATAGGTGTCATATTATTTACATCTTTACTTTCAATATCATAAATAATCTCTTCGGCAACTTTATCCGTTTTATCTTCGGTATAAAAATCGGGATTATATCCCTGATAAGATTCCTGTGCTTCTATAACCTGACCGAAAAGTGATAACTGATGCACATCTATGGTCTTTTCTATCAGTTCTTTTTTCTGCTCAAGTCTGTGAAGTATTTTTTTGCTCTCGTGAAGTATTTCTTTGGGAAGTCCTGCGAGTTTTACCACTTCTATCCCGTAGGATTTATCCGCACCGCCTTTGACTATATTTCTCAAAAACATTACTTTTCCGGCTTTTTCTTCTACTTCTATCCGATAATTCACAATGTTTTCATATCTGTTTTCCAGTTCCGTAAGCTCGTGATAATGTGTAGCAAAGATTGTTTTCGCTTTTATTTTTTCGTGTATATATTCGGAAATTGCCGTAGCTATGGAAACTCCATCGAAAGTCGATGTTCCTCTTCCTACTTCATCAAGGATAATAAGGCTTCTTTCGGTAGCATTGTTTATAATATTGGAAACTTCGCTCATTTCTACCATAAATGTACTTTGTCCCGTAAGAATATCATCCGAAGCCCCTATTCTCGTCAAATATTTATCCACAATAGACAATTTCGCACTCGAAGCGGGAACATAAGAACCTGTCTGAGCCATTATCGATATTAATGCAACCTGCTTCATATAAGTGGATTTCCCCGACATATTCGGTCCTGTCAATACTGTAAACCGCTCTTTTTCAGTGAGCAAAGTATCATTCGACACAAAGTCCGATCTTCCTATAAGTTTTTCCACTACAGGATGTCTTCCGTCTTTTATATCTATGGAAAAATCATTTGTAATCTCGGGTCTTATATAATCATTTTCTATTGCAACCGTTGAAAAAGATACGATCACATCAAGATAAGCCAGTTTTTCCGCAAGTTTCACAAGATCAGTTTTACATTCTTTCACTTTTGTGCTGACTTCCTTAAATAAATAATACTCCATATCTTCTATTTTTGCCTTAGAATTTATAATAGTATCTTCATATTTTTTAAGCTCCGGTGTTACAAACCTTTCGGCATTGGTCAATGTCTGCTTTCTTATATAAGTATCAGGAACCATGTCCAAATTGGATTTTGTAACTTCTATAAAATATCCGAATACTTTATTATACTTTATTTTCATATTTTTTATTCCGGTAGCTTCTTTTTCCTTTTTCTCTATTTCCAAAAGAAAATCTTTTCCCGAATTCATTATCTTGTGTATTTCGTCAAGTTCGGCATTATATCCTCTTTTTATTATATTCCCCTCTCTCACAGTAAAAGGGGCATTTTCGTCTATACTTTCGTCTATCAGCCTGTAAATACCGATCAAGACATTTATATTTATATCATTAAAAAAAGACGTATCTTTCAATATCTGAATTATTTCTATCGAAGCTTTTACTGTATTTTTCAAAGCTGTCAGATCTTTCCCGTTTTCACTTCCGAATGTAACTTTTCCTAAAAGACGTTCCAAATCGTAAATATTTTCAAGTTTTTCTTTCAAATCCTCACGAACAAGTATATTATCAATAAAATACTGAACATCGTTCTGTCTTTTTGTTATTTCTTCTATGTCCAGTAAAGGATTATTAATATATCTTTTTAAAAGCCTCGTTCCCATAGAAGATTTACATTTATCAAGAACCCACAAAAGAGAGCCGTAGACTGTTTTCTCCCTCTGACTTTTAGTAAGCTCCAGATTCTTTCTCGTTATCGAGTTTATATCCGCATAATTGGAAACATTCAGAAATTCTATTTTTTCAACTGTAAGATCATTTTCCAACTGCATTGTCATCGCATAATCTAAAGCAATGGCAGCAGCCTCTATTACCGACTTTTTACCTTTTATCCCGTAACTTTCAAGGGAAACTATCCCGAAATAATCAGTCAGCAGTTTTTCCGAATCTCTCACTTTATTTACAATGCTTATTGTAGCATCATTTTTCTGCACAAAATCATCAATTTTATCTTTTATTGTTTCATAAAAAGAGCTTGTCAGCAGCACTTCTTTAGGCTCTATTTTATTCAGCTCACTGAAAAGCTGCATATATTCCGTATCTTCATCTATTTCAGTTACTTTAAATTCTCCTGTGGTAATGTCTATATATGCTATTCCTATTTTATTTTCGGTTACTTTTATACTCATCAGATAGTTGTTGCTTTTGGAATCGAGAGAGTCCACGTCAATAATAGTACCGGGTGTAATAATCTTGACTACTTCTCTTTTTACTATCCCTTTTGCCGCCTTCGGATCTTCTGTCTGCTCGCAAATAGCGACTTTATATCCTTTGGAAACTAATTTTGCTATATATGAATTTGCAGAATGATACGGTACTCCTGCCAAAGGAACATCCTGCTCTCTTTCTTTATTTCTCGATGTCAATGTAAGTCCCAATTCTTTTGAGGCTTTTATTGCATCTTCAAAAAACATCTCGTAAAAATCACCAAGTCTGAAAAACAATATAGAATCCTTATAATCGGATTTTATATCTTTATACTGCTTCATTAACGGTGTTTCTGCCATTATTTATACCTCTATTCCCAACTTATATTTTGTATATAAGTATAGCATAAATCGGCTATTATTTCCACTTTAAAAAAATGAAAATAATCAATCTTGCAAATTTTCCGACAAATAAAAAAGCCGAGTTTTAAGTTCGACTTTTTTAAATTCAGGCAAATTTCCATTCTGTCATAAGAATACATATAAATACCATCCGTATAACAAATAAATAACAGCTTTCAAGAATAAAATCATTTTTCTTTTTCTTCAAATAATAAATAATATTTAATATAAGGTGTATTAAGCTGTACCCTATCCAGATATAAAGACTTGCTTTGGAAAAAGTGACTTTATAAGCTCCCATTCCTAAATATTCCGATGTTTTTACAAATCTTCCGTTCGGCTTAAAAAGATAGTTAGTTATAAATATTCCGGACAATAACTCACACATAAGAAATACAACAGTTTTTATTCTCATTCTTTTTCCCCCTGAAATTAAGATTCCAACCATTAACATTCTTATTACTAAAGCATATATTAATAATTCAAAACTCAAATTACTGTAATAATTATCAGATTTCATAATTTTAAAAAAAACAAGTATCTGACAAATTATAAATAAAATAATAATGATTTTCTCAATAACTTCATATATTTTTTTGATTTTTTCCTTCATATCCATCACTTCCTGAAAAGAGTTATTAAAAATTCGCAATATTTTATGAAGACTATCATTTGCAGAATGAAAAACATCTTATAATCTTTTTTTATATATTTTATCTTTTTTATGTATCTCAATATAAATGCCAACGAAAGCAGAAAGTAAAATAAAAGAGGCATAAACAGTAAAATAAAATCATAACTTTCCAGTCTAAATTGAAACGGAAGGAATAATATATAATTTAGAGTTAACATAATAATTTGAGGAAACATCAATGCTGACATTGAGTATCTAAAGAATTTTGCTATATTTATTTTTTTCATTTTTCCTCCTATAAGAGTATTTTAGGTAATTTATAGTATGGTTTTATTGTTTCCAATCTTCTAGGCTTCAAAAAATAATCCGGATTTTCAGTTTTCATATAATTATTAAGTCTCCAAATTCTATCTCTTATTTCTTTTTCCGATACAATTTTTTCCCAAATAATTTTCTTCCAGCATTATAAGCCTTTATTTTTTTGAGAACTTATTCCATCTTCAAATATTTCTAAATCAGTTTTTTCTTTCACATAAATATCATGAGCTGCTTGCATTCTTTTATTTTCAATTATTGCTACAGCTGTTAAATATACTTCTTTAATTGCTTCTTCGCTATTTTTTGGTTTTTTGTCAATCATATGATCTTTTATAAACATAAAAGCCTCAAATGCTCCTAATGGTATTGACATACGACCGGCAACGTATGCTTCTCCAAAATCTATAGATGTACCTATAACCTCCTCTTTGTTCTTCATACCAGTTGCTTTTCCATCTGTTTTAATACTATCTCCTAATCCATATAAATTAGAAAGGCAGTGTATATTATTATTACATTTATTCTTTAAAGTGGATTCAGCCCTTCCATAAAATGGTGTATACTTAACTCTATCTATATATAACTTACCTAATACATCCCCCGCTAACCTCACTGTCAGGATCAAATTGTGCATATTCAAAGTCATATGGATTTACTTTCTTATCGCCCTTTCCTTTTGTTCTGTCTTCTATTTCCTTATACGCTATCTCTCCTGCGACTGTTCCTTTTTCCTGTCCTTCTCCGTTAGATTTCATTCTTCCTCTGTCAAACTCGTCTCTTATCCCCCACTCTCTTCCTATTCCTGCTCTTATCTCATCTTCATCTGCATTCTCATTTATATAAATTTTTCCTGTTACTTTGTCATAGAAGTAATTTATCTCCTGCCCCTGTTCTCTTACCTGAGCTATTCTGTCTTTTATCTTTTCAGGTAAGTTAGGATCATCTGGATTAAATCTTCCTCCTATCCCAAGCCGTTTCTGTACTTCAGGGTCACTTAAATCTCCTTCTGCTATTAACTTCATATCTGGAGCTGTCTTTACCCTTATTATATTTTCCTTTATCTCTTCATATCTTCTCTTTTCTGATTGGGATATGTCGCTGTTATCATCTCCTCTTAGGATATTGTCTATTTTCTTTAAGGCTCCTTCTACTGTTGCACTTCCTTCAAGTACTGCTATCCCTACATCTTCTTTAAACTTTCCAGGATGCAATGCATAATCTATCGTCTGACTTTCTACATATACATTTGTACTGCTATGGTCATCTCTTGTTGTTTCATTGGCTTTACTTCTATCTCTGTTTATAGGACTTCCCGTTGCACTTCCTATTTCTACATTTCCTATTACTGTATGTCGTGTTATTCCTTCTTTTCTATGGTTTTCATTACTTATTCCTGCTCCGCTTGTTCCTATTGAGCCACCTGTTGTTGTTAAACTGTCATGATTGTATAAATCTTTTCCTTTGTATTCATTTATCTTTAGTTTTCCGTTTCCTTCCACTCCTATTATTCCTGCCGTATTTTCCACTTTCCCTATTGTAAGGTTACTTCCTTCTCCCAAGATAAATGTTGTCTGATTATCTACATAGGCTCTGCTTCCATTTGAAAAGTTCATGAGGGCTCATTGCCGCCCTCATACTCCCGCTACCAGCATTCTTCGCTCCTTACGTCGACTTCGAAAATGCGGGGGTTATTTATTTTCTAACTATACAAACTTAAAATATATCATTTTTGAAGATTAGATAAATTTTCACTTCTTTTCCTTCTTCATATTTTCTTATTAGTATATTTTCTACTATATCTATTAAGATACTCCTTTCATATACAAAATAAAGATTTTCTGGATTTAACAGCAAAACTTTTATTCTTCTATCAATAATTTTTTTTACCTCTTTTTTAAGTTTTTCTAAAAAAATTTTACTTTCCATTCCTAAAGAAGCAGATAATTTTATCAATTTATAATCTTTAAATTTATTACCTATTTCTTCTTTATCTTCTTCTATTCCTATTATTAATTCATTTTTGAAATCAGGGCGTTTTTTGAATAAATTATCATCTATTAAAATATACATTTCTATATCTATTGTCGGTTTTTCCTGTTTATATACTATTCTCAAATCTCTATACCACTCCAGCAATAAGGTAAAAATTGTATCATAATATATATATCCTTTTTCTTCTTCTGATACTTCTTTAAATTTCTTAGTATAATTTAATATCATTACCATACCTTTTGCATTTCTTTTCTTTACTTCATTAAATAATGCTATATCTGTTGCAAAATCATCATAAGTATGCCCACCTCTACCAAACTTACTATTGTAATTCAATACATCTATCTCTTTTTGCATTATATCGTAAAAATCATTCCAATCATTTATTTTATCTCCATCTAACTCTATAACCCATTTATCTTCTGAAATTTTATAAATGTTTTCTTTATCATTTTTACTTGTTACTATTAGCTTATTTTGTAACATATTAGCCTCCTTATTATTTTACCCTTGTAAACGTCATATAATGGTCATCTGTATAATATACCGAGCCGTCACTTCCTTTTACAAATCTATAGCCGTCTCTAAATTCTCCTGTTTTAACATTAATATCAAACTCCTTATAAGTTATTGTCCCTTTAGTGTTTTCTTTTGGTAATATCTCTCCTCCTAATCTTCCATCGTTTTTATATTCTCTTCCTGCATTAGCAGGTCCTCCCGACACTTGTCCTTTCCAACCGTTTTTTTCATATTTTTCAAACATCGCTTTCTCATTCTCTGATAAATTATTAAAATTTCTTTCTATATTTGAATTATTATTTAAGTCAGATTGAGGCTGATTTTGTTCTGAAATATTTTGATTTTTAGATATTTCATTATTTCTATTATTACTATTTTGTTCCTTATTACTTTTATTTTCATTATTAGATTTCCCTTTATTTTCAGTTTTTTTACTTTCCGTTTCTTTTTTGGATTTCTTTTGATTACCATTTTCCTGTTGCTTAGACTCTACTTCTTTTTTAGGCTCAGAGGATTTTTCCTGTTTAGGCTTCTCATCTTTATTTCCCGACTCGGCACCTGATGTCAACTCTGTTGGCGGACTAGATAATATTTTCCCTATAGTAATTGTTGCTTGTACTGTTGAATAACTTCCTACTGCTACCGAATAACCTTTTACTGCCTCGCCTACCACTACTCCAGTTAATGAAACCCCTGCTGTTTCAGGTGCTCCTGCTACCGCTGCACCTTCTATAAGATTTCCACCTATTTCTCCCGAAAGTCCTGCTCCTGCCATCTGTATATGCCCTATTGCTTGTCCCATCAAATAACTCTTGTTATTTATTTCGACAGGAGCAAGTGTTTTCGGATCTCTATACTTTACAATACCAAGAGACATATCTTCACTTATTGCTCCGCTATAACCCGCAATTAAAAACATTCCATCTTTTACTGTATCTTTTATGATACTTCCTGTTATTTTTATTGCTCCTACTCCAAAATCAGCAATAGTTTTCAATATCGGCTTCTTATAATCTAATTTAACTCTATCTCTATGTCCTGTTTTTCTGAATAATTCATTATACTTAAAAAACTCTGCTTCATCATTGAAAACATATACTCCTTTTTCTTCTTTACATTTTCCTGATTTCTTACAGTAATTTTCTAATTGTTTGTGTAATTTAGAAAATTCATTGTTCTTATTATTCAGATTCTTTGATGTACTTAAAGGTATTGATTGTCCTGGACGATCTCCTTCAAAACATAAATTAGTTACACATTTATCCCCACTAACCTCACTATCAGGATCAAACTTAGCATATTCAAAATCATAAGGATTTACTTTCTTATCGCTCTTTCCTTTTGTTCTGTCTTCTATTTCCTTATACGCTATCTCTCCTGCAACGGTTCCTTTTTCCTGTCCTTCTCCGTTAGGTTTTGTTCTTCCTCTGTCAAACTCGTCTCTTATCCCCCACTCTCTTCCTATTCCTGCTCTTATTTCATCCTCATCTGCATTCTCATTTATGTATATCTTTCCTGTTACCTTATCGTAAAAGTAATTTATCTCCTGTCCCTGTTCTCTTACCTGAGCTATTCTGTCTTTTATCTTTTCAGGTAAGTTAGGGTCATCAGGATTAAATCTTCCTCCTATACCAAGTCGCTTCTGTACGTCAGGGTCACTTAAATCTCCTTCTGCTATTAACTTCATATCTGGAGCTGTCTTTACCCTTATTATATTTTCCTTTATCTCTTCATATCTTCTCTTTTCTGATTGTGATATGTCGCTATTATCATCTCCTCTTAATATATTATCTATTTTCTTTAAGGCTCCTTCTACCGTTGCACTTCCTTCAAGTATTGCTATCCCTACATCTTCTTTAAACTTTGCAGGGTGTAATGCATAATCTATAGTTTGACTTTCTACATATACATTTGTACTGCTATGGTCATCTCTTGTTGTTTCATTGGCTTTACTTCTGTCTCTGTTTATAGGGCTTCCTGTTGCACTTCCTATTTCCACATTTCCTATTACTGTATGTCTTGTTATGCCTTCTTTTCTGTGGTTTTCATTACTTATCCCTGCTCCGCTTGTTCCTATTGAACCGCCTGTTGTTGTTAAATTATCATGATTGTATAAATCTTTTCCTTTGTATTCATTTATCTTTAGCTTTCCGTTTCCTTCTACTCCTATTATTCCTGCTGTGTTTTCTGCTTTCCCTATTGTAAGGTTACTTCCTTCTCCTAAGATAAATGTTGTCTGATTATCTACATAGGCTCTGCTGCCGTTTTGGAAGTTCATGAGGGCTCATTGCCGCCCTCATACTCCCGCTACCCGCGTTCTCCGCTCCTTACGTCGACTCCGAAAATGCGGGGAATCTTTTTATTATTTAATTAACTTTTCTAATCCTAATTCAATCAATGATTGTTTTTCTCTTTCTATAATATATTGATCTATATTTTCTTTACCTTCCTTTAATTTTCTTTCAAGCAATAAAGCTTCGTCTAACACTTTTTTAACCACTCCTTCTTTTGTCTCTCTTCTTCTGACCAACTTTCCATATATTCTTTTTTCACTTTTTCTACATATTGTAAAATTTCATCATATCTTTTAAATTTTGCCATACTCGCTGCTTGAGTTATATATCTATTTATAATTGTTTGATATGATATTGAAATATATTTCAATATCTCTTTCTCATTATCCATTTTATTAAACCAATTATACAAATCTGTTTGTATTACATTTAACATTTCCTGCATATTTTTTTCCATACTTTCATCGTCTTTTATATCCCACCAATAAGTATAACGGGTATTCATAAATTTTCCTAATCTTAATCCTATCGTTATAGATTCTTTTGTAGCCCCACAGTATATTGGAAGAATAGCACAATTTACATTTAATTCTTCTCGATGTTTCTGAAAATTTAATGTTTCAATCATACCCAGCTTATTTATTCTATAAAAATTTATTGTGCCTTTCTTATAAAATCCATCTTTCTTTAAAGGTTTATCAAAATATTCCCTAAAATTTCTTTTGTATAAGTCATTAAACTCTTTTGTTGTTAATTCTCTCATCTTTATCCTCCTATTTTATTCCATAAATATTATATTTTCTTTTTTTATTATTTTATTTGATTTTCTAATTATATCCTCTGTTATTTTTTGTCTTATTTCAGGTGTAATTTTTTGACCTCTTGTATCTATTACAATTTTTTGTGTCGCAGTTTCAGGTAATTCTTCTGCTCTTTTAATTGCCTGTTTTCCTATATTTGAGGTCATACTGTTATAATTTTCTTGATTATAATTCTTTATTTCATATGTTTCCTTTACAATACCGTTTTCTACTACAGAATTTTCAGGTCTTACTGAACCTTTTATTCCATATTTCACATTCTCTCCACCCTTATATGACTCTTGAGTTTCTATCGTTGTATTCGGTTTATCTTTATACATTTCTTTTAAACGGGTAGTGAGTTCAGCTTCTGATTCACTTGCTGTATATCTTTTATTTGGATTACTCTTAGAACTTGCATAATCATTAAGATTTTTACCAATTTCTTCACTATGACCTTTTTCAAATAATGATTTTGAACTGCTACTGTAATATTTTACTCCTGTATTAATTACAGTATTTGCAGCACCTCTACCTGCTTCAAACCCTACTATACTTCCTAAAATTTGCCAAATTCATTAGCATTTTCTTCGTCTTTTCCATAAAATTTTGTCGCCGATACATCTACTGCTTTTTTATTAAATTCTTTTATTTTGGGATTAATACTTCCCTTTATTTCAGGATACATTTCAGGATAATTATTCTTTATATATTCTGCATCTTTAGTTGAATATTGAGGCTTTCTAATCCCATGAAGCAATTGTTCTTCATTTGTATTTACAGGGGTAGATGTCGCAAAAAATAATGCTGCAACCGGATTAAGTTTTTCAGCGACTCCTATCACTATGCCTAATGGTGTACTTTCTTTTGTTTCCTCCTTAAATCCTGAAATAAAACTTGAAAAATTCTTATTTTTTCCCTTCTAATTTATCCAAACGTTTTTTCAAAGCCGCTTTTTCTTCGGGTGTTTTAGATTCTTCTATTTTCTTTTCTACCTTTGATATCTCTCGAATTTTTTGAAGTTTGTTTTTATCTCTTTTTTAGATGTTCTTGATCTAATATTCTAAAATCAGCCATAGTAGGAGGCACTTTACAATTAATTAATATTCTTCCACCTTTATAACAAGCTCCTTTTTCATCCCCCACATGTTCACCAAAATCAGCTTTACTGTAATCTTTTCCGTCTGATTTTGTCTGTATCGGTATATTTCCTTCCTCATACGTCTTGTTAAAGAAGTCATTCGTTGCTCTTCCTGTACTTTCCAGTCCTTTTTCTTCCGAACCTTCAGGTACCTTTCTTTGTCTTCCTTCTACTTTCCCTATTACATGACTTCCTTCTTCTGTTATCGTTCCTATCAGTCCTGCTCTATCTTGGTTTTCTTTTGCTTCTGTGTTTATTATTATCGTATGTTTTCCGTCTTTTCCTACATACGCTGTTCCTGCCTTTATTTTTCCTTTCTCATCTATTAGTTGCGGTGCTTTATCAGGTGTTGTGAATATTATTTCTATGTCATATCCCAAATCCTTATACGTATCTTTTAATGTCTTTGATATATCTTCCTGAGTCGTTGATTTTCTTAATCTTTCTCCCCCTATATTTTCTATCGTTCTTTGGAGTCTTCCTTCACTTAACTGTCCTAAGAAGTTTCTGTTATCGTCTCCTCTGTCATTTAATGATTCTTTTATTGCTCTTCCTATATCTTTTATCTCATCTTTTGCCTTCCCTAAATCTTCTTTAAACTTTCCAGGATTTAATGCATATTCTATTGTTTGACTCTCTATATTTATGTTTGTACTTTTATGTGTATCTTTCGTTGTTTCATTTGCTTTACTTAAGTCTCTATTTATAGGAGAACCTGTTGCACTTCCTATTTCTACATTTCCTATTACTGTATGTCTTGTTATTCCTTCTTTTCTATGATTTTCATTATTTACGCCTATTCCGTTGACTTTTGCTCCGCCTTTTCCAAAGTCCACTCCTATTGAGCCGCCTGTTGTTGTCAGATTATCGTGATTGTATAAGTCTGTTCCTTTATACTCATTTATCTTCAGTTTTCCGTTTCCTTCTACTCCTATTATTCCTGCTGTGTTTTCTGCTTTCCCTATTGTAAGGTTACTTCCTTCTCCCAAGATAAATGTTGTCTGATTATCTACATAGGCTCTGTTTCCGTTTGTTCTGCTTCCACTTATTGAAGCTGAACTCGGTACTCCGTTTGAGCCTACTCCTATTGTTACTCCACTGCTACTTCCTGTTGTTTTACTTATGTTCTGTTTACTTTCTTCTACAAGGTTTTCTATTGTTCCTGTTACTTTGCCACCTTCCTGATTAAAACCTGATAATCTCATGTTCTTTGTGTTGTTATGGACTTCATCTACATTAGTAAATCTTCCGTTTTGATAGAGTGTTTCTTCTGTATTCATATTACTTCTTGTTACCGATACACTTCCACCGTTTCCTGTCGTTTGTATTTTATGTCCATATCCTACTGTTGCTCCTGCACTTATTCCGAAACCTTTTGAATTACTGCTGTAACTGTTATGTAACTCTACTGCTTCTTTATTGATATTTTCTACATCATTATAGATGAATTTTGTATCTTTTGCCTGTGCTCCCATATAGTTTATGTTTTTAACATTGTTGTATGTTATGCTTGAATCTCCGTCAATTCCTTTTATTGTTGTTACTACTGCACTTTCTTCATGAGATTTTGTTTCACTTTTTGATGTATTAAAGCCTACATCCAATCCTATATTTGCATAGAAGTTGTTATTTGCCGAAGCATCTTTTACTCCCTGTTTTCCTACACTTCCATTTTTATCATAATTTCTTTGTCTGTTTCCTTGATTTCCTGCAAGACCATGCACAGTTCCTGTAACAAAGTTTACAGCATTTACTGCTCCTCCTACTGTATCTCCTTTTTTTATCTGATCTACTGCTTCTTTTGCCTGTTTTACTCTGTCAAGGGCTGGACTTTTTACACTTGCTGTTACTCCTATATAGCTGCTCTTTGAGCTTGTACTTACATCTCTTGTATCTTTTCTTGCTCCGTATGTTACATCTCCGTTATTTATTTCTATTTTCCCATGCTCAAAGTCTGTTGCCGTTATACTTGCTCCGTTATTAAGTACTGTATTGTTTCCTACATGCAGACTTGATTTTGCATTTATTGTGCTTTTTTCATCATATGTATTTTTACTCTTTCCGTATCCTGCACTTACACTCGTTCCCTTTGCACTTGCACTGAAGCCGCTTTTCTTTTCTTCATTGTAGTAAGTATTATGTAACTCTCTTGAGTCTGTCGTTACTTTTCCTCCTACATAGCTGTTATCTCCTATATAGATATTACTTCCTATGCCTGTTACTGTTCCTTTTATATCCGCATTTTCACCTATCTTGAAGTTACTTGATACATTTTCTTCTGTATGACTTTGAGTAAGGCTTTCTCTTTTGCTTAATATTCCTTTTTCCTTTGTTCTTTTCTCTACATCGTATTCGTTTACTAATGATTCTGCTTTTACATTACCTACCTTTAGTCCTTTTCCGTCTTCTACGACAAAAGCTGACCCTTTAAGGTTTATATCTCCTACTTTTCCTGTTGCTTTTTCTGCTACTATTCCTGAGCCTACATATTCTTTTGCTTTGTATTTCTGATAATTTTTATCATCTCCGAATCTGTCACTTCCCTTCAGTTCAAGGGCATTTTCATTTATATTGCCTGTTAACTGCAACTCAAGATTTTTTGTCGCTAATGCTCCTCCTGTACTGTTGTAGTTATTTGTTTCCAGTCTTACACTTTCTGCTGATATTTCTCCTATATTACTTACTGTTTCATATTCTGTATGATTTTTTGAGTCAAGATAGTAACCTTCCTTTATTTTCTTTCCGTCATTTATTATATCTCCGTTTTTAGCTGTCAATTCTACTTTTTCTACTGCTACTATCTTTCCGCCTACATTTTCTATATTTCCTGTTAATGCTTCTACTTTTACTTTCTTTCCTACTATTTCCGCTCTTTCGTTTGTTACCGTTTCATTTTTTATTCTGTCTCCTGTTACTTCTGTTATTCCTGTCTTACTTCCTATTTTTATTCCTGTGTTTTCAAAGTCTTGCGATGCCTTTATTATTGTCTTTTCTGTCCCGTATATCTTACTTCTTCCGTCTACTTCCAGTTTTTCTATTGTTGCTTTTGATAAATATATTTTCGGTACTAATGTCTTTTTACCGTTTACTGTCTCATATTCATACCATATTATATCATTTTTTAAGTTATTTATCTGGTCTCTTGTTAAGGCTACTCCCTGTCTTAACTGTAGGTCTTTTTTGGCTGTCGTTGCATTATCTATCAGTTGTTTGGTAAGTTCTTCTCCTGACAGTCCGTTTATATATCTTGTTCCCAGTTTTTCTGTTAATGTCTGTTCTATGAGCATATTATCATAATACGCATCTCCCAACAGTTTTACTCTGTCCCAGTCTTCCACATAACCCATTCTGCTTAGGAAGTAATCTCCTCCATAGTAGTTTCCTCTTGTTATGAACTCTGTTCTGTTTTCTATTACATATCTTGAACTCGGATCTGTTGAAGGTACATAAAGACTTCCTATATTTATTCCGTTTCTGTTGTTTATTCCTGTATTTACATTAACTCCGTTTATTCCTGATATTGACCCTATATTTACCGATATTATTCCTGTATTTTTTATATCCTGTATTCCTGATACATTTTTTACTATTTCTATATTTTTTCCTGTTACATTATTTTGCGTGCCTGCATTTTTTATTATTTGACCTTTTGCCGAATCAAATCTTTCGGACACTATTTTTGTTTTATCTATTAATACTTCTTTTCCTTCTATTATGCTTGGCTGTCCTGCTACATAACCCACTCTTGAACTTGGTACAAGATATCTTTCATAATTTACAGGATATCTTGATTTTCCATGATGACTTGTTTTCCACCATATCAATTTTTCAGCTCCGTCTGTCAATGATATCGGATTATTCTCATCTATTGTTACTTTATGAACTATTTTAGGAGCATCTATTTTATTTATTTCGCTTGCCGATATTATTCCGTCTGTATTGTTTAATTCTTCTCCTGCATTTAGCGTTATATTTTTTCCAGATATTACGGCATGATTTGTTTTTGCTTCACTTTCTATTTTGTTCATTAAAGGTACAACAGGATATTCTGTGGAATTTACTGCTATTGTTCCTTGCTGTGTATATTTTTTCTGTCTGACTACTTTATCCAGTTCTTTAAATATATATGAAACTCCGTCTGCTCCTCCGAAGTTGTTTAAAAAATATTCAAATGTTGATTCCTTATCTCCTGTACTTCCTGAAAGTGTTTCTCTCGGAATTATGGTCCAGCCTTTTTCAGGTGTCGCTACATCGGCATAACTGTCAAATCTTTTTCCGTTCCAAGTCTCCCAATACAGCTTATACTTTGTTAGATCTCCTACTTCTCCTACATTTTCTATCTTTCTTCCTGTTAATTTTACATCTCCCGTTCCTTTTATTTTTCCTACGGTATTATCTATTATATCTGCTTTTAAGTCTATTTCATTTTGGGATAATATTTCTGCTTTCTTATTTACTACATTGCCTGTCATATCCGCTTCCAGTTTATTTGTTGCGAATATTGTTTTTCCTTCACTGTTTAATAAGTTTCTTCCTTTAAACTTTAAATTATTTCCTGCTAATAAATCCTTATTTTCTATATCTTCTGTTGTTGTAAATGTTCCTGTTCCCACTTCTATCTTTTTTTCATTTACAAGACTTCTCGAATTTGTTGTAAGTTCATTGGCATTTATCTTATTCTCATTCTTTATTACATTATTTGCCGTTATTGTCCCTTTATCTACAGATATTTCATTCTTATTTATGAAATTATCACTGCTTACTGTCAGATTATTTGATAATATCTGTCCACTGTTTTCAGTATTTCCTCTTGTTTTTATATTAAGACTCTCTGTCTCTATTTTATTTGTGTTCACAACACTTCCTGCATTTACAGTCACATTATTTGCTGTTATTGTTCCTGTATTTACAGTATTTTCATTTGTTGTTATATTTAGATTATTTGTTCTTATATCCTTCTTATTTTCAAGGCTTTTTGCATTTACATCAAGTTTTCCTATGTTTACCGTATCATTATTTATGACTTTTTCTTTTACGGATATATTTGCACTTCCCGACAGTATTTTCCCGTCATTTACAACATTATTTGATTTTACTGTAAGTTTGTCTGTAGATACTGTTCCTTTTGTTGTAAAATCATTTTGTAAGTTAAAATCGGCAGAAGTTGCATCTACCTTGTCATTATTTAAAAATGTATTTCCTGTTACTTTTAAATCATTTGATGTTATTTTATTACTCTTTATATCAGTAGCATTTATTGTAGCTTTTGCTGCCCTTATATTGTTACTGTCTATATTTTGTCCTGTATTTATGTTTAGTTCGCTTGCATTTATTTCATTATTTATTAAGTTTGAAGAATTTATTTTCAATTTTCCCGCTGTTATATTTTGTGTATTATGTATGTTGTTGTTTACAGTTAAATCTACATTTTTTCCTTCTATTACATTTGTTTTTAAATTATTTCCTTTTATTTCAACTTCATTTCCTGTTATTTTATTACTTTGAATATTATTTCCCTGCAGTTTTAATATTCCAGTTTCTATTTCATTACTTATTATATCCTGTCCTTTTATATTTGAAGTATTTGAATTTATTTTATTACTTTGTATTTTACCTGATGTATTCAAATTCAGATTATTTGCAACTATTTCCTTATTGTCAAAATCTTTTGCTGAAACATTTAATGTTCCTGCAACTATATTTCCTGTATTATTTATGTTATTACTTATTGCAAGACTTATATTCTGTCCTTCCATTACATTTGTTTTCAGGTTATTCCCCGTTATATTTACACTGTTTGCGGATATTTTGTTACTTTCTGCATTTCCTGTATTAAGTGTAAGGTTTCCTGCAGTAAGTTCGTTATTTTTAAAGTTTGTCGATGATATATTTACATTTTGAGCTGTTATTTCTTTTCTGTTTTCATAGTCTTTTGCTGTTATATTCAGATTATTTGCATTTATTTTGTCTGTTTTCAGGTCTTCTGTTTGTATTTCCGCGTTTTTTGATATGATTTCTTTTACATCTGCATTACCGTTTATTTTCATTCTTATGTCATTTTCAGATAATACACTTGATTTTAAGTTTACTCCTACCCCTTTTTCTGTCGATATGATATTTACCTGTCCGTTTGAATAGATTGAGCCTAACGCTCCTCCGTTTAATGATAATGCAGGTTTATTGTCTGCTGTTATTATGGGTGTTACTATTCCTGCGAGATTTACTTCATTTTGCCCCAGTATTATATTTACATCTTTCTGTCCTACTATTTTTCCTGCCAGTTCCTGTGTTCTTGTTATTATATCTACTCTTTCTACATTTGATATATCGAGTCCTTTTTCTCCTATTATTACTTTTCCGTCTCTTGTTGTAAAAGATACAACATCTCCGTCCTGTATATTTATCTTTCCTGTTACAAGGGCTGCTCTATTTACATTTATGAATCCTCCTCCGTTTACATATATTCCGTTCTCATTTGCAATAAAAAGATTTATCGGTCTTGGTGATAATGCCGATATGTAGCCTTCTATTTCACTTCTGTTTGCTCCTGTCACTTTAAATACTACTGTTCTTGCTTCCTGTCCTGGTCTTAGGTTAGGATTTGGATTTACTATTCCTGATAAGTGTCCTCTTCCCACTCCTGTATTGTTTAATATTTCGACTCCCCTTTGGTCTACATTAAATTCTTTAAAGGAGTTTATAGAAGTTCCTTTATCTGTAGGTGTAGATATATTTATTACAGGCACTCCGTTTGGTGCTTTATCCACATTTACATTTTGAGGAACATTAGGATCTACTTCTATTCCTGCCCCGAATATATTAAAGGACATAAAAAGACTTAATAGAAGTGCTGCTATTACTCTATTTAATTCCTTTCTTATTTCTTTCATAATTTTCTCCTTTCGTATTTCATGAGGGCTCATTGCCGCCCTCACACTCCCGCTACCCGCGTTCTTCGCTCCTTCGTCGACTCCGAAAATGCGGGAAGTTTATTTTAGAATTATATTTTTATATGATATTAAACATTTATTTTTCTCAACATTCAAATTTTACAACATAAAAAATGTGTTAGTGAGCGTTATGAAAACATCCTTTTTGTTTTCATAGCGAACGGGCATTTTTGAGTATGTAAAATTTGAGTTGATTATTTTTTGCTACTTTTTTCTTAAAAAAGTAGATCTATATTAAAAAGAATATTTTACAGTCATACTCGCATAAACCTCATGATTTTTAGGTTTCACATACTCACTTTGACTGAATGCCTTTGCATAAGATACATCTATATCAAAATATGTACTTGAAAATCTTATCCCTATACTTCCTCCTTTTACTTTCCCAAGTCTGTATTCGGATTCATCATGATTATTCTTTGTTTCTCCTATTCCGTATGATATATACGGTATCAGTCTCTGTTTTTCATATCTGAATGTATATGATAGTTCTGCCAATACTGAATATCCGCTGTCTCCCGATATATTATCATATTGATATCCGGGTATACTTCCTATTCCCCCTATACTTATCTTTTCACTTCCGTAATTTACATCTCTTGACTTCTGCATTTCCGCTGTCAGTCTGAATGCTGCATTCTTTATAGGCTTATACCAGTAAAAACTTGCATTGTATCTTGTTGCTTCAGCTTTCGGTGCTGTTTCTCCTTTTTCTATATCTTTTTCTCCATGGAATATTCTCATTCCTTTACTGTATGATACAGATAAGCCGCTTACTCCCTTAAACAATGCAAAGTCATAATTTACTCCCAATGTTCCTATTGTTAAGTTTCTGTTTGTCAGTTCCACATCTTCAAAATATGACTTACTGTTTTTCTTTTTATTTCTATATTTCCTGTAAGTTTACTTTTATTATCTCGATACAATATTTTTGATAAATTTGCCATCAGTGATGTACTTGATCCTGATAAATCATATATTGTGTTATACGCATAAGTTGACCTTCTGTATACACTCTTATTTCCGCTTAATACTAACGAGTAACTTCTGAAAGGTATTCTGTATGTTATATTCCACAGTAAAGTCTGTCTTTGAGGGGGAAGTAATCCGTGTATCTTAGGATCGTATCCCGGTACAGGTCCGCTCGGTGCTATTTGTCCCGGTAAAAGTTGTGATTCAGGTATCTTCCAGCTTCTATCCACTTTCTTTCTTTTTACTCCTGTATATTCATACTTAAAAGGTCATTTACTCCTAAGGGACTTTCTATATCAAGTCCTATCTTAAGTCTGTTTTTTCCTCCCTGTTCATCTCCGTAATTATTATATCCTACACTTACTGTTGTTTTTCCTTTTATTTCGTTTTTTGCAATTATATTAGAAAAGCCTTCTTTATCAGAGGGCTCTATGTTTACTGCAAAATTATTTGATGCATTTTTATTAAAATTATCTGTCATTGTATCTATATCTCTTATATTCAGCACATTACCTTTAGTTTTGGGCTTATTAAAAAATATTTTTAATTTATCTGCAAAACTGTTGTTATTCAGTTTTATTTTATCTATTCTTCCCGTTATTACTTCAAAAGTAATTTCCCCTTGCTGTATATTGTCGGTATTAACATTAATTCTGCTTGTAACATATCCCTTTTTTACGAGTATTGCATTAGCTTCATTCAATAATATATTTAATTCTTTCACACCTATTTCTTTATATTTGTATTTTTACTTAACTGAAATTTATCTCCCTCAGATAAAAGTTTATCTTTATCTATTATTTGAAGGTCTTTTAATAGAAAAGTCGTTACATTTTCTTCTTCTACAGATTTAACTTCTATGTCAGGAGTAAATTTACTGCCTTCAATTTCTTTTCTTCTGTTTTCCTGTTCATTAAGTTGCCTTTCCTGTTCAAGTCTTTGCTGCTCTTTATCAAGAAGCCTGTTTGCCTCATCTTTGGGAGCTGCATTAACAACAGCCGAACACAAAAGAAGAAAAAAAGAAAGATTTTTTATTTTCTTCATTAAAACTCCTTTCTTTAGTTTTATTAAATTTTCAAATTTCATTATATCTTCCTTAGAAGAATACCTTTATTTTCAATAAAAGTCAATACTATTTTTCATATTATTTTTTAATACTTAAATTTGTTTTATTTATGTTTTAGGTTTTACAGTGTATTGAACTATATATCTCAATTTCCACTTTCTCTCCTGTTTCACTCCTCATCCCTATTCCCTCTAAACACTGCCACTCCTAAAATTCCCAATCCTAATCCTATAACTCCTAAAAGCATTCTGATTTTCTTTTTTTGAATAAAGGTTTTTTCTATATTTTCTTCTCCGTAAAGTGCTGCCAGTTTCTTATTCAGAGCTTCCGAAGCCAAGTCTTTTTTATACCCGAATTTTTTTACATAATAAGTCGGAGTATCTTTAAATTCTATTTCTCTTACTTTCAGATATTCTACAACCTCTTCCAAACTCATTCCAAACTGCTCCACACCTTCTCCTATAATAAAATACCCTTTATATTTTTTCAGTCTGTCCTTAAACATATCGAAATAAATTCCTGCATTATCGTGCTGATAAGTAAAAATCTTTTTATCCGACTCTTCATAAGACAAAATATGACCTACCCAAAGATCTCCGATTTTCTTCAACTTATCCACTTGCCCGTATTCATTTGTCAAGTACATTTCATTATAAAAATAGTCTTCTCTGCATAAAATTATTCCGACTTCGGTATAGCTCACTTTTTCTCTCACATAAAACTTTTTGGACAAATTCAATGCGTAATTTCTTGATGCCTCATCTATATAATTGACTGTTAAAAAACATATTGAAAAAAATAATGCTATTTTTGAAAATAATAAGAAAAATCTTTTCACTGTTTTCCGCCTTTCACTTTAAATTACAGATTTTTTATAAAAATTTTATCTATTCTTATTTTATCCTATCAAAATATATTTGTCCAACGATTTTTATAAATTTTTTATCTCAAAATTTCAAAAAAATGTTATACTAAAGTAATAATCTATTTAACGAAAGGAGAAATTAAAATTTATGACAAAAGAAAAAAAACAGGAATATCTGATTATTTCACTTTTACCTTTTATTTTACTGATTTATTCGATTATTTTATCAACTCCTTACAAACTTTTGGAAGGAATGAAAAATATTCTTTTATCCGACGGTATTCTAATAACTGATTATTTCTTTATCGGAGGCAAAGAAGCGGCTATTTTCAATGCTTCGATTATAACTTTAATCAACATTTATCTTTTATATAAAATGGATATGAAAATCAACGGACTTATCATATCGGGAATATTTTTAATGCTCGGATTTTCATTTATGGGGAAAAATCTGCTGAATATAATTCCTTTTTATATGGGAGCATGGCTTTATGCAAAAGTAAGTGGTAAAAAGTTTAAAACTGTAATAATCGTCTGTATGTTTTCCACATCACTTTCTCCTTTTGTAAGTGTTATTGCGGAGTTCTTCGGATATTCTCCTTTAGGTATAGGAATCGCTCTTATTTCGGGAACAGTTTTAGGATTCATTATGCCTCTTATTTCTGCACAGGTTTTACCTATACATGGCGGTTACAGTCTTTATAATACGGGCTTTGCGGCGGGACTTGTTGCAATAGTATCCTATTCGATTTTAAAAGCTGCAAAAGTTACAGTTTCCTTTAAGAAAGACTTTATTCAAACAATAGATTACAGGCTTTTAGCTTTATTCATAGCAGTTTTTTCTTTCTACATAGTATACGGATTTATAAAAAACGGATATTCCTTTAACGGATTGAAAAATCTGCTTTCTCATTCGGGAAAGCTTGTAAGCGATTTTACTGTTACGGAAGGATTTCCTTTAGTCATCATAAATATGGGGTTACTCGGATTTTTCTGTTTGGGACTGATTTTTCTTTTATTTCCTATGCTTAACGGTCCTATCCTCTCGGGAATGATTACTGTTGTAGCTTTTGCAGGATTCGGGAAACATATTAAAAACATATTTCCCGTAATAATCGGTGTTATAATTGCTTATTATTTGTTCGGGCAAAATACTTCGATAACTGCTTTTGCAGTTACGCTGTTTTTTTCCACTACTCTTGCCCCTATAAGCGGCAAATTCGGCATTTTTGCAGGTATACTTGCAGGATTTCTGAATTACTGTCTGGTTTTAAATATAGGCTCTGCTCACGGAGGGCTTAATCTCTATAATACAGGACTTGCCGCAGGTATTGTCGCAAGTGTGGGTGTCCCTGTACTTCAAACTTTTCAAGGAGGAAATAAATGAAAAATATTAAAATTGTATCGAAAATCGTAAACGAAATAACTTCATTCTATCTAGAAAAAAATTCTGAAAATTTTCAAATTAAAATTGAAAAAAACCCTCTAAAAGACGGGTATATAATTTTTACTCAAGGATTTACAGTATTATCCGATAAAGAAATAAAAGAAACCGAAAAACTGTTAAGCATTCATCACGATGCCGAATACGATGAATACTGGGAATTAATGGGAGAAGGAGATGCTTCCAACAAACTTTTGCTTGTCGCAAGAATTTGTGATTCAATTAAAATGGATTATAATGACGGTATACTTAAATTAGCTTTAAAGAAAAATATATAATTTAAAAAGGAGAGTTCATATGAAAAACCTTATTTTAGCGACAGATTCTTATAAAATGACACATCCGAAGCAATATCCTGCAGGCATTACCTATATGCACGATTATATTGAAAGTCGAGGCGGACTTTACGGATACACAAAATTTTTCGGTTTACAGTATTACCTGAAAGAATATCTGACTAAACCGATTACAAAAGAAATGATTGAAGAAGCTGAAGAAATATGTACATTACATGGACTACCGTTTTTTAAAGAAGGTTGGAATTATATTGTAGAAAAGTTGGATGGAAAACTTCCTCTAAGAATAAGAGCTGTTCCCGAAGGTGCAGTTGTTAAAAATCATAATGTTCTTGTAACTGTGGAGTCTACCGATCCTAATGTTCCGTGGATTGTCGGTTGGGTTGAAACGCTGTTACTGAAAATATGGTACCCTATTACAGTTGCTACTTTTTCGTTTAAAGTAAAGCAAATTATAGAGCACTTTTTAAAAGAAACAAGTGATAACGTAAAAGAAGAGATCCCTTTTAAGTTCCATGATTTCGGATATAGAGGAGTTTCAAGTGAAGAAAGTGCGGGAATAGGAGGACTTGCCCATTTAACAAATTTTTCGGGTACGGATACCCTTTATTCCCTTTTATTCGCAAGAAAATATTATCACGACAAAATGGCAGGGTTCAGTATACCTGCTTCCGAGCACAGTACAATGACTTCGTGGACAAAAAAACATGAAAAAGACGCTTATGAAAATATGCTCGACTCTTTTCCTACAGGAACGATAGCAATAGTCCTTGACAGTTACAACTATTTCAACGCTGTAGAAAATATTATCGGGAAAGAACTTCACGACAAAATTTCAGAACGTAACGGTACTCTGGTCATAAGACCCGACAGCGGCGATGCCATTACAAATATACTGTTTGCACTCGAAAGCCTTGAACATAATTTCGGATGCACTGTTAATTCCAAAGAATATAAAGTCATCAATAAAGTCAGAGTTATTCAGGGAGACGGCATTAATGAAAACACTGTTTGGGATATATACAAGGCTCTTAAAGATAACGGCTATTCTGCAGAAAATGTTTCTTTAGGCTGCGGCGGTGCTTTATTACAGGGAAATTCCAAATCAAGCATAAACAGAGATACTCATAAATTTGCAATGAAATGCAGCTGCATAAAAATCGGAGATAAAATAATAGACGTTTTTAAAAATCCTGTTACAGACAGAGGGAAAGTAAGCAAAAAAGGACGTCTTGACCTGATAAAGACCGATAACGGAGATTACAGAACTGTCAATATTTCCCATTTAAAAGAAAATGAATACCATAAAAATTCTGTTTTAGAGCTTGTTTACGAAAACGGAGAAATCAAAAAAGACTATACTTTATCAGAAGTAAAAAATAATGAAAATTTATTATTTTCTCCGGAATTAATAAGAGATTGCATCAAATAAAAATACAACAATATTTTTGATCTGAATAATATCCGTGTAATTCATAATCTTTTAAAATTTTCCTTTGAAGATAAAAATAATATTTTCCGTAAAATTTATTGACAAAACATTTTGTTTTATATATAATGTACTCGAAAGATTTTTGTAATGATTTTAAATTAAAAACAATAACACATAGGAGGAATAATAATGTCATTAATCGGAAAAAAATTAGAAAACTTTACTGCACAGGCTTATCAAAACGAGGAATTCAGAGAAGTATCTTTTGAAAAAGACATGTTGGGAAAATGGAATATCTTTATGTTCTATCCTGCAGACTTTACATTTGTATGTCCTACAGAATTGGAAGACTTGGAAGATCACCACGAAGAACTTAAAAAATTAGGATTTAACGTTTACTCTGTAAGTACAGATACTCATTTTACTCATAAAGCATGGCACGATCATTCGGATGCTATTAAAAAAGTTACTTATGCAATGATCGGAGATCCTACAATGACTGTTTCAAGAATTTTTGAAGTATTGAACGAAGAAACAGGATTGGCATTCAGAGGGACTTTCATCGTAAATCCTGAAGGAAAAATAGTTGCTTACGAAGTAAATGACGAAGGAATCGGAAGAGATGCTTCAGAGTTGGTAAGAAGAGCAAAAGCTGCAAAATTTGTTGCTGAAAATCCGGGATTAGTTTGTCCTGCTAAATGGAAAGAAGGAGAAGCTACATTGAAACCGGGATTGGATTTAGTAGGAAAAATATAATTATTCACTCAATTAAGGAGAAAACCATGGCATTTTTGGATACAAATATAATTGAACAGTTAAAAGGATATTTTAACAAAATTTCAGAACCGATAGAAATCGTTTCATTTTTGGATAGCAGTCAAAAATCTGTTGAACTTCAGGCTTTTTTAACCGAAATAGACGAAATATCCGATAAAGTAAATTATACAAAAAAATCTTTCGGTGAAGATACTTCATTGGAAGAAAAACTCGAAATAACAAGACCTGTTTCATTCAGTTTACTTAAAAACGGAGAAAAAACAGGGATTAATTTTTGCGGAATACCGGGCGGACATGAGTTCAACAGTTTCATCCTTGCAGTTTTAGGACTTGCAGGATTGGGAAGAAAACTGGAAGGAGATCAGTTAAATAAAATTTCGTCTGTAAACAAACATTTGAATATTGAAACTTTTATTTCTCTTTCATGTACAAAGTGTCCTGAAGTAGTCCAGGCTCTAAATCTTATTGCCTCAAGTAACCCTAATATTACATCTTCACTTGTAGACGGAGGAGTTTATCCTGAAGAAGTGGCTGAAAAAAATATTCAGGGAGTTCCTGTCGTTTATATAAACGGAAAACAGTCAGCTATAGGAGAACAGACTCTTGAGCAGCTTATAAGTTTGGTTGTGAGTGCTTAAAATCTTAACTGCTTTTTTTGAAAAAAGTAGCAAAAAATAACCGACTAAAATTTTACTAACTCGAAATAACTCACTGCACTATAAAAATAACAAACTCCCTATACTCGAACAGTTGTTTTTATAACGTTTCGTTTCGTATTTCTCGAAGTAAAATTTCAACGTCGGAGAAAATATATAAAAACTCCCGTTAATCATAGTTCGTGAAACAATGCGGGAGTTTATTTATATACACTCTAACTTTTAAAACTAACCTCAACATTCTAATTTTACAATGTAAAAAATGTGGTAGTGAGCGTTATGAAAACATCTTTTTTGTTTTCATAGCAAACGGGCATTTTTGAGTATGTAAAATTAGAGTTGAGTTATTTTTTCGCTTCCTTTTTTTGAAAAAGGAAGATAACTATTTTTTGTCACTTTTTTCAAAAAGGAACCTATCCACCACTCTCACATAATCAAGTAACTCCATATCCTCATCTATTATTTTAGAAACAACACATCTTTTTTCATCTATTCCCAAATCCTGTAAAGCAATTTCAAGCTCACCTTCATATCTTAAGTATTTTTCATTACTTACAAGTATATCTCCTTTTTTTATAGGACCGTTACAGGAAATTTCTTTCAGATTTATTCTGTTTTTTTCGAGTTCTTTTGTTATGTATTCGCAAAAACTTTTTCTGCTTTCACCTATATTTACATCAACAACAGCTCTTATTATATATTCGGAAAAATCTATTCTGTCCTTAAATACCCTGTCTGTAAGTATATTATCAAAGTTTCTCAAAGGAACTATTCCTTTATTGAGATATTTGAAGTCTTTCATATTTTTATCCGATATATCAATGTCTCCCACTAAAACTATATCTGTATCCAATAACAGTAAATCAAGACACGATGTAAGAAATCTTTTATTTCTATGCTTTTCCACAGTGGGAAGCCCCTCGTAAACAGGACCTCTCAATTCATCACCTTTTACAAATGCCATCGTTTTTATCCCGTATTTTTTATATTTCAGATTCTGCTTTTGCAAATATTCCCGGGAAATACCCGTAAATCTTTTAGGATAAAAATTGTGTAAACTTAAAACCTTTGAAAAGTCCATTCCTTTTTTCTGAAAATAATCCAAATTTTCTTCCGTTATCATACTCGCATTCAAAACTATTTTATTTTTTCCGGAAAGCTCCAAAATTTCGTCCAATGTCAATCCGTCATCTATCCTAAAATAAACATTTCCGTCATTTATATTTATTATATTTTTCGTTGTGCTGTTTATATCGACTATCAAATTCAGGTTTTTTTCCGAACAGAATTTGATAATTTTCTTCAATTCGGAATTTTTATTCACTTTTTCTTCGGATATATTTAAAGAAGTAAATACATATTTTGCACCGGAATTTTCAAATTTACTTATAATATTTTTATTTTTTTCAATATCCGTACTTAAGTAAACAGAAAATCCGGTTTCAAATTTTTTTTTCATACTTATTTTCCTATCTTACTGCATTTTCTGAAGTTCTTCTCTCATTTTCTGATATTCAGAATTTAATTTCCCTGTTCTTTTTTCCAACAAATTTATTAACTCTGCAGTATCTTTTATATCGGCAGAATTTTTATAATCGGAATCGCTTTTTATCAAATTGTATTTTCCGTTTATTAAATCTTCTAAAATACCGTTCATTCTCAAATTTGTATCTTTTTTATTATTCATATTGGAATAAGCATCTATTATTATCGAACTTATTACACCGTAATTTGTAGTGTAATAATGATTTCCGTAAAAATCGTTAGGCTTTTTAGCAGGATCTATAACTCTCGAATTTTTTGCATTGGTCAATAAAACTATAACGAGATTTTGTGACGGCTCTATAACTGTAAGCGTTCCTGTCCAACCTGTATGCCCTACAGTTTCTTTCGAAGCTAATCCCGAAAATGCCCATTTATAGTTAAAATCTCCCTGTCTTCTCCAACCGAGTCCGTAACTTGCATTTATATCTTTTGGTTTTATAAAATTATCCAACGTTGTTTTATCAAAAAACTTAATATTGTCATATCCGCCTTCATTTACAATAATCTGTGCTAATTTCGCCAATTCATAAGCATTGGAAAACAATCCTGCATGTCCCGACACTCCGCCCATTGAATAATAGGCTTTTTCATCGTGAACTTCCCCTTGAATAGTATATTTTCTCGCATTCACAAAATCGATAGTGTTATCTCTGGTATTACCGTTCAATTCCGTTGCTGCCGCAACGTTTTTAGCTATACCGTATTTCAAAGGATTGAAAGTCGTTTTTTTCAAATTAAGCTTATTGTAAAAATTCTCTTTCAAATAAGTATCCAGGTCTTTTGAAGTAACTTTTTCAACAATAAGTCCTAAAAGCATATAATCCACATCCGAATATTTTGTAGAAGTTTTAGGCTCATATATCAAAGGTGTTTTCATAATAGCTTTTCTGACATTTTCTTTACCTATGGCATACAAATCGTTTTTCCCGTTAGGTATGCCGTCATCTTTATCGTATTTATCATTAAAATACTGAGGATCCGGAGGAAATCCCGCCTGATGTTTTAATAAATCGCTTATTTGAACTTTTTCTTTATTATTTCCTGTAAATTCGGGATAAAATTTATAAACATAATCATCCAGATTCAATTTTTTCTCTGAAACAAGTTTCATTATAGCGTAGTTTGTAGCGTACATTTTTGTATTACTTGCCAAATCATAAACCGTTTCATCGGTAACTTTTATTTTATCCTTTATTTCGCTTCCATCCTGATTATAATTATTTACATATCCGTAACTCGACAAAATTTCCAGATTTCCGTCTTTTATTACCGCTATTTGTGCCGAAGGCAATCCCGCTTTAATTTCCGCCTGCACAAACTCATCCAAAAATTTTATTGTTTCACTGTTATAAGATTTTATTTTTTTATTTTCAGTAACTGTCGGATAAGGTATTTTTACATTTACTTTTCCTTCCAGGTTACTAATCTGAAAGATATTTTTATCATTTTTCGTCATTTTTGAAATATCTATTTTTGCCGTACCTTTTCCTTTTAAATCATCAGTTTTCAGCTTTACTCCGTTTATATAAATATCTGCATGATTCAGTCCTTCATAATCCAAAATGATATATCCCTGATTTTTAAAGGCTTTAAACTCAAGCATGTCATTTGTCAATATTGAATCATCAAAACTGTCTTTATCCACAGGAAAACTTTTCTCTATCTGATAGGAAAATACATTTAAAAATATTAACATATTAAGTAAAATCAATAATGTCTTTTTCATTATCCGCCTCCTTACTTACCGTTAAATTTCTGATTAAAGAAAAATGTCTGGTATTTTATGGAATTATCCCAGTAAGCCCAGCTGTGTGCTCCGTCCCTTTCAATATAATCGTGTTTTATATTCAAATCAAGAAGTTTTTTATGTAACTCTCTGTTAGGCTGTATAAAGAAATCATCCACTCCGCAATCTATTATTATGTTTGATTTTGTTCCTATAAGCTGATGAGCTATGTCTTTTATATTGTATTCGAACCAGTTGCTGTTAAGAACTTTGTCTATTCCCCAGTTTCCCTTATACTGCTCAGGATCCATTCCGCCACTCATGCTTCCAATATTTCCGAAAACATTCTGATTTTTTATCCCGATGTAAAAGGCTCCGAATCCTCCCATGCTCAATCCTGTTATTGCTCTGTGCTCTTTTTCTTTATAAACGGAATAATTGTTGTCTACATATTCCACCAGTTCTTTCGACACGAAAGTATAATATTTCGAGTCTTTTTTCAAAGGACTGTCTATATACCAGCTGTCGTAATTTCCGTCAGGAGAAATATAGACAATACCAAACTCATCGGATAATTTTCCTATGGAAGTTTTTTCGGGATAATTTTTGTTTGACCCCGACCATCCATGTAAAACGTAGATTGTATTATATTTTTTGCTGTTTGAATATCCGTTCGGCAGAACTACCGTTATCGGAACATCTTTTTTCATGGCTTTACTGTATACTTTTGTATTTACTTCGGTAAAAGGGAAAGTTATAAAAGAACAGATACCAAATAATACTAATAATATTTTTTTCATAATATCACTCTCCGTATATTTCTTCTATTCTTTCGTCATCCACTCCAAAGAAATATGTTAATACAAATCCTCCTGCATATGCTCCCAACATTGCTATTATAAAGAAAATCCATGTTCCCGGAACAACTATTAATAATCCGAACAATCCCGAAACTCCTTGAGATATAGTACCCAAGTGGAATAATGCTGCTAAAAATCCTCCTAATCCTGAACCTAAACATGCTGTAATAAAAGGTTTCCCTAAAGGTAAAGTTACCGCATACATTAAAGGTTCTCCTATTCCTAATATTCCTACAGGAAGAGCATTTCTTACCATAGTTCTAAGTTTTTCATTTTTTGTTTTTACATATATAGCAAGTCCTGCACCGACCTGTCCTCCTCCTGCCATCATTAATATAGGCAATAAATAGTTAATACCTTTTGTCGGACCGTCAGGATTGTTAAGCAATACGTGTATAGGAGTCAATGCCTGGTGTAATCCTACAGAAACTAAAGGAAGGAATCCTGCTGCCAAAATATATCCGCCTAATAATCCCAATTTATTATATACAAAGTCAAGAATAACATATATTCCTTTTGTTATACCTGTTCCTAACGGTTGTATTATAAGTAAAGCTATAAATACACTTATTATCAGTGTCAATAGCGGTGTTAAAAATGTATCAAGCATAGAAGGTATTATTTTTCTTATCTGTTTTTCCAAATATGCCACTATCATTCCCATGAACAGTGCCGCAAGTAATCCTCCTATACCGGGAGTAAAAGGTTTATTTGTAATAGGTAATATAATCCCCGCATCTCCTGTTTTTGCAAGTAAAGGAAGTTTATCATTTGCAATAAATAAAGCACCGATTATTCCTCCAAGTACCGCAGTACCGCCAAATTCTTTTGCGGCATTCATACCTACATATATAGCAAGATAACCGAACATTACAAATCCCAAACTTTTTATTGCAGCAAACCACCACATTGTATTATAAGCATTTTTAGTAGTAACATTTATTACATTGGTAATTCCCATTATAAGCCCTGCCGCTATTATTCCCGGTAACAGAGGAACAAATATATTTGCTATTTTTTGAAGAAATCTCTGAACAGGTCCGTCATGTTTCTGCTTATTAACCTTTTTATTTTCTTTCGCCACGTCTTCCACGTTGTCGTCCGAGAATCCTAAAGAAATCCCTGTCAATTTTGAAAATTCCTGACCTACGGAATTTACTTTTCCTGGTCCCAAAACTATTTGCAAAGTATCTGCTTCTACTACATTCAATACACCTTCAACTTTTTTCAATTCTGCTAAATCAGGATCTTTTCTGACTTTTACTCTTAATCTCGTCATACACACTGCATTTGAAACGATATTTTCTCTACCGCCTAAAATATCATAAATTTCTTTCGCCGTTTTTTTAGCATCCATAATCTTCTTCTCCTTTTCTTAAATTTTATTTATTTTAGTTTTTATTATTTTTTCTGAAACATAATCATAATTTTTATTGTAATACACGAAATAAAGTACATCTATCAAATTCAACATTGATATTCTCGAATAAATAGCTGCACTTCTGATTAATGCTTCTCTTGAAGTAACATACAAATTATATTTACATTTCTTTACAAGTTTGTTATTTCCGTATCCTGTTATGGAAACGGTTTCTATTTCTTTTTCCTGAAGTATTTCGGCTATATCCAGAATTTCCTTTGTCAATCCCGAATATGAAATCAATATTGCCAAATGTTTTAAATTGCTGTTTACCGCCTGAACATGTTGCAAATCAGAGCCTTCAAATGTATTTACAATCTTTCCTGCTCTCATAAATTTATACTGTGCATCAAGACAAACTATATGAGAAGCTCCTATTCCGTAAAAATCAATAACTTCTTTTTCGGTAATCAGATCCACTACACTGTCTATCATTGAAACTTCCTGTAAAAGCTTTGTTTCCTGTAAAGAACTTATACTTAACTTATTCAGTTTCTCGATAATTATTGTCGTACTGTCCTTTTTGTCAATATCACTGTTCTCAAAATTAATTTCCTGATTTTCAAGGCTGACGACTTCCTCAATCATTTTCATTTTAAAATCCTGAAAACCGTTAAATCCTATTTTCTTGCACATTCTCGTAACACTGGCATTGCTTGTATAGGTTTTCGCAGCAATAATATTTGTATCCAGTTCCCTTATATTTCTGAAATTTTTTATTATATATTTTGCAATATCTTCTTCATTTGCCGTAAAATCTTTATTTTCTCTCAATTTTATGAGAATACTCATGTATTAACCTCGCTACGTTATTATTATATTCTTTCAGTTTTTCTTTCGCCGTTTCTTTATCCAGACTCAAAAGTATCATAGCTATGGCTGTTTTCACTTCATTTGATGCTTTAGCTAAAACCCGACTCGTCGTTTCGTAATCGCTACCTGTAGTATTCATTATTATTCTTTTGGCTCTCTCGACCAGTTTCTGATTGGAAGTTTTAACATCTACCATATATCCTGAAAATACTTTTCCTATCTTTATCATAACCGTTGTGGAAATCATATTAAGTATCATTTTTTGTGCAGTTCCGGCTTTCATCCTCGTAGATCCCGTAACAATTTCAGGTCCCACAGTAACTTCTATCGGATATTGACTTACTTTTGACAGTTCCGAATTTTCAGAACAAGTAATACTGCCTGTTACCGCTCCTATACTATTCGCATATTCTATGGCTCCCAGTACGTAAGGAGTTCTGCCCGAAGCTGCCAATCCTATGACTACATCATTTTCAGTCAGATTTATATTTATCAGATCCTGTTTTCCCTCTTCTTTGCTATCTTCGGCATTTTCACGGGCTTTAAATATAGCTTCATTTCCTCCCGCTATTATTCCCTGAACTTTTTCAAAAGAAACGCCGTATGTTGGCGGACATTCGGAAGCATCAAGTATTCCGAGCCTTCCCGATGTTCCCGCTCCTACATACACTATTCTTGTTTCTTCCTTATACCTTGACATTATGGCATCTATCAGTTTTGAAATATTCGGAAGCTCTTTTTCCACACAAAACGCGACCTTTTTATCTTCTTCATTTATCCTTTTTACAATTTCGTAACTGTCCTGTAGCTCAATATTCTTGCTGTTCGGATTGTTCTGTTCTGTCGATAATTTGCTTAAATCTATCATTTCTTAATCACTCCCTCTGTTATAATTATAACCTATTTTTTAATAAATGGAAGTATTTTTGAAAATGATTTTCAGAAATTGAAAACAAAAAAGAGGAGTAAAATTAGTTATACTCCTCATTACCATATTAGCTATATAAATAATTAGCACAAAAAACCAGATTTTTTATATGATTTATATTTTATTTCTCCTCATTATTACTATTTTCTTCAACAATTTCAACTTCTTCAACTGCAACAGTTTTATCAGTTTCTTCGGAATTTTCATTTTTCTTTTTGGATTTTGAAAGTACATTTTTTCCTATCAATCCCAATATTGCCAGTATTACTAATCCGAGAACTATTTTTACAGCATTCTCGAACAATCCTCCGCCTGTTTTATATTTAAAATGTACCTGATCGCCCTGATAAAAAGTTATTTCTTTTTTGGATTCGGACACAGTTCCCGACTGATTTTCCTCAGGAATTATTTTTCCGTCTACTTTTACAGTAAGTCTTGCAATCTTCGATGTGCCCATATCTACGATTACTTCGCCTTTTTCCTTTGTAAATATTTTAGCCGGTTCTGTTTCGGCTTTTTTGTTTGTATCTGTTCCCTGTTTACCCGCCGAGCTTTCTGCAGTGCTTAAGTCCATTCCTCCTGATCCGATAAATTTCAGTATTTTTTTCAAATCTTCTTCAGTTTTCCAGTTTATATCCACACTGTATCTATCTGTCTGCTCATCGCTGCTTTTCTCTTTTTTCAATGTATATTTTTCAATTCCCAATTTGGAAATTTCAATTTTCAGTTGCTCTTCAGTTATTACACCTTTGACTATTGCTATTTTTGAATTTGTACTCCCCGAAAAGTCCGAATTTACTTTCATATCAGTTTCTACTGTTATACAACTTTGAACAATAAAAATAATCAACGTAACCAATGATAATTTTAAAATTTTTCTAAAATTCATATTTTTTCCTTTCTTTATGCTTTTCTTTGATTATATCAAATAAAAGCTGTTATATAAAGAAAAAATTTAATTTGTTTCACAAAACCTCTATTCTTTCATTTTTTTCAATCCTGAACATTTTAATATGTTTTTTCAGTTTTTTCATCGCCCAGTTGTAATGACTCGAAGTCGAACTCACGAAATATGCTCCGAGTGTACTTCCTTTCGTCCATTTGTATATACCCTTTGAAAACAGTTCTTCATTTGTCCGAGTTTCTATTAATTTCATTATCTTTTTATGAGTCTTTTTTAACATTTCTTTTGCTTTCTCCAAAGGAGTACTCTGATGTTTTTCCCAAAATTCCACATTTAATTTCGGATATGTTTTCCAATTGTACGGCTCTGGGAAAAATCCTTTTTCTTTTCCTCTCATATTGGATTCTACAAAATTTATAACAAGATTGTGCCATTCATACAGATGTATCAGTACATCCCGCAAATTTTTATCTCTATCCTCAAATAAAAATGTTCCTTTTTGCTCTTCTTCACTCATTCCGTCTATGAGATTTTCCAGTTTTTGAAACTGCGTTTCAGCCGCTTCACATAAATCTTTTTTCGTCGTCGGTCTTGCCATTTTAGCACCTCTCAAGCATAATTTTCATTTATTCAAGTTTACACAACAAATTCTCACAAATTTTCTTACTTTATTGAAATATAAATATTTATCTCCGTATTCTCGTAATCATTTCCCGTCACATATTCCTCAAAATCATAAGTATATGCTCTTATTTCAGATGTTTCTTTTCCGAATTCTTTCCAAAATTCCTGCCAAAATTTGGGAACTTCTCTTTTCGGGTTTCCGAAAATCTTAAATTTTGCATATTTCCCTTTTGATATTTCCAATTTTGTCATATTTTCAGGAATTTTATCATTACCGCTTTCTACTTCATTTCCTATGAAAAAATCATATTCAAAACCGTTTTTATTATTATAATTATAATAAACTGCAACAGCATTATCATTTATTTTATCCTGAACATTATCCTGTGAATAAAAATCTTTCCATAAATTTCCTATTTTCTCATACATTGTTTTATCATCTTTTACTCTCATCTTTAATCCGACCAATGTTTTCCCTTCCAATTCGACTATTTCATAATTCATAATTTTTTTCCTTTCATTTTATTTCATTATATTTTTCAAATGCTTTAGTAAATCCTTCAGTATACATGTCCTTTAAAAAATTTATATTTTTCTCGGAAATATCTTCCAATACTTTTAATACATTTACTGCAAAGCCAAACGGTGCAGTTCCCGAAGCAGTTACTGTTTTACCGTCAGTTACAGCCGTAATCTCATCTGTTTGAATATAATTTTCTCTATTTTTATAATTTTTATTATTTTCTATTTCTTCCAAGCTGTTCGCTGTATGTTTGCAGTCATTTAACAAACCGTTTACAGCGAGATAATACACAGCATCACAAATAGCACCTACTACTTTTCCGTTCTTTTTAAATCTTTGAACAAGATTCATTATTTTATCATTCATTTCATTATTCAAATTTCTCCATGAGCCGTCAGCTCCTATTAAAACTATTCCTTTTATATCGTCAGAAATTTCATCTATAGTCATATCCGGCAAGACTTTTAAATTTCCCATAGAAGTTTTTATTTCTTTATCTGTTGAAGCATATTTGACAATATAATCACGTGCAACTCTTTTATTATTTAAAGTTGTAGATAAAAATACTACTTCCCAATCTGCAAATTTATCCAAAATTACAAAAACTATTTATTCATTACTTCCCTCCTGTATTTTAAATTTTATAAATTTATTATACAATACATAATATGACTACAGTACGTCATATTAAAATTTATTTTAAAATTAATTTCTGGGACCGAATTGAAAATATAGTATAAAATCTAACTGGGATACACATTCAAATTTATTATAAAGCTTTCTATAAAATAAAATCATTCTGTTAAAACTTAAATAAAAATTATGACAAAAAAGCTGGACATTTTCAGCTTTTTTTGTTAAAATGAATATAGAAACAAACTTGTTGTGTGAAATAAAAAAATTTGGACAAAAAAAGCTGAATGTTTTCGGCTTTTTTTGTTTCAATAATTATAAAATAAAATCATATGTTATCATGTTTAAAGATTTAGTTAAAATTTAACTTGATTTTTATTATAATATAATTAATGAAAGAGTTCCAAAAACTCTTTCAACACAACAAGGAGGTTTTACGATGAAGATTCTTTTTCTCTGCATTATTTTATTTCTGATAATGCAAAGGACAGTTTTCTGATTGAAAACCTCAAGCCCCTGAAACATGGGGCTTTTTATATATTTATAAAATCTTCGGCAAAACCGTTCCTGATATCAAACAATATCTATAATTGCCAAAATTTTCATATTCATTTTGATTCAATCTCTTCGCTGTAATCTTTAATAATTCTTTTTCATTTTTTCTACTTTTCCCTCAAGAATTTTTTTCAGTCGAGTCGGTCCTATTATTTTTATATATTCTCCAAACGACAATAAATATCCGTAAAGATATTCATTTTCAATCAATTCCGATATGATTTCAAAATCTCCGTTTTCAGATACTTTTATATCTTTTTCGGAAAATTCGTCATAAACTCTGTATGCCTGTGATTTATCTATTGTCATCGTTATTTTTACTTTTGGAGCTTTAGTTTCATTATCAGGAATCTCTATATTTTCAGAAGTTCTTTCAAAAATTTCTTCTGTTACCGACAATCTCTTAATTCTTCTAATCTTAAAAAATCTCATTTCATTGCTTTTACGACAGAAAGCAGATAAATACCATGCCCTTACTTTAAATTTTAATTTTAAAGGTTCTGCACTTCTTTCAGATTTTATTCCCTGACTGTTATAATATTCAAATCTAATAACTTTTTTATTTATTATTGCATTTTTTATATTTTCAAATAATTCTTTCTGTTCATTTCCGTATTCTGAAAAATCTACTTCTATCCAGTTGCCTGATGTTTTGTTAAAAATTACGCTCAATTTTTCCAAAGTTTCTTCAACTTCAGGATAATTAGCTGCTTTCAGGCTTTGTAAAGCATAAAGTATATCATTTTGCTCATCTTTGGAAATTATCGATTTATCCAACACATATTCATCAAGTAATTTTATCCCTCCGTTTTTTCCTCTTGTAGAATAAACGGGTATTCCAGCAAAAGTAAGTGTTTCAATATCTCTATATACAGTTCTTATGGAAACTTCAAAATGTTCCGCCAATTCACGGGCAGTCATACTTTTTTTATTTAAAAGCATATGGACCGTTTCAAATAATCTGTTTATTTGCATATTTTTTCTCCTAAGTTCTTATTTTATAATAATTATACCATATTATTTTTTATATTGACAAATTTCTTTCTTCTTTTATTTATAAAACAATATATGACAAAAAAATGTATACTTTAAAAATCAGTAATTTACTCTATGGAATTTTTGAAAAATATGAGGTATAATTTAATGGAATTACTTTGATAATCAAAATTTTTTGAAAGGAGCTTTTTATGAATAATTTGAAATTTTTATTAAAACTGTCGGGACAGCATAAGATAAAACTTATTTTTTCGGCTTTATTCAGCATAATAAGTACAACACTTTCGGCAGTTCCTTATATTCTGATATATAATATCATTCTGGAGCTTTTTAAAGAAGCCGTTGATTATAACAAAATTCAGAATTTAGTTTTTATTACAATAATATTTATAATTATAAGAGTTGTAACTTTTGTTTTATCAGGTATATTTTCTCATGTTTCGGCATTTAATATCCTTTATAAAATAAGAATAGATTTAATTAAACATATGTCAAAACTGAATATGGGATTTTTCAAAAAAAACACATCAGGGAAATTGAAAAAAATTATTAATGAAGATGTGGAAAAGCTTGAAAATTTTATTGCTCATCAAATTCCTGATTTATCTTCGGCTTTTGCCACTCCCCTTATTTTTTTAGGAATTATGATTTATTATAATTGGAAATTATCATTAGTACTGTTTATTCCTGTCATTTTAGGAATAATCGCTCAAACGGGTATGATGAAAAGTTTTATGAGCAGAGTTGATCATTTTTATAAACTTGTGGCAAAACTTAATTCGACTATTATGGAATATATAAATGCCATGAATGTTATGAAAGCCTTTAATCTCAGTGCAAAATCTTTTAAAGACTACAGAGATAACACTCAGGAATATGCAGATTACTGGATTGAACTTACTGAACTTTCAGTGCCTTATTATTCTGCATTTTTGTGTCTTGTAGACGGAGGATTATTTTTTATCATTCCTGCAGGCGGAATAATGCTTTTAAATCATCAAATATCAATTCCCGTTTATATCCTTTTTCTTTTAATGAGTACGATTTTCCTTAATTCGTTAAAATCACTCTTTGAGCTTTCGGAAAAATTTTCATTTCTTTTAAAAGGAATGGAAAAAATAATTGAGATTTTTGATGAAAAAGAACAAATATCAGGAAATATAGAATTTCCTCAAAACTTTTCCCAAAGTTTAAAATACGAAAATATAACTTTTGCTTATAATAAAACTAAAGTTATAAATAATTTTTCTTTAGATATTAAAGTGGGAAGTACCGTTGCTCTTGTAGGACCTTCAGGTTCAGGAAAAACGACTATAGGACTTTTAGCAGGAAGATTTTGGGATATCAGCGAAGGAAAAATAACTGTTGACGGCATTGATATAAAAGACATTTCCTACGATAGCCTTATGGATAAAATATCTTTTGTTTTTCAGGATACTTTTATGCTCCATGACACAATTTATGAAAATATAAAAATGGGAAAAAACTATAATTCCGAGCAGATAGAAGATGCTGCCAAAAAAGCTCAAATACATGATTTTATAATGTCTTTGCCTGATAAATACGAAACTAAAATAGGTGAAGGGGGAGTTAAATTAAGCGGGGGAGAACAACAGAGAATTTCCATTGCCCGTGCTATTTTAAAAGACACTCCTATTGTTATTCTTGACGAAGTTACTTCCTATTCGGACATTGAAAATGAAACAAAAATTCAGGCTGCTTTAAAAACTTTGTTAAAGGGAAAAACTGCATTAATTATAGCTCATAGACTTTACACTATTAAAAATGCAGATAACATTGTTTTTATGAATAAGGGAAAAATCGTCGAACAGGGAACTCATGAAGAACTCTTAAAAAATAAGGCAGACTACTGGCACTTATGGTCTTTGTACAATGAAGAAACGGAGGGACAAAAATGTTAAAGGATATAAAAACTCTTTCGGGAAAAGAATTCAAACTTTTGAAAAAACCCGTATTTTTTCTTGTCATTGATTCATTGTTTTATATGATGAATTATATGATGTTTTATTTTACAATAATCGATCTCATAACAAATACTTTCACATTGAAAAAAATTATAATTTACAGTGTTATTATGCTTATTGCCAACATATTAAGATACTCTTTCAACCGTATCGGATATACAGGAGTTCAAACTCAGGGAGCAAGAATTATTCAGGATTTGAGACTTCGCATGGGAGATCATTTGAGAAACCTCAATTTAGGATATTTCAATAAGCACAATATCGGAAACATTATCAATATTATGACTAACGATTTACAGGACTTTGAGCATGTATTAACTCACAGTACATCGGAAATTATAAAACTGAGTATATTATCAGCATATTTATTGTTAATCACATTTGTTATTTCTCCCCTTTTAGGAATTTTGCAGATTGTTATTGCAGGATTGGGAATAATATTTATAATTGCGGGAATGAAAAAAAGTTCGAAAATAGCTTTAAAGAAAAAACATACAATGGATAATGTCGTTTCACGTATGGTCGAATATATTTCAGGAATGGAACTTTTTAAGTCATATAATCTTGTGGGCGAAAAATTTAAAAGGCTGAAAGACAGTTTTCATAATTTGAAAAAAGAAAGTATTAACACGGAAATAGCCCTTGCTCCTTATGTTCTTATTTTTCAGCTTACTGTGGATATTTCCTTTGCTTTGCTGCTCTTACTTTCCACAAAACTGTTTATAACTCATTCTATAAACAAAATAGAATTTTTTTCCTATATTATTATAAGTCTTTCTCTTTCCAATGTTTTGAAAGCTTTTTCATCCCAGTATGTACTTTTTCAATACATGAAACTTGCTACAGATAAGCTCATTAACGTATATAAAGAAAAAGAAATATCCTACGAATTTGAAAGTATGCCTTTTGAAAATTACAATATAAAATTTGACAATGTAAGTTTTTATTATGAAGAAGATAAACCTGTTCTGAAAAATATAAGTTTCGAAGCAAAACAGGGAACAGCTACTGCTCTTGTAGGTTCTTCAGGCTCGGGAAAAACAACTGTAACAAACCTCATAGCAAGATTTTGGGATTCTCAGTCGGGAAATGTTACTATCGGTGGAATTGATATAAGAAAAATATATCCTGAAGAACTTCTTACAAATATAAGTATGATTTTTCAGGATGTCTATCTTGTAAATGATACAGTCGAAAACAATATAAAATTAGGGAATCCCGATGCTTCCCGTGAAGAAGTCATTGAGGCTGCTAAAAATGCTCACTGTCATGATTTTATTACAGAGCTTGAAAACGGCTACGATACGATTATAGGAGAAGGCGGATCAACTTTGTCAGGAGGAGAAAAACAGAGAATTTCCATTGCCAGAGCATTATTGAAAAACACTCCGATTATACTGCTTGATGAGGCTACTGCTTCTCTTGATGCTGACAATGAGCATGAAATCAGAAATTCTCTTGACAAATTGACAAAAAATAAAACGGTAATTACTATTGCTCACAAACTTAATACTATAAAAAATTACGATCAGATAATCGTTATGTCTGACGGAATAATAGAAGAAATCGGAAACCATGAAAAATTAATGAAAAACAAAGGCAGATATTATATAATGTACACAGAAATGAGAAAAGCTCAAAGTGAAGGTTGCAGCCTTATTTAAGTATAATCGACTTTGAGAAAATCGGAGGGAAAAATGAAAACAGTTATATTTGCTCATCCATGGCATGGGAGCTTTAATAAAGCCATTTTAGACAGTGTAACAAAAAAATTTGAGGAAATGAAAGAATCTTACACAATTATAGATCTTCATAAAGACAATTTCGATCCTGTTATGAGGGAAGAAGATTTGAAATTATATTCAGAGGGAAAATTCAATGACCCTTTAGTAGGAAAGTATCAGGAAATCCTTAAAAAAAGTGACGGACTTGTGTTTATATTTCCGATTTGGTGGTCAACAATGCCTGCTATCCTGAAAGGATTTTTAGATAAAGTCTTTCTTTTGAACTTTGCTTATAATCACGGTAATACAGGGATAACAGGACATCTCAAAAATATTAAATCGGTAAAAATCATTACTACTGCCGGAAGTCCGAAATTTTTAATAAAACTTTTTCTGGGGAATCCTATCGGTTGGACATTCGGAACAGGAACTCTTAGAGCTACGGGAATGAAAGGAGTGAAATGGCTTCACTGTTATATTTCCAAAAAAGATTCCAAAGAAAAACTCGAAAAATTTCTTCAAAAAACTGAAACTTTTGTCGGAAAATAATAATATTATAAAAATCAAACAGGAGAGTGTAAATGAAAAAAATAATCTTAATATGCTTATTTGCAATAACAATAATCGGTTTTTCCAAACCTGAAAGAGACAACAGGGGAATACTTACTATGAATGAAAATGAATGGTATCAGATGTTCGGGGATAATACCAAAACAAACGGGAAATGTTCTTTTATAGGAGCATCAATTATGCAACTGGCTTATATAAACGACGGAAAAAAACTTGAAACTACTCAGGAAAATGCTCTTTCATCTTTAGAAGCACTAAACAGACAGATTTATTCCGAAGGACTTCGTCACCCTTCAAACGATAACAGTCTGCTTTTTGAATATTACTATGTAAAAAACTGTCGTAAACTCACAAACAAAGACTTTGATTTAGTAGGATCACCTAGTTTCAAAACAGTGTTTGAGGAGATTTATAACACCTACAAATAAATAAAATAATAACTTTTTTAATTAAAAATTTATAAATTATATTCTTCATTAGAGATTATCAAAAATATCCCCGCATTTTCGGAGTCGATGAAGTCGCGTAGAACGCGGGTAGCGAGAGTATGAGGGCGGCAATGAGCCCTCATAAATTTTTTTATTTCAAAAACCTTTTTTTCCAAAGACCTAAAGTAAACATTGTACAAATTATTCCCGTAATTAATACAACGTATATCCAACCGTCTTTCATATTTTGGAAAGGAACGTTTGTATTTATTCCGAAAAATCCGAAAATCATACTCGGTATTTCGAGCAGAATAGTGAAAACAGTTAAAAATTTCATAGTTGTATTCAGATTATTATCAATAACCGTAGAATAAGTAGTCTTTTCTTTTTCGGCAATTGTAGTGATTATTTCGGTCATTTCCATTGCCTGATCTATTTCAATCATTACATCTTCCAATTTTTCCTCTTCCACTTCGGACAATTTTTTAATGTTGACATTCCAATGTCTTTTTAATGTATTCAATGCAAGTCTGTTAGCTTTTAAAGAAGTAGACAAGTAAGTCAGTCCCTGTTCAATATTTAGGAGTTTGTAAATATCCGTATTTTTTACAGATTTTCTGAAAGATTTTTTTATATCCGCTCTTTCTTTATTTATAACTTTCAACTTATCATGATAAATCAGACAGAACTTATACACTACCGAAAATAAAAGATGATACATACTGTCATATACTTTTTCAGTTACTGTATTTTCAAGCAAACTGTTTAAATATTCATAATCCTCGTTTTTTTCGATAAATGTATATAGAGTATTTTCTCTGATAATAAACACTAAAGGCACCGTAGCCAAACTTTCCATAATCCTGTCATAATAAGGTACGTCAAAGCATAATAACTTTATTCTGTTCAAGTCATCATATTCCGAACGGGGACTTTCATCGGCATCTGTTGCATACTCCAAAAACTCCGTTGAAAGTTTATCTTTTTCATTTAATACTTTCTTATTTTCAGCAGTTATATTTACCGTATTTACCCATTCCATACTTCCGTTTTCCAACTGTATAATGTTTCTGTTTATCATATTTCTCCTTTTCCCCTAAATCTTATATTTAAAACAAAAATTGCGACATCTCTATATTTTGCCGCATTTTTCAAATTTTATTTCATCATTTCCTGTATTCTTTCAGGTATCATAACTACCTGTACATCCAGATATACCGGTCTGAACGTCTTATCAATACACTCTTTCCAATATTTCAAATGTTTTTTATCAATCCAGCTTTCAGAATCCTCAACTTCTATTCCACCTTCGCCTTGAATCGAATACCAGTATAAATATTCTTCTCCGTTAAGCACTTCTCTTAATATAGTTTCCACGTACATTTTTTCTCCGTCAAGAGTCAAAAGCACTTCTTTCATATTATCATTTAAAAACTTCATCCACTCGTCTACAGTTTCGCTTTTACCTTCCAACACTTTAACTCTTACCAATTCTACTTTCATAAAATTTTCCTCTCTCTATTTTATTACTTTATCAATTACTCCTCCACCCAGACACTCTTCTCCTTTATAGGCTACAGCAATTTGTCCTAAAGTAATTGCCTTTTGAGGCTCATCAAATATTATCTCGTATTCATCATCGTTCAGTTTATTAATAACAGCTTCGGCATCTTTTTGTCTGTATCTGAATTTTACAGTACATTCCAACGGAAATTGGAGTTTGTCTTTATTTATAAAATTAAAGTCGGTCGCTATAAGCCCTTTGGAATATAACACCGAATTATCTCCCTGAGTAACAATAAGTTCGTTTGCATCCAGATTTTTATCTACTACAAACCATGGCTCTCCTGTTCCTTCTTTAGTGTTTCCTATTCCTATTCCTTTTCTCTGACCTATTGTATAATACATAAGTCCGTTATGTTTTCCTAAAACATTTCCTTTTGTATCAACTATATTTCCTTCTTTTGCAGGAAGATATTTACTCAAAAACTCGTTAAAATCCCGTTCTCCTATAAAACAGATTCCCGTACTGTCTTTTTTCTTAGCTGTTTTCAAATTATACTTTTCCGCAATCTCTCTAATTTGGGGCTTTGTATATTCTCCTATAGGAAACAGCACTTTTTCGAGCTGTTTCTGATTTAACTGACACAAAAAATAAGTCTGATCTTTGTTATCGTCTATACCTCTGAGCATTACGGACTTTATTTCTCCGTCTTTTTCTTCGTGAATTATTCTCGCATAATGCCCTGTCGCAACATAGTCAGCCCCTATTTTCATTGCGTAATCCAAAAACGCTTTAAATTTTATTTCTTTATTACACATTACATCGGGATTCGGTGTTCTGCCTTTTTTATATTCGTCCAGAAAGTAAGTAAATACTTTATCCCAGTATTCTTTCACAAAATTTACCGAATAATAGGGAATCTCAAGCTGTTCAGCTACGGCAATAACATCTTTGTAATCTTCTTCGGACATACATACTCCGTTATCGTCTTTTTCTTCCCAATTTTTCATAAATACTCCGATTACATCGTACCCCTGTTCTTTGAGCAAAATTGCCGCAACAGAAGAATCCACACCTCCCGACATACCGAGTACCACTTTTTTATTTCTCATTTTTTCTCCTTTTTCACATAAACAATTACTAAAAATTACACAAAATTAATTTTCTTATAAAAAGATTGACAACACAATCATTAAATTATAAAATTACTTATCATACAAAATTCAAGAGGACGATAATGAATAAAATAACCGTTAAAAAAAACAATGTCATTGAAAAAAGTGCAAAACTTTTTTATTATAGAGGATATAAAAATACCGGGCTTTCCGATATTTTGACTGAATGTAAAATCCCCAAAGGATCTTTTTATTATTATTTCAAAAATAAAGAAGATCTTCTTATTTATGTTATTAAATATCATACCGACAAACTTATAAAATTTTTTTCCAAAGTCGTTGATGATTTGTCTATTTTTAAATTAAAAACTTTTTTTTATCAATATTTCACTAATATAGAACATAACAAATTTCACGGAGGAAGTCCTTTGGGAAATCTTGCCGTTGAACTTGGAGATATAAACGAAAATGTGAGGAAAGAACTTTTAAGCTCTTATTATCAGATAGAACTCCGTTTTTCATTTTTTCTTTCTTCGTTGAAAAGAGATTATCCCCAGAAATATTCACATATAGAACCTGAAATATATGCAAGAATTCTGATTTCGCTCCTTGAAGGCACTATGCTCAAAATAAAAATCGAAAAAAACAGTAACGCTATTGACGACTTTCTTTCTTTTTTTGATAAAATTTTCAAGCCTTATTAAAATCACGTGCACTTTGTTCGGAGTTGACATAGTCATGCGGAACACGGGTAGCGGGAATATGAGAGTGGCAATGAGCCCTCATAAATTAATAGCTCCCCTGTTCTACCGAAACAATTTTACCGTCTTCTGTTACGAAAACAAGATAAAAATTGTTTTTCCCGTATAATATAATTTTCCAGTTATTATAGCCTCTTTTATAAACTCCGACATTTTCGGAATTTACAGTTTCTCCGAATTTTTTTTCAACTCCCTGAATCCCTATTTGAACTACACCATCTTTTGACAAAACTTCCGATTCGGGAACTGTTCTTTTACCTACTGACGAGCAGCTTATTAAAAAGGCAAAAGTAAATAAAAATACATAATTTTTTATTTTCAATAAATTATTTTTCATATCCATCAGTTATTCACTACCTCAATATCTATATCAAAATGTATCTGTTCCTTATTTTTATCCAAAAAAGTAATCTTTATTCCTTTCAAAACCGCTCTCGGATTTTCAATAAGAACTTTGTTTATATTTTCGTTCATTTCGTCTATTTTTTCAAAATATTTTGCAAAATCTGAATTGTCGAATCCTTTTAGCTGTAAGTAACTAAACATATTAAACATACTTTCTCCTTCAGAATATTATATAATTTCTTCGTTTATTATAACATTTTTAAAATTAATAAACAATCTATATAATTTGCTATTTTTCATATTCTTCAAGTTTTTCAACAATTTTTTCTATAACTTCGGGAAATGACAAATCGGTTTTAAATCCTGCAGCTTTTATATGCCCGCCTCCGTTAAATATTGAAGCTATTTCATTTACATTATACTTGTCATTACATCTCAAGCTTCCCTTTAGAAAACCGTTTTCATCATCTCTGGCAAACAACGAAATTTCCGTGTCTTCTATTTTTAAAAGCAATTCTGATATCCCGTCAGAATCGCCTTTGGACACTTCCATTTCTTTTATTTTATCCTTAGTCAAATAATAATAAATAAATTTATATTTATCGTTCATTTTGTTGTTTTTATACACATCTCCGAAAAGATTTACCTTTTTTCTGCTCAAGCCGAAAATAATATTTGCAACTTTATGATTATCAGCTCCTGCTTTCATCAGCTCGGAACACACGGCAAAAGTATTTTGGGTAACATTGTCATGTCTAAAATTTCCTGTATCGTTTATAATTCCCAAATATAAAAAATCCGCAATTTCTTTAGTGAGTTCAATATTAAATAATTCCAAAAACTGATAAATCAACTCGCATGTAGACGAAACATCTCCCACATAATTCATTTGAGCGTGTTCCGTATTACTTATATGATGATCGATATTTATTGACTTCTTGCAATTTTTCTTTATTTCAATAACATTTCCGTATCTTTCGGCATTTGCACAGTCCAGACTTATAAACAAGTCGGCTCTTTCATTTTCCAAAGAAGATGAATATCTTTCTATCAAAGGACCTTCCTCAAATTTTTCCATATATTTCGGAAGTTCGTCATCCACTATTATTCTGACTTTTTTCATATCCAATGATTTTTTTGCAAATTTTTTATTATATTCATTTATCATCAGCAAAAAAGCCGAAACAGAGCCTAAAGCATCCCCGTCCGGATTAATATGCGTTGTCAAAATTATATTTTCGGCTTTCAATATTTCATTTTTTATTTCTTCGAGAGTAACGTTCCCTCTGTTATTATTTTCCAACATTTCTATTTTCCTGCCGTTCTTACTATATATTTATATGAGCCGCCTAATTTGCTCTTCACTTGGGATTCCATAGCACTTAACGTTTGAGGATTGTCGGTACTTGCCGAAACCACTCTGTACATCGTTCTTCCCGAGCTGCCTTTTATGGCCTGCACCGTAAAATTACCGCCTAATTGAGCCGCAACTTTTTTAGCTGCCGCTTCTGTCTGCAAAGTAGCAACCTGAAGATATCTTCTTCCTGCTGTTTTTTGTGCTGCTGCTTCTTTTGCTTTTTTTTCGGCCTCTGCTTTTTCCTGTGCTTTTTTTGCCGCTTCTACTTCTTTTTTCTTTTGCTCCGACAGTTCTTTCTGTATTTTTTGAGCTTCCAACTCTTTATTTTTCTGTTCTGCAGCTTTTTTATCAGCTTCAGACTTTGCAGCTGCCTCTTTTTCAGCATCTGTTTTCTGTTCTTCAACTTTATTTTCAGTATTTTGAACCTGATTATTCTGAGCAGTATCCGTATTTATCGCCTGAATATTATTTGTCTGAGTATTCTCGGCAGCTTTTTGCTCTTCTTCGGTTTTTTTACCTTTATTTTCCGAATTATGAAAATCATTTTTTCTAATATCAAAAGTCTTTGCAACTTCATCCGTTTTTTTATTCTTTTCTTTCATAAACTTTCCTGCCATTTGAAAAGCGTATACTGCAAAGGCTACTATTACTATTAATCTTAATATCTTAAAAAAATTTAAACGAAAACGCATATTTTTTATTATGACCGTTTTTTAATAGACGGTCATTTCCTCCTTTTACTTCAATATTTCTTTTAATATCTCTTTGGAATTATTTGCAGCCAGTTCCACAAAAACGTCATATTCCATGCCCGATTCATCGGTTAAAGAATCGGAAATCGATCTTAAGATAAGAAAATCGGTATTTAATCTGTAACATACCTGTGCTACTGCTGCACTTTCCATGTCTACGCATAAAGCTTCAAATTTTTCTCCGAGCCTTTTCTTTTCATCTTTTTTGCTTATAAACTGATCTCCTGTCAAAATTCTTCCGAAAAACAGTTCAAACTTATCATTTTTTATATTTTTAGACTTTTCAAGTAATTTCGGAGCAGATTTGAATTTCCATTCATCCATTTGAGGAATCTGCCCTATTTCATAACCAAATTCCGTAGCATCGGCATCATGCTGTATCATTTCAGTCCCGATGACAACATCTCCCACTTTTACTTTTCTGTCAAGAGAACCTGCAACTCCCGAAAAAATTACTTTATCAACATTATATCTCGTTATCAGAATAGTAGCTGTCATTGCAGCATTTACTTTACCTACTCCCGACTGTACAAATACAATATCTTCATCATAGAATTTTCCTTTGAAAAATGTCAGTCCTCCTATTGTTTCCTCACTGATATTTATCATTTCTTTTTTTATAACCTGAGCTTCTTCAGGCACTGCTCCGATAATTCCTGTCATTTTACTCTCCCGATTTATTTAATATTATTCAGCATATACATACGCATCTTTTACTTTACAAGCTTTCACATCTCCGGTATTTAAAACTGCTCTGAATTCCCATTTTTTATTTTTTTCAAGATATTCAATGTTGTCTACAGCATCTCCAACTTTATCTCCTTTTTTATCAAAACACGGAATCTGTATACTTACATTTTCTTTTTTACTTCCGTTATGAGATAAAGTTCCCGTTACAACTGTTGTATTACCGTCATTTTCTACCTTTGCTTTGGAAAATTTATATTTTACTCCTTTTGCTTCTATTTCTCCGTCATTTCCTCCGATAATACCTCCGATTATCTTTCCTGTAGTCTTTATCACCGCTCCTGTAACTGTTCCCGCAGCCTTTACCGTTCCACCTACAACGCTTCCTGCAGCTCCTACTACTCCGCATGAAGATAGAATTAATGCTGTTCCTATTGTTATTATTATTTTTTTCATTTTTATCAAATCCTTTCGTTACTTAAAATTTTTTGTATTATTTTATCATTTTCAATATATACTTTTTATTTTATAATTCTTATTTTAATATTATAATAGAAATATTATTTTAAGTAAATAGGATTTTCTACGATTATACTATTAAATGTTAAAAATTTCAAGAATATACGATATACAAAAAAGAAGCCTTACTAAAAGACTTCTTTATCTTTAAATTTTCTACTTTTTAAATTTGTCTGCCACTTTATCAGCTAAATCTTTCGCCCCGTCTACAGCTTTATCGGCTAAGTCTTTTGCACCTTCCACTGTTTTATGTAAAGCATCTTCCGCTCCTTTTTTGATATTTTGAGCTATTTCATTGTCAGCAAATTCCTTTGTTTTTTCTACTGCTTTATCAGCCAAATCTTTAGCTTCTTCGGCTGTTTTATGCAGAACATCTTCTGTTCCCTTTTTCAAATCGTCAAAATTCATATTCTATCCCTCCTGTTTTTTCATATCGTATTATTATAACATTTTAAATATGAAAATGCTATTTATTTTTTAAAATTATCTTCTTTGTAAAAAGTCTCTGTTCCGTTATTTGTAATCGTTGCTCCATTTGGAACCTTAAATAAAATCAAAATTATATAAAAAATATCCATGTAAGAACCGGCAGCATTAAATACACACAAAAATACAATAAATCCGCTCATCAATCCTGCCATATTCAAAATAAAGGGTAAAACAAACGAAAGAATTACCAATGGTGCCGCAAAAATTATTATTGCCCTGCGTTTTGAAAAACTTTCTTCTGTATATGCAAAGAAATATAATGCTTTCATTCCCCAAAAAGTTTTTTTCGATTTAATAAAATCAGGCATAAATAAAATATGAATAAATTCGTGCAAAATGAAAAACATAATTGTAATTACAAAATATAATACCGATTTTAAAATATCCAACCTAATTTCTATCGCAAAACCTCTATCACTGTAATTTATAATTTCTTTAAAATTCGGAAAAAACATAAAAAAATATTTTATATTTAAAAGTGCCGACAATATACCGATTGGCAGTCCAATCAACATCGCAACCCACAATTTCGGTTCTTTTAATTTTTTCCAGCCGCTATCCAATAATTTTTGAGAATATTCTTTGTTCTCTTTCGGTAATCTTTTTATATATTTCATAATATTTCTCCATTACTTCACATAATATCAGAAATTTTCTACTCCACCGTTACCGATTTAGCAAGATTTCTCGGTTTATCCACATCATTTCCTTTAAGTTTGGACAGGTAATAAGCCAATAACTGATGAATAATTATCGATAAAAATCCTGTATAATCATCTTCCACACCAGGAATATAGAATACTTCATCCGCAACTTCTTCTACAAGCGTGTTTCCTTCTTTGGCAACGGCAATAACATAAGCACCTCTTGCAGTAACTTCTTTTATATTCGACACCGATTTTTCAAATAAATCGGACTGAGTAACATTAATCACTACAGGTGTTCCGTCTTCTATCAAAGCTATCGTTCCATGTTTAAGCTCTCCCGATGCAAAAGCCTCCGAATGAATATACGAAATTTCTTTGGACTTTAACGCTCCTTCAACTGTGATTACATAATCAAGCCCTCTTCCTAAGTAAAACATACTTGTTCTGTCTTTGATTTTATCGGCTGTCGCTTCTATCCTGTCAGAATATTCCAACATTTTTTCAATATTCTTTTTCAATCCGTACAATGATTTTATATCATGTTCATATTCTTCTCTTGATATTTTTCCGAACTTATAAGCCATATCAGTCGCAAGTAAATAAAGAATAACCATTTGTGTCGTATAGGCTTTTGTAGAAGCAACCGCTATTTCAGGCCCTGCCCATGTATAAATCACATGATCGGCTTCCCTTGCTATGGATGATCCTACAACATTTGTTATTGCAACAACTCTCGCACCGTTTCTTTTGGCTTCTTTCAGTGCTTCGAGCGTATCAAGAGTTTCTCCAGACTGACTTAACACAATTACAAGTGTCTTATCATCAATGACAGGATTTCTGTATCTGAATTCCGATGCTATATCCACATCAACTTTAACTCTCGTCTTTTTCTCAATTATATATTTTCCCACAAGTCCTGCATGATATGCAGTTCCGCAGGCGACAATATATATGCTGTTTATCCCATCCAAATATTCTTTTGTAAGTCCTGCATTATCAAAGTTTATGTTGTTATTTTCGTCCACTCTGCTGTTTAAAGTTTCTATTAAAACTTCAGGCTGTTCGTGAATTTCTTTTTCCATGAAAAACTCGTATCCGCCTTTAGACGCCGCTTCCAAATCCCACTCAATATGAGTAATATCTCTTTCTATTTCCTGTCCTTCAGCATTCATAACCTTTACAGAATCCTTTTTTACTTCGACTATTTCATTATTTTCAATCAAATACACGTCTCTCGTATATTTAAGTATTGCAGGTATATCCGAAGCAATAAAATTTTCATTTTCTCCTAAACCTACTATAAGGGGACTTTCTTTCCTTACAGCTATTATTCTGTCAGGCTCCGTAACCGACATTATTCCCAAAGCATATGCCCCTTTAATAATCTTAATCAGTTTTTTCGTAGCTTCGAGCAAATCTCCCTCATACAGTTCATCCAACAAATGAGTTACCACTTCGGTATCTGTTTCTGAATTAAACTTATACCCTTTTTCAATCAATTCTTTTTTCAATTCCAAATAATTTTCAATAATTCCGTTATGAACTACAACCAACGTTTCATCTTTGTTAAAATGTGGATGAGAATTTTCATCAGACGGTTTCCCGTGTGTTGCCCATCTCGTATGTCCTATTGCCATACTACCTTTTAAAGGTGTCTTTTCCAGTACATCGGCAAGATTTTTCAATCTTCCTACTTTTTTTACGATTGAAAATTTTTCATCTCCGGTATTCACTGCAATCCCTGCCGAATCATATCCTCTGTACTCTAATTTTTCCAATCCGTCCAATACAAAATCCTGGGCATTTTGTGTCCCGATATAACCTACTATTCCGCACATATTCTTACTCTCCTTATAATAAAAATTGTGCCGAAAAATAATCACTACGGTAATTTTATTTTTATAATCGCTTATAACTTTTGTATACCGTTAAGGTTGTGATAACCTAAAGAGCATCCGCCGATTTTTTCGATAACTCTTTTCCCTCGTCATCTTTCATTTTGAAAGATCAGGCGCTTTTTTCATTTTTATTTTTCGACTGAGTTATTATAACAAAATTATACGTATTTTTCAACTTAGGACTTTTTTATTCTGATATATGTGCTATTCTTTCTTTACTTTAATTTCTTAACTTATTTTTGTATTCAATAATTTACTATAATAACATCTAAAATTATCGATATTTTTTAAAAAAATTATATAATAAACTTGTAATAAATCTTGAAAAGTTAAGCTTTATAAATTAATAAAAACTTCAAAAAAAGACCGGTATTACCCGATCTTTTTTTACTGCAAACATCAAAAATTTTAAACGGAAATATGAAGTATATCATAAACATTACCATTATTAACATCCGGCTTCTCCTCACAAAAATAAAACTCTGTATATTTCCATTTATCAGGATTATAAATCAGAACTTTTCCTGAATTTTCATTTTTAAAACCGGAAAATTTCGGACGTGATAAATTTTTTGTCGGTTCAATATGATTTTCAAGTTCCAGTAAATACTTTGCTTTGGAAAAATTATCATTTAAAGAAATTTCCAAAGGAATACCGATATTTATATGTTGCCAACCAAAAGAATTTAAAATATTATCATAAAATCCGTCAAAAATAAATTTATTCATTCCTTTACTATCTTTCCAAATATAAAGCGGCGAATATTCTTTTTCACTTTCAGTATCTTTAATCAAATACGCTTTAAACAATAACTCTTCAAATCCGTCAGTTTTAAAACCGTTGTCATTTACTCTTTTTCTAATCACATCCATATCAAAGTTTTCAGGTAATTTTATTTTATACTGCATTGCATTCATAAATATTCTTCCTCCTAAATTTCACTAATAAATCTTAAAACATTTATACTTAACCGAATTTTGCGGCTTATCTAAAAGCTTAAATCGGCATATTCAGGCTTCCATTTCAAATTATCTATCGCCTGTTTTATATCATCAACGGGCTTTCTGTTCTGTTTTTCTTCCAATGCACATTTCCCTACTGCCAATGCCACTGTTTCAGAAAATTCCGTCAATTTGGCTACAGGAGGTAAAACTGCAGCCCCAGGCTTAGAAACATCCACTATTCCTCCTAAAGAGTGAGCCGCTGCCGAAATCATTTTATCCGTTAAAATTTTTGCTCCCGAAGCCAATACTCCCAGTCCAAGTCCCGGATAAATCAAAGCATTATTTGCCTGACCTATTTCATAAGTTGCTCCGTTATATTTTATCGGATCATAAGGTATTCCTGTGGCTATAAGAGCCTTTCCGTCTGTCCATTTGAGCAGATCCTGTGCAGTAGCTTCTGCAAGTTTAGTCGGATTACTTAAAGGAAAAATCATAGGTCTTTCAATGTAAGATGCCATTTCCTCAACAATTTCTTTTGTAAATGTTCCCGGAACTGTAGAAGTTCCTACTAAAATTGTAGGTTTTACTGCTTTTACAGCTGCAGTCAGGTTTGTCAATTCTTTTGAATTGGGAAATTCAGTACGTTTACGTGCAAAAGGTCGCTGTTCAGGAGTTAAATCTTCCATGTCATCAAATAAAAGTCCCTGTCTGTCTACAAGATAAAATCTTTTATATGCTTCTTCTTCTGAAAGTCCGTTTTCTATCATTTCTTCATACACACGTTTTGCAATCCCTGCTCCTGCCGTCCCCGCTCCGAAACACATATATTTCTGATCTGTCAGCTTTTCTCCTGTTATATTTAATGCTCCTAAAATTGCCGCCAATGTAATAATACCTGTTCCCTGAATATCATCATTGAAAGTAGCTATTTTATCTTTATATTTATTCAAAATATTTGCAGCGTTTGAACGACCGAAATCTTCCCAGTGAAGATACAAGTCGGGAAACAGTTTTTCGGCAATCTGAACAAATTTATCTATAAAATCATAATACCTGTCTCCTCTAATTCTTTCATGACGATTTCCAAGATAAAAAGGATCTTTTAATAAAGTTTCACGATTTGTCCCTACATCAAGCACTACAGGAAGAACACTTTCAGGATTTATTCCTGCCGCTGCAGTATAAACCATAAGTTTTCCTATAGAAATATCTACACCGTTTGTTCCCCAGTCTCCTATTCCCAGTATACCTTCAGCATCCGTAACAACTATTAATCTTATATTTCTTCCGTCTGCAGCATTTTTTAAAGTTTCTTCAACATTTTCAGGTTCATTTATAGAAAGAAATGCCGCATTTTGAGGATTTACAAATAATTCACTATACTGTTCGATGCTTTCAGCAATTACCGGATCATATACAATCGGCATAAATTCTACTACATGTTCACTGAAAAGATAGTAAAATAAAGTTCTGTTCGTATTAAAAATTTCCATTAAAAAATGGCGTTTTTCAAGTAACGAACTCTTTTTCTCAAATTGTACATATATCTGTTTCGCCTGTTCATCAATAGTCTGTATATACGGAGGCAGTAATCCGTTTAATCCGAATTTTGCTCTTTCCTCTTTGGAAAAAGCAGTTCCTTTGTTCAAAAAAGGATCATTTAAAATTTCATAAGACTTTTTCATAGCTTTTCTCCTTATAATCATATTGTGTTTCAGTACATAGTACAATATTCTACATTAGAATCAGATATATCTTATCTTATAAATAACTGTTTTTCGGACTATTTCAGGAACATCATCAAAATCGGTATAACCAGTGCAAATAAAATCGTACTTGTAGTTACTACATTTGTAGCATATTTTACATCTCCGTCAGCTTCGTTTGCAAGTATCGGCAATACTGCAAATACCGGTGCAGCCGACTGGATTACATAAGTTTTTGTATCAAGAGGAGTCAAATTTCCTCCCAGACTCATTCCTATCATAAGCAATACAACCATTACAACAGGAGAAAGTACAAATCTTCCCACAAGTGCAAGTATTGTATCCTTATCAAATCTTATATTTCTAAGTCTTGCATCTGCAAGGACTATCCCTATATACATTAATGACAAAGGAGTAACTATATTTCCTATATACTGCATTGTCGAGTTAATCATTTTAGGCATTTTTATATTAAAAGCCAAAAGTAATAATGCTACTATAAATCCTATCAAAGGAGGAGAAAAGATTTTTTTCCAGTTTACACCTTTCTTTTTATTATCTATATCCAGAGTATCATTGGAAACAAAAAATGCTCCGAGAGTCCATATAGAAACGGTATTTGTTATATAATACATCAGATAATAAGGTAAACTCTGCTCTCCAAATAATTCTATATTTAAAGGCATACCGATAAATATAGTGTTGGCATTTACAAAAGCATTTATAAATATTCCTCTTCTTCCGGGTCTTATTTTAAAGATTTTCACCATAAAAACAGCTATTATATAGCCGATAATAAACGATGCAAAAGTATAAATCAGTCTGTCTGACATTGACACAAGTGTTTCCAACGTTAAGTTACGGGAAACTGCTACGTATATAGATGCAGGTAAGGCAATATTTGTTATTACTTTTGAAACATTTTCACTGAAACTGTCGTGAAACCAGTCTTTTTTTCTGAGTATATATCCTATTGCAATCATAAAAATTATAGGAAATATACTTTCCAACGACTTAAAAAAAATCATTTTACTTTTCTCCTTTTACTTTTCTTTTTAAATTTAATAATTTAGTTATTATAGCACTTTTTTCTTTATTTTTTAAGAGAAGAAAAATATTTAAAATTTATAACAATAATTAAAGAAAAATATGCTATACTTATATAAATACAAAAATTATAAAAGGAGCGATTTCAATGAAAAGATTATTAGTTATTTTCTCAATGTTTATGGTATTTTTCTCAGGTTATGCTAAAGAAATCAATATAAATCCCGAGGTAGGAGCTAAGATACCTAATCTCAAATTGGAAAACTTGGACGAAAGAAAAGTAAACAGCAGAAGAATATTTAACAACGGAAAAGAAACTCTGATTGTAATGGCTGCCGAATGGTGCCCGCATTGCCATCAGGAACTGCCGGAAATTCAGAAATTTTACGAAGAAAATAAAGATAAAATAAATGTCATAGTTATATTTACAAATAGAAAAACATCGTTGGAAAACACAAAGCAATATGTAAAAGACAGTAAATTTACTTTTCCTGCATTTTTTGACAGCGATGATTCAATTTTTAAGAGTTTTAAAATAAAAAATGTTCCGACTAACTTTAAAGTTAAAAATTCCGAAATTGAAGAAATTGTTCAAGATATTATGAAATATGATGATTTGAGTGAAATGTTTGAGAGATAATAGAAAAGAGGGTTCAAATTATATTTGAAAATACCCTCTTTTTCAGTTAATATATTACTTTATTTAACCTTCTTTTTAAAAACCTATTTCTTTATCCAACTCATTAAATTTCTCAATTCAGCTCCTACTTTTTCTACTTCATGTTTTGCAAATTCTTCTCTTTTAGCTTTTAGGAACGGTTGCCCTGCTTTAGAGTCAGCAAGGAAGTCATCGGCAAACTTGCCTGACTGAATATCCGCCAAAATACCCTGCATAGCTTTTTTAGTTTCAGGAGTAATAATTTTAGGACCTGTTATGTAATCTCCGTATTCTGCCGTATTTGAAATGGAATTTCTCATTGTAGCAAGACCTCCTTCATAAATCAAGTCTACAATAAGTTTCATTTCGTGCAGACATTCAAAATAAGCATTTACAGGATCATATCCCGCTTCTGTCAACACTTCAAATCCTGTTTTCATTAATTCTACAACTCCTCCGCATAAAACTGCCTGTTCTCCGAACAAATCTGTTTCCGTTTCCTGTTTATAAGTAGTTTCAAGTATTCCTGATCTTCCTCCTCCGATACCCGATGCCCATGCAAGAGCTACTTCTTTAGTATCTCCGCTCGGATCTTTTTCTACGGCTATAAGACAAGGTACTCCGCTTCCTTCCTGGAATGTTCTTCTTACAAGATGTCCCGGTCCTTTAGGAGCAACCATGAATACATTTATATCCTCTCTAGGTTTTATTTTCCCGAAATGTATATTGAATCCGTGTCCGAATCCCAAATAAACTCCCTCTTTCAAGTTAGGTGCCACATCTTTTGCATAAACATCCGCCTGCAATTCATCAGGAATCAGAATCATAACTATATCAGCATTTTTCACAGCTTCAGAAGTTTCTTTCACTGTAAATCCTGCTTCTTCAGCCCGTTCCCATGATTTTGAACCTTTTACAACCCCTACTGTTACATCCATACCACTTTCTTTCAAGTTCAAAGCATGAGCATGTCCTTGAGATCCGTACCCCAAAATTGTTATTTTCTTTCCTGCCAATTTATTCAAATTACAATCCGCATCGTAATAAACTGTTGTTCCTAAAATGTTTCCTGCCATTTTAAATCCTCCTAATTTTTTTATATATTATATTTTTTACTAACAAATTATTATTTTACAATAAGCCACGGTCTTTCATTTTCCCATTCCACTCTCACATTTATTTCAAATATTTGAGACAGCAGCTCATCATTTAAAATATCCTTTTTCTTGCCTTTCGCCTTTATTTTCCCCTCACTTAAAAGTGCCACATGAGTTATTGAAGGTATAATTTCTTCTATTTGATGAGTTACATATATAAACGGTGTACTGTTTTTCATTTCGGCATTTTCCTGAAGTACTTTCAGAAAATATTCTCTCGATTTTACATCGAATCCCGAACAGGGCTCATCAAGTATCAGTAAATCAGGCTCATTCATAAATGCCCTTGCCAAAAGTATTCTTCTCTGCTCTCCTTGAGATAATGTCGAAAAATAGCTGTCTTTAATATAGGAGAGTTTAAAGTTTTCAATTATTTTTCGGGCCTTTTCTCTGTCTTTCTCGGTTATTTCTCTATATATTCCTATAGAACTGAATTTTCCCGATATTACTACATCTTCAGCTTTCTCCCAATTAAGTGTACTTAAAAAACTGTTTAATGAGGAACTTACAAATCCTACTCTGTTTTTTATATTCTCCCATACGTAATTACCGAATTTATGCCCGAAAACTCTCACTTCTCCCCGAGTCGGAAAAATATATGCGGGTATCATTCCCAAAATCGTCGATTTTCCTGAACCGTTTAATCCGAGCAAGACCCAGTTTTCTCCTGAATCAATATGCCAATTTACATTATCAAGAATGATTTTACCGTCACGTTTAAAAGTTACATTTTCATAATGGAGTATTTCCTTTTCTTTTATATTTCGATTCACAAAGATTTCTCCTTATTTCTTATATTCTTTCGGCAATCCTGTCGCCCATTTCTTTTGTACCGACTTTTTTCGTTCCTTCTGTATAAATATCAGCTGTTCTGTATCCGTCCTGTAAAGCCTTATCCACAGCTTTTTCAATCGTATCGGCTTCTTCCGGCAATCCGAATGAATATCTTAACATCATTGCTGCCGATAATACTGTAGCAATAGGATTGGCAATATTTTGTCCCGCTATATCAGGTGCAGATCCATGACTCGGTTCATAAAGCCCGATTTTCCCTTCTCCCAAACTTGCCGATGGCAGCATTCCGAGTGAACCTGTGAGCATTGAAGCCTCGTCTGACAAAATATCCCCGAACATATTTTCTGTCAATATCACATCAAACTGTCCCGGATTTGCAATTAGCTGTATTGCAGCGTTATCTACATACATATGAGAAACTTCCACTTCAGGATAGTCTTTTGAAATTTCATTTACAATTTTTCTCCAAAGTTTTGACGTATCCAAAACATTGCGTTTATCAACACTTGTAAGCTTTTTATTTCTCAGTTTCGCTATTTCAAATGCTTTTTTTGCAATTCTTTCGATTTCCGCTCTTGTGTAAGACAATGTATCGTGTGCTTTTTCTTCGGAATATTCTCTTTGTCCGAAATAAAGTCCTCCTGTCAGTTCCCTCACAATCATTATATCCAGTCCGTTACCGATTATCTCTGACTTTAGAGGGCTTGCATCTTTCAACACATTGAATAAAATTGCAGGTCTTAAGTTTGTATAAACTCCCAATTCTTTTCTTATGGCAAGAAGCCCCTTTTCGGGCCTTTTTTCAGGTTCGATATTATCCCATTCAGGACCTCCCACAGCACCCAATAATACAGAATCACTGCTCTTACATATTTCTGTTGTTTCTTTTGATAAAGGAACTCCGTATCTGTCTATGGATTCTCCACCAAGATATCCTTGAGTGTATTCAAACTTATGCCCGTATTTCTGTCCGATTTTGTCTAATACTTTGACTGCTTCATCTACGATTTCAGGTCCTATGCCGTCCCCTTTCAGCAGTGCAATTTTATAGTCCATTTTCATCTTCCTCTCTACATTTAATTTACTTCTCAATATAATTTTTTACTCTTTATAAGCAATAAATCTTAATCTTACATAATCGGCAATATATTTATCATTTTTATATTCCAGTCTGCTTTCAAGCTTTTTTGCTATTTTTTCAATTATTTCTCCATGCAATTCTTCAGGAACATTTCCTAATAATGGAACTGTAATTGTCCAAAGCCATTCTTTTATTCCCGTAGGCAAAGATGTAGGTCGCTTGAAAAAACTCATTTTATTTACTTTTAGACCGTATTTTTCTAATAATTTTCTTTCTTCGGATTCTGTAGGAAGAAACCAGCATTTTTTTATTTTATAACCATATTCGGATACAGTTTCTGTAATTACCTTCTGGATTTTCTCCAGATTTCCTGCACCACCCATTTCTACAACAAAGCGTCCTCCTTTTTTCAATCCTTTCGACACTCCCGAAATCACTTTTTCTTGGTCGGTCATCCAATGTAATGCTGCATTTGAAAATATTGCATCAAATTCTTCCTCAAAATTCAGATTTTCTCCGTCTCCCTGAACCGCATTTACTCCTATTTTTTTAGCAGCATTTACAAATTCAAGACTTCCGTCTACTCCTAACACTTTACAACCAAATTCAATAATTTTTTTAGTTAATACACCGTCTCCGCATCCTAAATCAAGGATATATTCATGAGGTTTAGGATCAAGCCAACTGATTACGTCTATTCCATAATCCGATACAAAACGTGCATTTTTTTCATATTTTTCAGTATTCCAATGTTTTCCTTTTTTTATTACATCTTCAGTTACTTGAACCTTTTTCTTTCTATTTTCCATATTTTCCATACTTTCTCTTATTTTATTTTTGATAAAATTTTCCATTTATATCATTTTAGAACTCCACTCGGAATTTCTCAAATACTCTAAATTTTCTTTAGTCCATTTTCTGTTTCCTACAATCACTTTAAAATCGTATGTTTTTATTTTTTCTTCTGAACTTTTCGTAAAAATTTTCAACTTTCCCAAAAAATTATTATTTGTCAGTTTAATTTCTGCTATTTCAGATTTTTTTATAATTAATTCAGGATTCGGATGAAATTTAAACGATTTAAAACCATAAAATTTTATTTCGTCTTTTTCAAATAAAACTATATAATGCAAAGGCATAAATCTAAAAGTAATCGCTCTTATAAAATAATCCATCGGCTCTACCTTAACAAATCCCATTACAAATAAATAGTTTTTCTCATATATTATATTATTTTCTTCAAAAAATTTTATTATACTTTCATCCTGTTCATTATTTCTGTCACTGTTCATTTCCAATCTCTCCCCTATTTTAGCAACTCTTTTATATATTCGACATTTTCATCAATCCAGTTTTTTCCGAATATTTTTCCTTCTACAAAAAAAACTTCAACACTGTCTTTTGTTTCTATTCTTATTTTATAAGCTATTAATATTTTTTTTATTTCAAAAGACAAAATCTCGTTTTTATTCAATTTAAATCTTTTTTCGCCTATTTTCATAGTCATTGACGAGAAACCATTCATTTTAATAGGACAGAAAAAAAACTCTACTTCATCTTTTTTGACTAAAACGACACAAGCCTTTGAAAGTTCTTCCTCAATTTGAGAATAAACATCCCAAATATTCCAAAACAATTTTCTTCTTGCCAAAAGTAAATAATTTCTATCATAACTTATACCGTTCTCTCTAAAATATTTTTCAATATTTCCCTTTATATCCAGTTTTTTAAACGCCATATGGTTTTCCTCCTTTTTTCATTTCAGATTACTTTCTTTTTTCTTCAAAAGCCCTGATTTCATTCTCATACTCTAATGTCAACCCTATAGAATCCAGTCCCTTCAATAATCTCTGTTTCCACGTTTCTTCCAGTTCAAATGTATATTCTTTCCCGTTTGCAGACAGTTTGTTATTTTCCAAATCCACAATTACTTTCTCATCTCCGCGAAGTGCCGCCAATTCCAGTCTTTCCTTTTCCGATAAAGTAATCGGCAAATGTCCGTTATTCAGCCAGTTCATATAAAATATTCCCGAATAGCCCCCGGCTACTATCACGTGAAATCCGTAGTCCTGTAATGCCCATGCCGCATGTTCTCTTGACGAACCGCAACCGAAGTTATCTCCTGTTATAAGTATCGTTCCTTTTTTATATTCAGGTTTATTCAGGTTAAAGTTCATGTTATCCGTTCCGTCCTCATTATAACGCCATTCATCAAAAACATAATCTCCAAATCCTGTTTTTTCAATGCTTTTTAAATACTGTTTGGGAATCAACTGATCCGTATCAATATTATCGTTCATAATAGGAACAATAGTTCCTTCATATTTCGTAAAAGGTTTCATTATACTCCCTCCTCAAATCTGACATCTATAAAATGTCCGTGTATTGCAGCCGCAGCCGCCATTGCAGGACTGACAAGATGTGTTCTTGCACCCTTTCCCTGTCTTCCTTCAAAATTTCTGTTTGAAGTGGAGGCACAATGCTCTCCACCTGGTATCTGATCGGGATTCATTCCCAAACATGTGGAACATCCTGCTTCTCTCCATTGAAATCCTGCATCTTTCAGTATTTTGTCTATTCCTTTTTCCTCAGCCAGTCTTTTTACTGTTTGAGAGCCGGGAACTACAACAGCTTTAATATTAGAGTGTACCTTCTTTCCTTTTACTATATTTGCAACAATTTCCAAGTCACTCAATCTCCCGTTTGTGCACGAACCTATAAATACATGTTTCAATTTAATATCTTTCGGTGAATTTCCCGGCTCAAGTCCCATATATTCATAGGCTTTTTCATCATTATGATCTTTTATATCAGGAAATACTTCGGTTATATCCATTCCCATTTCAGGATTTGTACCCCATGTAACCTGAGGTACCAAATTTGAAACATCGATTTTAATATATTTATCAAACGCTTCTACGGAGTCTGTGTATAATTCTCTCCATTCAGCAATTTTTCTTTCCATTTCTTCTCCCTGAGGAGCATATTTTCTACCTCTGACATATTCAAAAGTTGTTTCATCGGGAGCTATTATCCCCGATTTTCCTCCTCCTTCGATAGCCATATTGCATATTGTCATTCTTTCTTCCATCGAAAGTGCTCTTATCGTATCTCCGAAAAATTCAAAGGCGTACCCGTTTCCAAGCCCTATTCCATAGGTTTTTATAATGTAAAGTATAATATCTTTGGCATAAACACCTTTCTGGAGTTTTCCCGTTATTTCGATTCCCATTGTTTTAGGCTTTTTCTGCCATATTGTCTGTGTCGCGAGAACGTGTTCCACCTCACTCGTTCCTATCCCGAAAGCCAATGCTCCGAAAGCTCCGTGTGTTGCAGTATGACTGTCACCGCATACAATAGTTTTTCCCGGTTGTGTAAGTCCCAATTCAGGTCCGACCATATGAACTATTCCGTTTTTATCATTGAACATATCCAAAAGTTCTATTCCGAATTCTTCACAGTTTGCTTTCAAAGCATCCAACTGTGCTTTGGATATTTTATCCAGTATATTCATTCTCTGTTCAGGTATGGTAGGCGTATTATGATCCATTGTTCCGAATGTCAAATCCGGTCTTCTGACTTTTCTTCCTGCCAGTCTTAATCCCGAAAAAGCCTGCGGAGAAGTTACTTCATGTATCAAATGCAAATCAATGTAAAGTAATTGTGCTTCTCCCGGATTTCCCGTTATCACATGTTTTTCCCAAACCTTATCAAATAAAGTTTTAGATTTATTTTTCCCCATTTTTCCTCCGATTTTTATGATTTTCTCTCTAATGTTTTATTTCAAATATTTCCAATTTTCATACTTGCATTAATTGATTTTTTTCAACTTCAACACAACTATTTCAGGCTGTGCAAAAAATCTGATAAACAGTTCAAAAGCACTGCCTCCCACACCTGATGTAGTGTATATTTTATGTCCGTCATATTCTTTGAGTCCGTATCCGTATTTCCAAGGGTGCTTTATCTCAGCTAAAAGTATCAGTCCGAAAAGTGTTATCTGCCCTCCGTGAGTGTGCCCTGCCAAAGTTATATCCGAACGGTTTTTCTGCTCCTCGGTCATATCTTCAAAATAATCGGGATTATGAGTAATATATATGTTAAAATCCTCTTTTTTTATCCCTTCGAGAGCTTTTTCGGCATCAGGTTTCCCTTTCAGCAAATCATCGACTGCCGAAATATAAATACTCTGTTTATTTATCATAATTTTATCGTTCTCATTTACAAGAACTTTATAACCGAGTCTTTTCAGATTTTCGACATTTTTCGGAGCAGAATTATAATCGTGATTTCCCAAAACTGCATATATTCCGTATTCGGGTTTTTTCAGTTTTTCCATTTCCTTATAAAATCGGGGAATTTTGCCTGTCCAGTTTGTATAATCTCCTCCTAAAATTATAAGGTCTTTTTCCTGTTCATTTATAAGATTTATTATTCTGTCCGACTGTTTTTTATTAAATCTCGCATAAGTATCCAACTGAAAGTCTGCCGCAAAAATTATTGTCTTTCCGTCAAATTCTTCGGGAATATCCTTTGAAGCAATTTCCAAAGTTTTTATTTTAATTTGTGTATATTCATAATGGGCATATATGAGTGCGATAATTCCTAATACAAATAAAGTTAAAAATATATATTTCATTTTTTTCAAAGTTTCCTTTTTGAATATCCCCATTTCTATCAGACTCTTTTCAATTCAAATATTACTATTTCAGGCGGAGCAAAAAATCTGATAAACATTTCAAGAAAACTTCCTCCCACTCCCGATGTGGTATAAATCTTGTGTCCGTCATATTCTTTCATTCCGTATCCGTATTTATCTTTATGTTTTATAGGAGCGAAAACTATTTTACCGAAAAATGTTACCTGTCCTCCATGAGTATGTGCTGCCAAAGTCATATCAGCCCGTTTTTTTTGACTTTCCGTCATTTCCTCAAAATATTCGGGATTGTGTGTCATAAATATCGCAAAATCTTCTTTTTTTACACCGTTAAGAGCTTTTTCAGCATCGGGTTTTCCGTGCCACAGATCTTCCACTCCCGCAATATATATACTTTGATTATTTATTGTTATTTTTTTATTTTCGTTTATAAGAAGATTATATCCCAATTTTTTTAGACTCTCATTACTCCCTTCAATATTCGGATATTCATGATTTCCGTATATTGCATATACTCCGTATTGAGGAATCTTAAGATTTTCGGCTTCTTTATAAAAGTGCGGTCTGTATTTTTCCCAAGTAGAATAATCTCCTCCTAAAAGTATTATATCCTTTTTCTGCTCATTTATAAGATCTATCGCTTTTTTCAGCTGCTTTTTATTGAATCTCATCATTGTATCATACTGAAAATCGGCAACATAAAGTATTTTCTTCCCGTTAAATTCTTCGGGAACATCCTTTGAAGCTATTTCTATGGTTCTTATTTTTATATGTCTGTATTCATAATGAGCATATATTAAAAACACAACTATTACACAAAATAATAATATTACTGAGTTTTTTATTATTTTTCGGTTCATTTCAGTTTCCTTTTCCAAATTTCAAAATTAATTTTTATAAAGTCTGTTTATTCCATTTATATAAGCATTTATACTTGCTTCGACAATGTCCGTACTTTGTCCTCTTCCCATAAACCTTTTTCCTTCTTTTTCCAGTATAACGACAACCTGTGCCTGTGCATCGGTATCTCCCGTTATAGAATCAAGTTTATATTCTTCAAGAACAAATGAATCATTCAAAATCTTATTTACAGCATTGTAAGCCGCATCAACAGGCCCGTCTCCGAAAGCCTCTCCCGATTTTTTCTCTTTATTTATACTAATTGTTATCTCAGCTTTAGGTTTTTTATCCTTTCTCGTTATTTCAAAATGCTCAAGTGATAATTTACCTTCAATTTTCGCAGCATCTCCTGTAACAAGAGAAATTATATCTTCATCAAGTACGTATTTTTTCTTATCTGCAAGTTTTTTAAACTCACTGAACAGTTCTTCAACTTTATCATCTGCCATATCTTCAAAACCTAATGCACTCAACTTTTGAACAAAAGCGTGTTTTCCTGATAATTTTCCCAAAACCAGGCTGTCAGTATTTCTTCCCACAGTTTCAGGCTTCATTATTTCATATGTTTCGGGATTCGCCAAAACCCCGTGTTGATGTATTCCCGATTCGTGTGCGAAAGCATTGGCTCCGACTATAGCTTTATTAGGCTGTGCAGTGACCCCTGTCAAAAGACTTACGAGTTTACTCACAGGATAAAGCTGTTTTGTATCAATAGCCGTTTCATATTCATCAAATATATCTTTTCTTGTTTTCACTATCATCACAACTTCTTCAAGAGAAGTATTTCCGGCTCTTTCCCCGAGTCCGTTTATTGTACACTCTATTTGTGTTGCTCCCGCTTTTATTGCCGCAATGGAATTTGCCACCGACAGCCCTAAATCGTCATGACAATGCACTGATATATCTACATTTTCAATGCCTTTTACATTTTCTTTCAAATATTTTATGAGTTCGTACATTTCATCGGGAGTTCTGTATCCTACGGTATCCGGAACATTCAATGTAGTCGCTCCCGCTTTTATTGCTGTTTCATATACCTCTACCAAATACTCTTTTTCAGTCCTTGTCGCATCTTCCGCCGAAAATTCCACATCATCTACAAAAGACTTTGCATAAGTTACCATTTCCGTAACTTTTTTCAAAATTTCTTCTTTTGTCATTTTAAGTTTGTATTCCCTATGTATGGGCGATGTCGCTATAAAAGTATGTATTCTCGGCTTTTTAGCTTTTTTTAGTGCTCCTGCCGCAACTTCTATATCTTTTTTTACAGCTCTTGCCAAACTTGTAACAGTGGATTTTTCAACATTTTCTGCAATCATCTTTACCGCCTCAAAATCCCCCAGCGATGCCACTGCAAATCCGGCTTCTATTATATCTACTCCCATAGCTTCGAGCTGCTTTGCTATCCTCAACTTTTCTTCAGCATTAAGATTTACTCTCGGTGTCTGCTCCCCGTCCCTTAATGTCGTATCGAATATTTTTATTTTTTTCATACTCGGCTCCTCTGATTTTTTAAACTTGATATTTCCGTTATCTGCAAATCATATAAACTACCGTTATAATAAGAAAATTCTACAATTTCTCTCCTCTACTCATTGCCGTAACTCCTGTTTTAGCCATTTCAAGTATTCCGTAATCTCTCATTATTTCCACGAATCCTCTTAATTTTTGGACATCCCCTGTAAGTTCTATTATAAGAGAAGTAGGCGACACATCCAGCACTTTTCCTCTATAAATATCAGCTATCTGAACTATTTGCGATCTTGTGTCACTGTCCGATTTAACTTTAATAAGCATAAGTTCCCTTCTTATAACTCCGTTCGCAGGAAATACTTTTACTTTTACTACGTCAACTATTTTATACACCTGTTTCTGTATCTGGTCAAGAGACTTTTCATCTCCCGCTACAGTCAGTGTCAATCTCGCATAACCTGTTTTATTGGTCACCCCTGCAGTCATTTTATTTACAAAATATCCCCTTCTGTTAAATAATGACATTATTCTGGCAACTATTCCGTTAGTATTTTTTGCTATTATTAGAATTTCATGCTCTTTATTCATCTTCCAACACCCCTCTCTTACCTACCATTTGTGCCACACTTGTTCCTGCAGGTATCATAGGATACACATTTTCTTCTTTTTCAACAATACAGTTTATTACTATACCTTCATCAGATTTTATAAGTTCTTCCATTTTATTTTTTAATTCTTCTTTATTTTCAATTTTTACTGTTTTTATCCCGTAGGCTTCACCTATTTTCATAAAGTCGGGATTATAAGTCAGATCTACAAAAGAATATCTTTTATCATTAAATATTTCCTGCCACTGTCTTACCATTCCAAGGAAGGAATTATTTATAATCAACACTTTCACAGGAAGTTTATACTGTCTTATGAGCATAAGTTCCTGAAAAGTCATTTGAAAACCTCCGTCTCCTACTATCAACACAACCTTTTTATCAGGCATAGCCACTTGAGCTCCTATTGCGGCAGGTAATCCGAATCCCATAGTTCCTGCTCCTCCCGATGTAACAATAGAGTCAGGATTCTGATAAGTCATAAACTGTGCTGTCCACATTTGATGCTGTCCTACATCGGTTACTATGATTGCATCCCCTTTCAGAATATTATTCAACTCTTCCAGTACTTCCTGAGGTATAAGTTTATCTTCGGATACTTTTCTGTAAACAAGCGGATACTCATTCTTCCAGCCTTTCACTTTTTCGATCCATTCACTGTGACTTAATTTACCGATTTCCTTATTAATTTCTGTCAACACATTTTTCAAATCTCCGACAATCGGCACATCTATATCCTTATTTTTGCCTATTTCCGCCGGGTCAATATCTATATGTATAATTTTTGCTTTAGGACAGAATGTGTCGGGATTCCCCGTAATTCTGTCATCAAATCTTATCCCTGCTGCAATTACGAGATCAGCTTCATCTGTGGCATAATTGGCATAAACTGTTCCGTGCATTCCAAGCATTCCCAAAGATAGCTCATGATCGCCGGGAAAAGTTCCCAATCCGAGTAAAGTCATAGCTACAGGCGTTTGCGTCTTATCGGCAAACTCTCTTAATTCTTCTGAAGCCTTTGCTTTTAGAACGCCCGCTCCTGCTATTATTAAAGGTTTCTTTGCTTCTTTTATCAGTTTTAACGCTCTTTTTATCTGTCCCTGATGCCCCTTATATGTAGGATCGTAGCCTTCCAGTTTAAAATCTTTTTCGTATAATTTGTTAAATTCTTCATATGTTATTTCCTGTAATTGAATGTCTTTAGGAATATCTATGAGTACAGGTCCCGGTCTTCCTGTTGTTGCTATATAATATGCTTCTTTTATTATTCTCGGCAAGTTTTTTATATCCTGCACCAGATAATTCATTTTTGTTATAGGCACCGTTATCCCTACTATATCACTTTCCTGAAATGCGTCTTTTCCTAATAGCGAACTGCTTACTTGCCCTGTGATTGCAAGCATTGGAATAGAATCCATATGTGCTGTCATTATTCCCGTAACAAGATTTGTCGCTCCGGGTCCCGACGTGGCAAGACATACTCCAATTTTCCCTGAAACTCTGGCATATCCGTCAGCCTCATGTGCTGCTCCCTGCTCATGTCTGGCAAAATAATGATTTATTCCGTCATACTTATAAATCTCATCATAAATAGGAATTACCGCACCTCCCGGGTATCCGAAAATATCCGTTACTCCGATTCTGTGAAGGCATTCCAACAATATTCTCGCTCCGTTAATTATTTCAATACTCATCTTTTCCAACCGCCTTTCAATTAATTTTTTAATTCTCCCTTATTTACAAACTATGTCTCTCCAGTCTGATTTATTTAAATTTCCCGTATTTTCATTTCCGGTGTATCATAAAATCTCTATTCTTCCATTGTTTCACGAGAATTAAGTCTTTTTACTACGTATCCCTCTTTTTTAAAGCTTTCTATAATTTTTTTAATATGTTCTTCCCCGTTTGTTTCTACCGTTACCTGTAATTCCACTTCGTGAAATCTATCAAGATTTTTAAACTGATTATGATCAAGCCTTATTACATTGGCATTTTCTTTTGCCAAAATTTGCGATACTGCCACCAGTTGTCCCGGCTTATCAGGTAAATCAACAGAAAATTTGAATATTCTTCCCCTTACTACCAATCCTTTATTTATCATTGACGAAATTGTCAAAACATCAATATTTCCGCCACTTAATATAGATATAACCTTTTTGTTTTTGTCTTTCAGCTTTTTCAATCCTGCTATTGATAAAATCCCGGCATTTTCAGCTACAATTTTATGTTTCTCTACCAATAACAGAAATGCTTCCATCAATTCATAATCGGACACCGTTATAATCTCGTCGACATATTTTTTTATATAATCAAAATCAATATTTCCGATTTTTTTCACCGCTGCTCCGTCTGCAATCGTACTGGCTTCTTTAAGTTCGACTACTTCATCTTTATCAATAGAAGCTTTGGCACTTGCCGCCCCTTCAGGCTCTACTCCTATTATTTTTATTTGAGGATTTTTCAGTTTCGCCGCTGCAGCAACTCCCGAAATAAGTCCTCCTCCACCTAAAGGTACCATTACTATATCCGCATCAGGCAACTCTTCCAATACTTCAAGAGCTATCGTTCCCTGTCCTTCTATTACATCTTCGTCATTAAAAGGATGAATAAAAACATATCCTTCTTTCTCCTGAAGCTCTAAAGCCTTCTGATATGCTTCATCATATACTTCTCCCGAGAGAATAACTTCTGCTCCGTATTTTTTTGTCGCTTCCACTTTTATAAGAGGAGTATGCTTAGGCATTACTATAACTGCTTTTATCCCCAGTTTTTGAGCTGCAAGAGCCACACCCTGAGCATGATTTCCCGCCGAAGAAGCTATGATACCTTTTTTCTTTTCTTCTTCTGTCAATTTGGACATTTTGTTGTAAGCCCCTCTAACTTTAAACGATCCTGTCACCTGAAGATTTTCCGGCTTTATATATACATCATTTCCGGCTTCTTCAGAAAAAACATTACTGTGAATAAGTTTAGTCTTTACAATGACCGTCCCCACTCTTTCTCTTGCTTCCATAAAATCATATAATTTGTGCATTTTTCCACCTTCTATTATAATTTTTAAAACTTTATTTATCCTGTGTATAAAAATTCTTGATTAAGCTTTTTATCAGCTATTTCCGATTACATTTACGAAGGTACAATTACACCTTATTGACTTGTACCGTAGTTCAGTGAAAAAATATATTTGATATTTATAATATTTAATCAAGAATTTCTATAGCACCCTCCGCAGCTGATGATACATGCATCGCATACTTCTTCAAATAACCTTTCACTTCTATTTTAAATGGCTCCATTTGAGCTTTTCTTTCAGCTATTTCCTCATCAGATAATTTTACGTTCAATTTTCTTTGAGGAATATCTATTTCTATTATATCACCGTCTTTTACTACACCGATTGTTCCGCCTGATGCAGCTTCGGGAGAAACATGTCCTATTGAAGCTCCTCTCGTAGCTCCCGAAAATCTTCCGTCAGTTATAAGTGCGACATCTTTATCAAGTCCCATTCCTGCTATCATAGCAGTAGGAGCAAGCATTTCTCTCATCCCCGGTCCTCCCTTAGGTCCTTCATATCTTATAACTACCACATCTCCTGCGACTATTTTTCCTCCTCTGATAGCTTCAACAGCGTCTTCTTCATTGTTAAATACTTTTGCAGGTCCCGAATGGACAAGCATTTCTCTGTCAACGGCCCCTTCTTTTACAACCGAGCCGTCAGGAGCCAGATTCCCTTTGAGTACAGCTATTCCTCCTGTTTCATAAGTAGGTTTATTCCAAGGTTTGATTACATCTTCATCATTTATATAAGCACCTTTTACAAGTTCTGCCTGTGTTTCCAATGCTACCGTTTTGGCATCTCCGTGCAGCCTTCCGTTTTCATACATTCTTTTCATTACTCCTGTAACTCCGCCCGCTCTGTATAAGTCCTCTATAAAATATTCTCCCGACGGTGAAAGTTTACATAATTGAGGTGTTTTCTTGGCAATTTCGTTAAAATCGTCCAGTGTCAATTTCACTCCCGCTTCATGTGCTATCGCCGGCAAATGCAATGCCGTATTTGACGATCCTCCCAATGCCATATCCACAGCCACGGCATTTTCAAAGGCCTCTCTTGTCATAATATCTTTCGGTCTCAAATCTTTTTTCAACACTTCCACAATTTGCATTCCGGCTTTTTTAGCCAGTCTTATTCTCTCGGAAAATACTGCCGGCACTGTTCCGTTCCCGGGAAGTCCCATTCCCAATGCTTCTGTAAGGCAGTTCATTGTATTTGCAGTATACATTCCCGAACATGAGCCGCATGTAGGACAAGCCATATCTTCTACCATATTCAGTTCTTTTCTTGTTATAAGTCCCGCTTCATACTCTCCCACAGCTTCAAAAACGTTACTTAATCCGACTTTTTTCCCTTTGTACACACCCGCAAGCATAGCTCCTCCGCTTATAAACAATGAAGGTATATTCAGTCTTGCCGCTGCGATAAGCATTCCCGGAACGACTTTATCACAATTCGGTATAAATACTAACGCATCAAAGGGCGTAGCCATTGCCGTTGCCTCTATGGAATCGGCTATTATATTTCTCGTTACAAGAGAATATTTCATTCCTATATGATTCATTGCAAGCCCGTCACAAATACCTATAGTATTAAATTCCATAGGCACTCCGCCTGCATTTCTTATACCGTCTTTTACAGCCTGCACCAGTGTTTTCAAATGAACATGCCCCGGTATTATTTCGTTAAAGGAATTTGCAATTCCTATCAGAGGTTTGTTCATTTCATCGCTTGTAAATCCCAGTCCTTTCAACAGTGACCTGTGCGGAGCTCTTGCCGCTCCTTTTGTTAAATTGTTACTTCTTGCCATTGATTTCACTCTCCTGATTTATATTTATTTCTTAATTTTTTCACGAATTAAATTTCTTATTGAAAAAGGCGACTCACGCTGATTTGAATCGCCTTAAAAGTCTATAATAAGAATTTTATATTTCCCAATTTTTTACTAAAATCAAATTTAGTGTTTATGATTTTAATTTCGGATTTTAATAATGTGAGAATCCTTAATATCGGTCATTTTTCTTTATTACCGATTTTATATCAAAATCATTCTTGGAAGCTTTTAACGGCGACAGTTGCGAAATTTTCACGACTATAATTCCCAGAATTTGTATAATAATCAGTAATAATATGACTAAAATAGATATTAAGAACATCATTTCCTCCTAATTTTCAGATTTATTTTTCATGGATTTATTTTATCAAAAATAAGCATTAATGTAAAATATAGGTTTTTTATATTATTAATCTATTTCATGAATGTTATATATTAGAGCAGTTTTATTTTAAAATCAGCCAAATTGCATTCTTTTTTATTATCTGATACAATGAAAAAAATACTTAATTACGTGAGGATAAATCATGCAAAAAACTTTTATAATAATATCTCTGATATTAATAAATATTATAACTTTTCTATTATTTGTAATTGACAAACGCAAAGCAGAACGACATCAATGGCGTATTCCCGAAACTACGTTATTGGGATTTTCATTAATCGGAGGAGCATTAGGCGGAATAATCGGAATGATGCTTTATCATCATAAAGTGAGAAAGCCGCATTTTTACATAGGTTTGCCGATGATACTGATTATACAGATTTCTTTATATCTAAATTTCTTTCAAATATAAACTTTTCTGTTGAAATCCGTTTGTTTGATATTCTAAAAATAAAACAGGGTCGTTATTTTAAAACGATCCCCATTTTATTCAGCCATACCGAATATTACTAAAGCTGTCTTTATTACTCTTCAAATTTATTTTCTTTATTTAGCTACTATTTTTATTTCAACTCTTCTGTTTTGAGCTCTTCCGTTTGCAGTAGAATTACTTGCGATAGGCTCTTTACTTCCATATCCTACCGAAGTTATTCTTGAACTTGGAACTCCTGCTCCTACCAGGTATGATTTAACCGATGCCGCTCTGTTTACTGATAAAGGATTATTAATGGAGTCATTTCCTGTACTGTCAGTATGTCCGGAAACTATTATATTTGAGTCGGGATATTTTTTCAATACATCTGCAACAGAATTTAGAGAGCCTGTAAATCTTGATTTAATTACACTGCTGTTTGTATCAAATGTAATATTCTCAGGTGCTGTAAGTTTGATTTCTCCTTCTCCCGTTCTTTCTACTTTTACTCCCGATCCGTCCAATCTGTTTTTAAGCTCTTTTTCCTGTCTGTCGAATATATTTCCTATCACTGCTCCGACAGCCGCTCCTCCTGCAGTTCCGATCAGTGTTCCTTTAGTATCTTTTCCTATTGCCTGTCCCAATACAGCCCCTGCAGCTGCTCCTATTCCTGCTCCGACACCTGTTTTGCTCACTTTTTTCGTGCCGTCAGGTGCTGTTGTACATGAAACTGCCACTAATAAAACTATCATTAATAATGCAAATATTCTTTTCATTGTTTTTCCTCCTGTATATTGGTTTGAAATTTTACCTTTTATCTGAAACAAGTATATATTATGAACAGGATTATTCCTATTTGATTTGACTTTGAAAACAATTTGTGGTATAAAATGAAGCATCCTATTAAAGAGAGGCAATCTAAAATGAAAATATATATTTCTCCTATGGCAGGATATACAGACTACTCATACAGAAAAATACTGAAAAAATTTAATCCCGATTTACTTTTTACCGAAATGGTAAGTGCTCATTTATTAAACGAAAATGATGAAGCTACTGAAAAAGAGCTTTTAAAATGTGACGATAAAGAAAATGAAGGCGTTCAGGTATTCGGTAATGATAAAAACGAACTTATAAAAGCTTTTCTGAAACTTGAAAATAAAGGCTTTAAAAATCTTAATCTGAATATGGGATGCCCTCAGACAAAAATCATAAAAAACGGTGCAGGATCGGCATTATTGCCTCAAACAGATTTTGTTGACAGTTTATTATCCGAACTGAAAAGTAAATTAAGTGATAAAACAAAACTTTCCATAAAAATACGTATTGGCTATCGAGATTTTTCTTCTCCTGAATTATACATTGACTTGGCAAATAAATATAATCTTGATTTTATCTGTATTCACGGGAGAACTCGGGAACAGTTATATAACGGAAAAGCTGATTGGGATATTGTTTCAGAACTTAGCAATCGTCCCCGAAAAATTGATTTCATAGGAAATGGAGATTTATTTGAGGCAAAAGACATCGTTTCTCTTATAAAAAAATCAAATCTTGACGGAATAATGCTTTCACGTGGAATTATCGGAAATCCATGGCTTATTTCTCAAATAAGAGAATTGTTAAATTTGGGAGAAATAACAACTTTTCCTGATTTTGATACTGTTAAAAATGCTGTTCTTGAGCATATTTCCTATTTGGAAGAAAATAAAGGTAAAATAGTTGCCGCTCTTGAAATTAATAAATATTTACAACCTTATTTTAAAAGGTTTGAAACGGAAGATTTAAAAAACAACTTGAAAGAAATTATTATTGAAAGGGACATTGATAAAAAAATTAAAGATATTGAAAAACTTTAAAGATTTTTTGTCTTTTTTCAAAAAAAGAAGTTAATCTTGTAAAAGGCTGACTTCTTTTTTATTATTTAAACAATGCGAAAACTTATTTTTTACTATTTACTATTCTTTCGTAACTTGGTAATAATATTTTCTCATATCTTTCTTTTAAAAATTTTTTATAAAAAACTTTTTCTAAATCCGACATAACTTTTATTCCTTTTTCCTTTTCAGGAATCTCATCTATCAATTTAAATATTCTATTTAATTCAATTTTAGGAACGTTTCTTAAAACAGCTTTTTTTAAATCCATATTTTCTGCTATGTTTTCTCCCTTTTCAAAAGATAATTTTTTTATAACTGTTGAAGAATCTATCTTTTTTCCGTCATAAATATACGGCGTTCTCCCATTTTCTACTATCTGATTAAATCTCTCTTCATCAGATAAAATTTTCTTAATTTTATTTGTATCATGTTTTAAAAAGAAACCGGCTCCGTTATCATATACAGGTGCTAATTTCATTCCCGATTCATTTGAAAGAATACCCCAATTTCCATTATGTCTATCATTATTATTTATAAAATTATCTATTACAAACATATCCCAAAACCTTTCTTTTATTCCGGGAATTTTAGTTAATTTCTCATAATTATCTAAAACAAATAGCAATTCTTCCAAATTTACCTCATCTCTACTTGTTTTACTTTTTCTCATTATATACTCTCTTTTAGCTTCATTTTTTCCTAAATAACTATTTTTCACTTCGTGCAATTCAAAAAAGTCATAATCTTTTGTTGTAAAATCTTTACAGGCAACAACTAATTTACTGTCGTATATTCCCAACTTAGTTTCATGAACATCATGTCCTAAAATTTCATATATTTTGCTACCTATATATTCTGATAAAGGTGCTGAAGTATATGACATATCAACATTTTCTAAATTATATGTACTCTTAGGAAACTTTAGCAACCATTTTACTCCATTTTCTATTATGCTTATTTTATGACCTGCATTTCCTCCATAAAATTTATTTCCCTCTTTAAAGCCTGTGTAATCTTTTATTTCCATAACAACCATCTTTCTCCGTTTAAAATCTGTATTTCGCCATTAATAAATCTACCTGTTCCCAAGTTATATAACCTGCTCTTGCTCCCATTTTAGCATCAATTTCCAAATCATCACATAATATCAAAAATTTTCCGTCAAGTTTACTGTACTCTTTACTTTCCTCATCATAATGTTGTGCTACCCAAAATACTCTTTCCAATTTTTCTATAGTTCTTTTTAACTTATTTGTCAGCTCAAAATCTATCTTTATTTCATTATGTATTTCCATATAAATTCACCTCTTTATTTATATTAATAGTATCATTTTTTTATTAAAAACTCTACTTGATTTTTTAAACAACTTATTTTATATATATCAAATATGAAATAACTGATTTTAAATAAAAACTCCCGATTATTGTATCCGTAAGATTACGAATAACGGGAGTTCAAGAATTTCAATTTCTATTCCTTTTTTTATTTAGGAGATACTAAAATTTTAACCTGACTTTTTTCTTTAACGAGAGCCTCAAATCCCTCAGTTACAATGTCATCAATTTTAATATGTTTTGTTACAAGCAGATCTTTAGAGAAATATCCTTTTTTCATCAAATCCAATGTACTAGGGAATACATCACGATAAGCGATAACACCTTTCATTGCTCTTTCCTGTATTACGATTTCATTTGGATGAATAGGAGCTGAACTTTCCCATATACTTACAACCATTAATTCTCCGTCTTTTTCAGCAGATTCCAAAGCCTGTTCCAATACTTTAGGTACACCTGTAACTTCGTAAGAAACGTTTACTCCGCCGTTTGTTCTTTCTTTAATTTCTTTTACCGCATCAACTTTTGACGGATCAATAATTATCGCTCCCAATTTTGCAGCTTTTTCCTGCCTTTCATGAGAAAGTTCCACAGCGTAAATTTCTGTTGCTCCTCCTGCTCTCAAAGCGTCTATTATCAATAATCCTATAGGTCCGCATCCGAATACTGCAACTTTATCTCCTGTTCTGAATTTACTTTGACGAACAGCATACAAAGCAACTGCTGCAGGTTCAGTCAATGCTCCCTGTTCATAATCTATTTCATCAGGTAATTTATGAGCCTGATCTTCATTAACTACTACAAATTCGGAGAATCCTCCTCCTCCGCCTCCCAATCCTATAAATGTCAAGTTAGGATCAAGATTGTATTTTCCTTTCAATCCGTCTTTTGCAAATATAGGTTCTACAGTAACACGGTCTCCCACTTTGAATTTTTTGATTCCCGAACCTACTTCAACAACTTCACCGCTGAACTCATGTCCCATAGTTATAGGTGCTTTTTCATTTGTATAAGGGTGTGGAGCTTCTACAGGAATAAATATAGGACCTCCTAAATATTCGTGTAAATCACTTCCGCAAATTCCGCAATATTTCACAGCGATCTTTATTTGGTTTTCACCCATTTGAGGTATTTCAATTTCTTCAACACGTACATCTCTCTGTTTGTACCATCTTGCAGCTTTCATTTTTGCCATTTTGCTTTTCCTCCATTCATATTGATTTATTTAATATATTATACCCTTGTTTTTTCTAACTTTCAATACTGAAAATAAAATTTTTTATTTCACATGCAGAAATTATAAATTAGGAAAAATATCACTTAATTTTCTTCAAATTATAAATATTTTTGCTTCCAATAAAATTAGTATTTCTAAAAAAACAGGAACATTATTCATGCTCCTGTCTGAAATCAATTTTATTAAATTAAATTTATTCTGTCTTCATTTTTATTCAATATTTTCAAGGAAACTTTTTTGGCTCCCAACTCTTTTTCAGTATACTCCGCTATCATTTCGAGTGCCTTCTCAATATCTTCGTTTTTCTCTCCGTTTACATATTCTATTACTACAAAAGCTTTTCGGGTTTTTTCTGTAATCATGGTTCTTTGACCGTCTCTCCAGTTAAAACAACGGCAAACTGCACCTTTATCATCTTTATAGCAAATTTCTCCTTCAAGAGTCGGCGAATTTTCCTCATCTCCCAAAGCATAAAACTCGTCATTTCCTTCGGTTACTCCAAGAACAAGATCTCCTTCAAAAGTTTCTATATCTTCGGCACCCACAGGAAGTCCGTATTTCAAAGAAGCAACATTATAAATATCCACCAGAGGATTAATTGTTGAAACTCCCGATCCTTTTTCCACTCTTTTTAACAATGCCTCTATACTGCAACGAACACCTTTTTTTGTTTTAAATTTTTGATAAGCTTCTCTCCATATGGCAATAACAGGATTTTTGCTCAGCTGATCTTCTGTAAGGTGCTTTTTTGCTTCTTTGTTACTTTCCTCCAAAAGTTTTACAATATTTTCAGAAGATTCTTTTGAATTATCAATATTTTCAAGTAATAACACTCCTATATTAGCTTCAGGAAAAATATTCCAAAAAGACTCATTTACTATAAATTTACTCATAATCGTGGCTCCTTTTTATTAAAATTTATAACTGTCAACGACTTTTATCTGTTCTTCATTTAACAATGCTCTTATTTTTTCATTTCTTACTTTTTTCAGACTTTCATATTCAGAAGCAAAATTTTCTTCAGATAAACGCTCTTCTTTCAATCTTCCGACGGTTCTTTTAAAATCCCTGTCCAACTTTAATATTTCAGCTTTCTGTTCATTTTCAAGGTTAAGATCGTCCATTAAACTTTTGATTTTGTCATTTTTTTCTTCAAATTCAAGTTTTTTCTGATTGGTATATTTATTAAACTCTTTTAATTGCTCAAAAGACAAAACTTCAGCTATTTTAAAATATCTGTCTTTTTCTATTTTACCAATCTGACTTTTTTTATCTTCAAAAGATTTCAACTGTTTTTCAATCTTCTCGGCTTTTTTCTGATATTCATCAAAAATTTTCGACAATTTTTTCTGCTGATTCTGATTTGCATTTACAGCTTTATATATTTCTTTTTTTGAAATTTTCACAATATAAACTTTCTTATAGTAGTCTTCAAAAGAAAAAGAAAGACTTCCTATACTTAATACTAATATCGCTAAAAATACTGTTTTTCTTAAACTTTTCATTTTTTCCGTTATTCCTCTCTTAAAATTAATTTGAAGCATTGTAATTAGGAGCTTCTTTTGTAATTATAACATCATGAGGATGACTTTCTTTAAGTCCTGCATTTGTTATTTTCACAAATTTCCCGTCAGATTTCAATTTTTCTATTGTCGGTGTACCGCAATATCCCATTCCCGATCTGAGTCCTCCGCACAACTGATAAATCGTATCTTTCAATGCTCCTTTAAAAGGCACCATCGACTCGATTCCTTCGGGAACCAGTTTTTCCGTTGCAGATTCCAACTGAAAATATCTGTCGCTGCTTCCTCTTTTCATTGCAGCCAGCGAGCCCATTCCCGCATACGTTTTGAATTTTCTTCCGTTGTATATGATTTCTTCTCCCGGTGCTTCGTTTGTTCCTGCAAGAAGTCCTCCCAACATTACACAGTCTGCTCCTGCAGCTATGGCTTTTACTATATCTCCCGATAATTTTATTCCTCCGTCGGCTATAAGTCCTATCGATTTTTTCTCACAAACTTCTGCTATTTCAAGAATTGCAGTAATTTGAGGTACTCCTACTCCTGAAACTACTCTTGTAGTACATATAGATCCCGGTCCTACTCCCACTTTTACAGCATTTACTCCGGCTTTTATAAGATCAAGAGCCGCTTCTTTAGTTACAATATTTCCCCCGATCAAATTCAAATCGGGAAATGCTTTTCTTATTTCTTTTATCTTTTTAATAACCCCTTTGGAATGTCCATGTGCCGAATCTACAGTGATTATATCTACTCCGGCTTCTACAAGAGCCTCCACTCTTTTCAAAGTATCATTTCCTATCCCGACAGCAGCTCCTACTCTCAACCTTCCGTGAGCATCTTTACACGCATTGGGATAATTAATTTTATTGTCGATATCTTTTATTGTTATCAGACCTTTGAGCTTTTTTCCCTGAACAATCGGTAATTTTTCTATTCTGTGTTCAAGTAAAATAGATTTCGCTTCATCAAGTGTAGTTCCTACAGGTGCAGTGATAAGATTTTTTTTTGTCATTACTTCTTCTACTTTTATTGTCAAATCTTCTCTATATTTTAAATCTCTGTTAGTAATAATCCCTTTCAAATTCCCCTTCTTGTCTATAACCGGCAATCCCGATATTTTATAACTTTTCATTAAATCATTTGCTTCCTGTAATATCGAATGTTCCTCTAAAGTAATCGGGTTTGTTATCATTCCGCTTTCATATCTTTTTACTTTTTCCACTTCATCGGCTTGTCTTTCTATTGTCATATTCTTATGAATAAAGCCGATTCCTCCTTCTCTTGCAATAGCAATGGCAAGTTGCGATTCCGTAACCGTATCCATCGCCGCACTCATAACGGGAATGTTTAATTCCAGCTTTTTTGTAACTTTTGTTTTTAAAGAAACTTCATGAGGTAATACTTCCGATGCCTGCGGAATAAGCAAAACATCATCAAAAGTTAATCCGTCCATTATTACTTTAGATTTCTGACTCATTTCGATTTATCCTCCTTATTGATTTTATTTATATTATATTTTTAAATAAACACTTCTTTAAAACCCTGTTTCATTGGTTATATTTCCCGTAATATTACTATAAATTATAATATTATAGCACAAATATCTCTAAAAATACAAAGAAATATTTTCGTAATTTCAGCCGTCAAATTAAAAAATTTTACCTTGACATTACACACTTAAAACACTATAATAGCTTGTTACTATATTTAATAAATAACAGGAGATAATAATTTTTATGAAAAATAAATTTGCTAAAATTTTAAAAGAATATTTTTTTATAAGTATCGGAGTTACTTTACTTGCTTTCGGGCTTCATTTTTTTCTTTTCCCGAATAAAATTGCAAGTGGTGGAATTACAGGATTTGCTTTGATTATAAATCATATTTTCGGAATATCCAACAGTATTATTATAGCTATAGGCAATGTCATACTGTTTTCATTGGGATTTATACTTATCGGAGGAAGTTTCGGAATCAAAAGTATTTACGCATCAACTTATTTATCGGTTATACTTT